>JAFSAM010000074.1 GCA_017441005.1 Clostridia bacterium | reverse complement strand
CCATTTGAGTGAAGCATCAGTTGCTAAGATCAACGAAATCTGTGACAGATACGTTGAAGAAAAAACACCTTTGATGATGATTTTGTCTGCAATTCAGGAAGAATACGGCTATATTCCTCTTGAAGTACAGGAAATCGTATCCGAAAGAACCGGAATCTCCGTTGCAGAGATTTACGGCGTAGTTACCTTCTATTCTTTCTTCTCGCTCCAGCCGAAAGGAAAGTACGTTGTCGGCGTTTGCCTCGGTACTGCTTGTTACGTTAAGGGCGCACAGCAGATCATCGACAAATTCTCCGAACTGTTGGGAATCGCTCCCGGCGGAACTACCAAAGACGGTTTGTTCACACTTGACGCACTCCGTTGCATCGGTGCATGCGGTATTGCTCCCGCTGTTACCATTAACGGTAAGGTTTATCCTAAACTCAAGGTTTCCGACGTTCCCGTAATCGTTGACGAATATCGCAAGAAGGAGGCATAAGTATTATGGAAAAGATTAAGAATTTTGAACAGCTTGCCGCTACTTGTGCTGCTTGTGCGGACGCATACGGCAAAAAGATCGAGGGTAAGAACGGTAAGAGAGCCGTTGTTCTTTGCGGCGGTACAGGCTGTATTTCCTCAAACTCTCTCGAAATTAAAGCTAAATTTGAAAAGCTCGTTGCAGAAAAGGGACTTTCCGACAAGGTTACAGTTAACCAGGTTGGTTGTTTCGGTTTCTGTTCTCAGGGTCCCTTCGTAAAGATCTATCCCGAGGATACTCTTTACAGACTCGTTACTATTGATGACGTAGAAGAGATCGTTGAAAAGGACCTCATCGGCGGTGAGATCATTGACAGATTGCTCTACGTTGACCCCAAGACAAAAGAAAAGATCGCTAAGCAGGATGACATCGAATTCTACAAGAAGCAGGTTCGTATCTCTCTCCACGGCTGTGGCGCTATCGACCCCGAAAATATTGAAGAAGCTCTCGGTTCCGGTGCATTCCAGGGTCTTTCCAATGCACTTAAGATGGACAGAAAGGCTGTTATTGACTCCGTTCTCGCATCCGGTCTTCGCGGACGCGGCGGCGGCGGCTTCCCCACAGGTATGAAGTGGAACTTCGCTTATGCTCAGCCCGACGGCGAAAAGTACGTTGTTTGTAACGGTGACGAGGGTGACCCCGGTGCATTCATGGACCGTTCCATTCTCGAAGGTAACCCCCTTGCAGTTATCGAAGGTATGGCTATCGCAGGCTATGCTATCGGCGCTCAGAACGGTTACTTCTACGTTCGTGCAGAGTACCCCATTGCTGTAAAGAGACTTAAGATCGCTATCAAGCAGGCTGAAGAGATCGGCCTTCTCGGCGATAACATTCTCGGTACAGACTTCAGCTTCCGTGTACATATCAGACTTGGCGCGGGCGCGTTTGTTTGCGGCGAAGAAACCGCTCTCCTTAACTCTATCGAAGGTCAGAGAGGTATGCCCAGACCCCGTCCTCCGTTCCCTGCAGTTAAAGGTCTTTGGGGCTGTCCCACTATCGTTAACAATGTTGAAACCTTGGCTTGCGTTCCCTACATTCTCCGTGAGGGCGCTGAAAAGTTCGGTCAGTACGGTACCGAAAAGTCCAAGGGTACTAAGGTATTCGCTCTCGGCGGTAAGATCAACAACGTCGGTCTCGTTGAGATCCCCATGGGTACAACTCTCCGCGAGCTTATCTATGATATCGGCGGCGGTATTCCCGACGGCAAGAAGTTCAAGGCTATTCAGACCGGTGGTCCTTCCGGCGGTTGCTTGACAGAAAAAGACCTTGACTCCACTATCGACTTCGATACTCTCGTTGCTAAGGGCTCGATGATGGGCTCCGGCGGTGCTATCGTTATGGACGAAGACAACTGTATGGTTGACGTTGCTAAGTTCTATATGGAATTTATCTGCGACGAGTCCTGCGGTAAGTGCTCTCCCTGCCGTATCGGTACAAAGCGTTTGCTTGAGATCTTGACAAAGATCACCGACGGTAAGGCTACTCTTAAGGATATTGACGAGCTCGAAGAACTCAGCCAGACCATTAAGACAGGCTCTCTCTGTGCTCTCGGTCAGACTGCAGCTAACCCTGTATTGTCTACTCTCCATGCGTTCAGAGATGAATATATCGCTCACGTTGTTGATAAGAAGTGTCCCGCTAAGGTTTGTAAGAACCTCATGCAGTACGTTATAGATCCCGAAAAGTGCAAGAAGTGCTCGCTCTGCGCACGTCAGTGTCCTGTTAACGCTATCACAGGCGTTGTAGGTAAGGAACCCTACGTTATCGATCAGGCTAAGTGTATCAAGTGCGGTATGTGTGTATCCTCTTGTAAGTTCAAGGCTATTGAAAAGAAGTAATTAAGGGGGAAATGAAAAAATGGCATTGATTAATATTTATATTGAAGGCGTTTCCTACCAAGTAGAGGCAGGATTAACTGTCCTTGAAGCTGCAAAGGCTTGCGGCTACGATATCCCCACACTCTGTGCTTACAACCACGGCGAATGCTCCAAAGGCTCCTGCCGTGTATGTCTTGTAGAAGTTCAGGAAGGCAGAAAGAATGATAAGGGTGAGGTTGCTTACGGTCCTCAGCGTCTCGTTGCATCCTGCGTATACCCCATTACTCCCGATATGAAGGTTATCATTTCTTCTCCCAAGGCTGTTTCCGCAAGAAGAGCATCTGTTGAACTCTTGCTCTCCAACCACTCTATGAAGTGCCAGCAGTGTGATAAGAATGAATACTGTGAGCTCCTCTATGCCGCTAAGGTTACCGGCGCAAGAGAAGATATGTTCAGAGGTGCTCAGACTCCCATTACCATCGATCAGCTCACACCCTCTATCATCAGAGACACATCCAAGTGCGTTCTCTGCGGACGTTGTGTTGAAAGATGTAAGAATGCTCACGGTAAGGGCGTTCTCGGTTTTGAAAAGAGAGGCTTCAATACTATTGTTGCTCCCGCTGAAAACCGTTCCTTCGCTAACTCTCCCTGTATCCTCTGCGGTCAGTGCGTAAGCGTTTGCCCCACAGGTGCATTGATGGAAAAGAGCGAGATCGCTTTGGTTGACAAGGCTATGGCTGAAGGTAAGTACGTTGTCGTTCAGACCGCTCCCGCTGTAAGAGCTGCTCTCGGCGAAGAGTTTGGTATGAAGGTCGGTACTCCTTGCACAGGCAAGATGGTTGCCGCCCTCAAGAGACTCGGCTTCAAGAAGGTATTTGATACCAACTATGCGGCTGACCTTACAATTATGGAAGAAGCTACAGAGCTTCTCGGCAGAATCAAGAACGGCGGTCAGCTTCCTATGATCACCTCTTGCTCTCCCGGTTGGATCAACTATGCAGAAATTAACTACGGCGATCTTCTCGGTCACCTTTCTTCCTGCAAGTCTCCTCACGAAATGTTCGGTGCGATCCTCAAGTCCTACTATGCTGAAGCAAACGGCATTGACCCCAAGGATATGTTCGTTGTTTCCATTATGCCTTGTACCGCTAAGAAGGCTGAAAAGGAAAGAGATCAGCTCGTAACAAACGGTCTTAAGGACGTTGACGCAGTTCTTACAACAAGAGAACTTGCTAAGCTTATCAAGCGTTCCGGTATCAACTTCAATAAGCTTCCCGATGAAGAGTTCGACAATGACGTTGTTGGCGATTACACCGGTGCAGGCGTTATCTTCGGTGTTACAGGCGGTGTTATGGAGGCGGCTCTCAGAACTGCTTACTACGTACTCACCGGCAAGGAACACGCTGCTGTTAAGTTCGAGGCTGTTCGTGGCTTCGACGGCATTAAGGAAGCTTCTCTCGAGCTCAACGGTACCACTATCTGGGTTGCAGTTGCTCACGGCATGAAGAATGCCAAGGTTCTCCTTGACGACATCAGAGCAGGCAAGAGCAAGTATGCGTTCATCGAGATCATGGGATGTCCCGGCGGTTGTATCGCAGGCGGCGGCCAGCCTTACATCAAGCCCCAGTTCCTTCCCAACGAGGATGCTGACATTGTTGACACCTACAAGGAAAAGCGTGCTAAGGCACTCTACTCCGAGGATGAGAGACAGGCTCTCAGACAGAGCCACAACAATCCTCAGATCAAGGCTCTCTATGAGAAGTTCCTCGGCGAGCCCAACTCTCACAAAGCACACGAATTGCTCCATACTTCTTATGCAGCAAGAGAGGCTTTCAAAGACTGAGTTTTTGACCTGAAATAAAAAGAGCGAGCCACAAAGTTATTTTGCGGCTCGCTTGATTTTAAGTACAATATGTGGGGTACGGGATTGCCTGTATCCCATATAATTTGTAGTTATACTTTTTAAATAAAAGGAGATTCAAATATGAAAACAGCTGTAATTGAAATGGAAAACGGCGGAAAGATGACTCTCGAACTGTACCCCGAAACAGCTCCTTTGACTGTCGAAAATTTCGAGAAGCTGGCAAACAGCGGATTCTATGACGGTCTTATTTTTCACAGAGTCATCAGAGGCTTTATGATTCAGGGCGGTGACCCCGAGGGCACAGGCATGGGTGGTCCCGGATATCATATCAAGGGTGAGTTTGCTGCTAACGGCGTTAAGAATGATCTTAAGCATACCCGCGGTGTTATTTCTATGGCGAGATCTATGAACCCCAATTCCGCAGGCTCGCAGTTCTTTATTATGCACGAGGATGCACCCCATCTCGACGGTCAGTATGCCGCTTTCGGTAAGATGACCGACGGCTTCGAGACCCTCGACGAGATCGCTACCACCAAGACGAGCTTCAGCGACAGACCTATGTTCGATATGGTCATCAAGTCGATCAAGGTCGAAGGCTGATATTGTTTGAAAAACGTAAAGGACCGATTTTTCGGTCCTTTTTTGTTGCTTTGAGACGAATTTTCAAAAAATTTACAATTGGGGTTTGGGGGAGTTTTTTTGGGGGGATAGAGTGAGGTGTGCGTCATTTGTGTTTACCTGTCGACAAAATATACGTAATAGTATATTAAATTATACTTGACTTAATGTAATACAAGTGATATACTTAAATATAATGGTATGATTGTATTTCCCTGCAGAACGATCATTCTACCGATCATGCCTTATGCGCCGCAGACCCCGTGAGATGAAGTATCATTTTTTGATTCCCGGCGGGGGCGGTATTTTTTTGAAATTCGCAAATCGTTTCTTGAATGTTTACTACAATTTTTTGACAAGGATGTGTTACTATGAAAGTATTTGAAAAGAAGATCTGGCTTGCAACACCTACTATGCACGGCGACGAAATGAAATATATTACCGAGGCTTACGAGACCAACTGGATGAGTACAGTCGGTCAGAATATCAACGAGGTAGAGCGCATTGCCGCAGAAAAGGCGGAAATGAAGTATGCTGTCGCTTTGTCGAGCTGTACAGCCGCGCTTCACCTTTGTGTAAAAGCCGCGGGCGAAAGACTTTACGGCAAACCCGCAATCAGCCACGGTGCTTTGGAGGGTAAGAGAGTATTT
This sequence comes from Clostridia bacterium, assembly GCA_017441005.1. GTDB lineage: Bacteria > Bacillota > Clostridia > Oscillospirales > CAG-272 > RGIG1995. The sequence continues at coordinate 45,927 of JAFSAM010000074.1, read as the reverse complement.
TGCTCGGATATGACCTTTGATGCGACACTTAATCCTGTTGTTTACGAGGGCGGTATTCCCGTATTTATCGATACAGAAAAGGAATCCTGGAATATGGATCCCGTAGCTCTCGAAAAGGCTTTCGAGATCTATCCCGACGTTAAGCTCGTCGTATGTGCGGAGCTTTACGGCTTCCTCGGAAAAATAGACGTTATTAAGCAGATATGTGAAAAGCACGGAGCTCTTCTCATCGAGGATGCGGCAGAGGCAATGGGTGCTGCGTTGAACGGCAAGCAGTGCGGATCGTTCGGTGACTATTCGGCGATCAGCTACAACGGAAACAAGATCATTACGGGCTCATCGGGCGGATGTCTTTTGACCAATGATATCGAGGTTGCAAACAAGGCGCGCAAGTGGTCTACTCAGGCGAGAGAAAACGCTCCCTGGTATCAGCATGAAGAGGTCGGTTACAATTACCGTATGAGCAACGTTGTTGCCGGCGTCGTAAGAGGTCAGTACCCCTATCTTGAAGAGCACATTGCACAGAAAAAGGCGATATACGACAGATACTGTGAGGGCTTTAAGGATCTTCCTGTTCAGATGAATCCCATTATCGACAATTCTCAGCCCAACTACTGGCTGTCGGCAATGATCATCGACAAAGACTATATGTGTAAGCAGGTGAGAGACGACTCTACCGCTCTTTACATACCCGAGAAGGGCAAGACTTGTCCTACTCAGATACTCGAAACTCTGGCGGCATGCAACGCAGAGGGCAGACCCATCTGGAAGCCTATGCATATGCAGCCTATGTACCGTATGCATGAGTTTATTACACAAACGGGCTCGGGCAGAGCTAAAACAAATGCTTATATCGCAGGCGGGGTCGGAGACGTCGGAGCAGACATTTTCGATCGCGGTCTGTGCTTACCCAGCGACAACAAGATGACTGCAGAAGAGCAGGATAAGGTCATCGAAATCGTAAGAAGTTGTTTTTGAAAGGTGAATTATGTACGCAAAGTTTTTTAAACGTTTGATCGATTTTTTGCTTTCGTTGATCGCTGTAATCGTGCTTTCTCCCATATTGCTCATACTCATTATCGTGGGCGTATTCACGATGGGCGGTAATCCGTTTTTTACCCAGCAGCGTCCCGGCAAGAACGAAAAGATCTTTAAGCTCATAAAATTCCGCACAATGACGAATGCCAAGGATAAGGACGGCAACCTTTTGCCTGACGACAAAAGGCTTACCGGTTACGGAAAGTTTTTGAGAAGCACAAGCCTTGACGAGCTTCCCGAGCTTATCAATATTCTCATAGGAGATATGGCGATCGTCGGTCCGAGACCCCTTCTTGTCAAGTATCTGCCGCTTTACAACGAAGAGCAGAGACATAGACACGATGTCAGACCCGGTCTCACGGGATATGCGCAGGTGAACGGCAGAAACTCGATCACCTGGGAAGAAAAATTCAGACTCGACGTCGAATACGTAAATAATATCACTTTTATCGGTGATATAAAAATAATTTTCGGTACTGTCGCGGCTGTGTTCAAGCGCAGCGGCATTAGCTCGGAGACCTCGGTTACTATGGAGGAATTCAAGGGCACTCCCGAAAAGACTGATGAGAAAGAAAAGAACAATGTTGAAAAATAAAAGGCTTGTGATCGTCGGTGCGGGCGGACACGGAAGGGTGGTCGCCGATATTGCAAAAAAATCGGGGGCATACTGTGACCTCGTATTTCTCGACGATTCGGAAGAAATCAATGAAAAGGTCCACGTCAGCGGAAAGGTCTCGAGCTTTGCCGAATACATAAAGGACAGCGATTTTATAATTGCCATCGGAAATAATGCGGTCAGAGAAAGGCTGCAAAGAATGATGGAGGGTGAAGGTGCTTGTTTTGCCACCCTCGTTCATCCGAATGCTACTGTCGGTGACGGAGTTAAGCTTGGACGCGGAAGCGTGGTAATGGCGGGTGCGGTTTTGAATTCCTGCGCCGAGGTAGGCGACGGAGTTATAATAAACACGTGCAGCTCGGTCGACCACGATTGCAGGGTCGGAGACTATACCCACATATCCGTGGGTGCACACGTTGCGGGCACGGTCACTATAGGCAGTAAGGTGTTCGTTTGTGCCGGAGTCACGGTGATCAACAACGTAAGTATCTGTGACGGCTGCATAATCGGTGCCGGGGCAACGGTCATAAAAAATATAGATTCTTCGGGAACATACGTTGGCGTTCCCGCAAATATAATTTAATCTGTTACAGTTCAGAGGGATGATATGAATATACTTTTTATTACCTTGTTGGATATCCGTTCCATAGATGAGCATAACATATATTCCGATCTTATGCGCCAGTTTGCCAAAAACGGCCACGAGGTATACATAATTTCTCCCGTCGAAAGAAGACAGGGAATGAAGACTGCTTTTTTAAGCGGTGAGGGCGAGGGCATAAAGAGTCACGTTCACATATTGAAGCTTAAAACGGGTAATATTCAAAAAACGAATATAATCGAAAAGGGTATTTCCACCGTGCTTCTCGAGGGTACCTTGAAAAAGGGTATCAAGAAGTATCTCGGAAACGTGAAGTTCGATCTCGTTCTTTATTCGACCCCTCCGATCACCTTGGTAAAACCCATTAAATATATTAAAAAACGCGACGGTGCCAAGACTTATCTTATGCTCAAGGATATTTTTCCGCAGAATGCCGTTGATATGGGCATGATGAAAAAGAGCGGTCTGAAGGGTGTTTTATACAAGTCCTTCAGAAAGAAAGAGAAGAAGCTCTACGAATTATCCGACGTGATAGGCTGTATGAGTGATGCAAACTGCGATTATCTTTTGAAGCACAACAGCGAGATCGAGGCGGAAAGGGTGACGCTTTGTCCAAACTCGATCGAGATTCAGGATATGACAGTCGATTCTGTGACCCGAAACAGTCTTCGCGAAAAATACGGCATTCCCCTTGACAAAAAGGTTTTTGTCTACGGCGGAAACCTCGGCAGACCTCAGGGGATTCCTTTTATAATCGAATGTCTCGAAAAGCAGAAAAACAACAAAGATGCCTTCTTCCTTATTGTCGGCGACGGCACGGAATACGGCAAGCTTGAGGATTATTTCGAAAAAGAAAAGCCCACCAATATGAAGCTTATGAAAAGGCTTCCAAAGGATGACTACGATAAGATGGTTGCCGCCTGCGACGTCGGCCTTATATTCCTCGATTACAGATTTACCATCCCCAATTTCCCGAGCAGATTGCTTGCATATATGCAAGCGGGATTGCCCGTTATTGCGGCGACAGACCCCAATACCGACATCGGTAAAGTGATCACCGAGGGCGGATTCGGTTGGGCTTGTCTTTCAAACGATTCCGACAAGTTTGCCGAATTGGTGGATAAAGCTGTTTCGGCGGACAAAGCCGATATGGCGGCAAAGGAATTTGAATACCTCAAAAAAGAGTACAGCGCGGACAAGACCTACCTCGGCATAATGGATTCCTTGAAATAAGATATAATTCTCAAAAAAGGTTTTATAGATATCTATGAAAATACTTGAAATCAACGTGACCTGCGGAAACGGATCTACGGGAAGAATATGCACGGATATTGCCTTTCTTGCAAAGCAAAAGGGGCACGAGTGCAAGGTGGCATACGGCAGAAAAACGGTGCTTGATCAGCACAAAGAGTATGCCGTTCAGATCGGCGGCAAGTACGGTACCTATGCCGATGCATTAAAAAGCCGTATCTTTGACAATGCCGGTTTTAATTCAAAAAGGGCGACCAAAAAGTTTATCAAGTGGGTCGAGGAGTATGATCCCGATATCATCCATCTTCACAATTTGCACGGATATTACATCAACGTCAAGCTGTTGTTTGACTATATAAAAAAGACGGGCAAGCCGGTTATATGGACCTTGCACGATTGCTGGAGCTTTACGGGGCATTGCGCTCACTTTGATCAGGTCGGTTGTTCTCAATGGGAGAACGGCGGATGCAAAAAGTGTATCCAGAAAAAAGAGTATCCCGCATCCTCTGTCCTCAGCAGAAGCCAAAAGAACTTTATAGAGAAGAAGAACGCTTTTTTGGGTGTAAAGAATATGCATATAGTAACTCCTTCGGAGTGGTTGGGCAACCTTGTTCGGCGTTCCTATCTGAAGGATTATCCGGTACACGTTATAAACAACGGGATCAATCTTTCCGTATTCAAGCCCACCGAAAGTGATTTCAGAAGCAGATACGGTATAGAAAACAAGACCGTGGTGCTTGCAGTCGCATCGGTATGGACGGAGAAAAAAGGCTTTTCGGATTTTGTCGAGCTTTCAAAGCGGCTCGACGACAGATTTGCCTGTGTAATGGTGGGAGTCAGCGAAGCTCAAAAGGCAAGTCTTCCTCCTTCGGTCATTGCGATCGAAAGAACGAACAGTGTTCAGGAGCTCGCGGAAATATATTCTTCATCCGATATATTTGTCAATCTGACCTATGAGGATACTTATCCTACGGTCAATTTGGAGGCTGTTGCCTGCGGGACACCCATTATAACCTATCCTACCGGCGGAAGCGTTGAGATTGCAGAAAGCTTCGGCGGCTTTGTTTCGGAAAAAAGAGACGTCGGAGAGATCGCCGAGATCATTACCTCGAAATTTGATGAGCCGAAGAAAAAAGAAACGGTTTCTTCCGATTCCTTGAAGAAGCTCGATGAAAAAGAAAGATATTCGGAGTATCTCGAGCTTTTTGAAGCAATACTGAATCAATAATTCAAAAGTCTTTTTGAAAGACACAAAATCTTATGAAAGGGAACGCATTTGTTGATCGATAATATGAAGCAAAAGAATAACGTGATAGTGCTGCTTATCGACTCGATATTCAGCGAGTGTCTCGGTGACCGAAAGACTGCAATAAGTGCGACACCCTTTATTGACAGTCTGAAAGAAAATGCGATATTCGCACCGAACCTCTACTCATACGGTCCTTTTACCGATGTCGCATCAAAAGCGCTTTACTGCAGTACAAAGCCTCTTGACAGCTACGGCTACTACTTTGGACTTAATTCGACAGAAAATAATCACTTTAAGCTTTTTAAAGAAAACGGATACAAGACGGTCGGTCTGTATTATCCATACTATTTGCTTGGCTCCGAAATAGAAAAACACATCGACCATCCCATATACACGGGCGGATTCAAATATTCGAGCGTGTGGGGCGGTAAGCTCGAATACTATGCAAAGAAGAAGGCAAAAGGCGAGCTGTCGGACAAAGAATATGCCCTGATGGAAGAGTGTATGGAGCTGGTTTTCGGCTGTTGGATAAGCTTCTATAACGACATTGAAAGCAAAAAATGCTCCGGGCAGATCGTAACCCGTTTCAAGACGCGTGACGCGGATTACAACGGGAAAGAACACTTGCTTAAGCAATACGATGAATTTAGGCAGGAGCCAAAGAAATATATTGACGGTCTTCTCGAAAAGGGAATGGATCACCCGATCGCTCAAATAAACGAATACGATTTCGGAACAAATGATAATATCGAATTTATCAAAAGCGTTTTTGAAAATAATAAAGCCTTTTTCAAAGAGGCGAATAAGACCAATTTCAGACGCAATCTCTTTAATACCGATTTCAGTATAAAAGAATTTTTTAAGAATATTTTCGGATACGCTACGGGCAGAGACAGAGATCAGCTGAGATATATCGTAAATTACGGTATGCTTTTGAGATACGGCTCATTGATGAAAAAGAGGGCTTTGAAGTCGGGCTGGCAGAACATAGCTTCCCTTAATTCGCAGATAACCGCCCTATTAAATACGATCGATTCCGATAATGAAAGCAAGCCTTTTTATGCATCCTTGCATACGCTTGAGCCTCATCACAACATCTCCTTCTTTTCCTTTGATTCTTTTGACGGAGAGCTTGTCAAAGAGGAGCTTGAGTATCTTTCTCCCCTTGTCAAAGAATGCGGAAAAAAGTTTTCGGGAAATTTGATGTATATGCTTTCGCTCAGATACGTTGATTTCTACGTAAAAAAGCTTTATTCCGAGCTTGAAAAACGCGGTATTCTCGACAATACCACCATAGTATTGGTGTCGGATCACGGTACATCGTATTTTTCTTCTCCCGTCAGAAACAGTGTGGTCAACACGTTCTATAAAGAGAATTACAATATTCCTCTGTTGATCTGGGGAAAGAACATCGACAAAGATTTGATCGGACAGTATAACGGACTTTACAGCTCCGACGACGTTATGCCCACCCTTTGCGACGTCCTTCGGATAGAGCGTCCCTCTTCATTCAGCGGTGTATCGCTTTTGGAGGATTCGGGAAGGAAATGGGTCATTTCCGAGTATATGGGCGGTGGAGTGCCCGATATGCTCGAAAGGGAAGTATGGCTTTGTATCAGAAACGGTAAATACTCCGTTGCATATAAAAATTCTATTGCAAAAGAGTTTGATGTTGATAAACCGTTCTGCGTTTTTGATCTCGAAAAAGATAAGCTCGAAAGGCACAATCTTGCGGGCAAAACAAAAGACGACGATATGCTTGTCGCTATGAAAAAGGCCGTAAACGAGAGGTTTGTCGAGATCCAAAAAGAAACAACTGCTTTTTTGAAAAAGCAATTATAAATAAATTGGTTGCCGGTTTCGGCTTTATGGGAAAATTATGAACTATAACGAAAAAAGTGTGCGCGAAAACAAAAAGGTCGGTCTTGTGGGACTTGTATTTATTGCCTTTGTGATGGTAATGATGCTCAGGCAGGTATCTTTGATCTTTTTTGGCTTAAACCCTATAGCATCGATGCTGTTTGCCTTATCCTTTGTGGTGTTTTTCGGTGCGTTTTTCCTTCACTTTGTTTTTGAAGGAAAGATAAAAGTGATAAATATTTATGTGACGGCGATAATATTGATTATGGCACTGCTTTTGGGCAGCAAGTTTTCCGCTTATTTAATGAGCATCTTGCCTTTCCTTATGTCTTTGCTGTTTCTTTCCATGCTGTTTATGGACAATGCGTTTGTCGGACAAATGGAAAAAATATTTAAGATATACGTAATCGTGTCAAGCATTTCGTTTATTCTCGGGATGTATATGGGTAAGAGTTACGTTGATGGAGAACTTGTTTATTATACTGAAAACCCTAACCAAAGTGCAGCGCTTTTGCTCTGTTATTTTGTGAACGTTTACGTTTACAGATTCAAAAAAGGCGAGAAGTCACGTAATTTGAAGCTGTTTTATGACCTGCTTCTGTTAGGGCTGGCTTATGCGGCGATCAAAACTGAAAGCCGTACCGTAATTATTTCTATGGTAATTATGATTGCCTTTTTGTTCCTCTCGAAGTTGAGCAGAAGAACGCTGAAAATAATAGTGATCACGTTTCTTGTACTTGCATTTATTTTTCCCATTATCATGACGGGGTTGATAGAGTTGGTAGGTCCCGATTTCAAGGTGTTTGGCGAAGGAATCGAAACGGGAAGAGAAGTAGTTTGGAGGAATGCGCTCGAATTGATCAGCGCCAATGTTTTCGGGGTGCATATCGGTCAGGACGTACCTGTGCACGATCTTGCCTATTACGGCGAGGGCTTGAAGTGTCATAACGTATTTCTGGAGATTTCCTGGAAATATTCACTTGTCGTATCCGTAATGTGCCTTGTTTTGTTCTACTTAACCGTTCAGTATGTTTTCAAAAAAGCTTCGGACGGTGCAATACGTTTGATCGCTCCAATCTTCTGTGCTATGTTTTGGCATATGGCTTATGAAGCTACGCTTTTTGTCGGTGCCTTTGACTACAGTTTTCTGTTTGTAGCACCGATTATGATGCTGCTTGTCAACGGGATACAGAAGAAGTCGAATTAACATCTTAAAAAAAACTATAATAACACGGAGGACTTTGCAAATGGCAGATTGTGTCAGCATCATAATTCCAATTTATAATTCTGAAAAATTTCTTAGGGATTGTCTCGATTCGCTGGTAAACCAAACGTATAAAGAAATCGAGATTGTATGTGTGGATGATGGATCGAAAGATAGTTCTGGAAAAATTTGCGATGAATACAGTGATAAATATTCGAATTTTAAAGTTATTCATCAACCAAATGGCGGAGTTTGTGCCGCAAGAAATACAGGACTCGATAATGCGACCGGGGATTATGTTTGCTTTGTTGACTCCGATGACACGATACCTGCAAATGCCATTGAGATATTACACACAAAAATAAAAGAATATTCGGCAAACATTGTGATTGGAAATGCAGCGGTAGAATTAAGCAACGGTAAATTTATGCCTTTTTTTGAGATTTCAAATGATATTGTTTCTGAAGGAAAAGAAAATATTCTAAAAAGAATACCTCAGTATATTTATGATTCCGCTTGGGCAAAGCTGTATGATAAAAAAGCTATAGACGGAGTTCGTTTTAAGGTTGGCAAAAAGATAAATGAGGACGGTTTTTTCGTTTTTGAATCTTTGAAAAATTGTACAAAAATCGTTGAGATAAATAATGAAGTTTATAATTATCTCTACCGTGCTGGTTCGGCAAGTCACAGCGAGTTTTCCGAAAAGTATTATGATATTTTATATTTCCGTGATGAAAAGGTAAAAACTCTCAATGAAACGTATCCGGATAATAAAAAACTGATAAATGCGGTGTACACACGTCACAGTATTTCGTTTTTGAATTTGCTTATAAGGGCAGGACACAAGAAATACGAAAAAGAAATCAAAGATATGGTTAAAGATATCCGTAAACACTGTAAACCTATCGATTATTTGCCCAAAAAAGAGAAATTTAAGCTGTTTTTGATCAAGCACTGTGCTTGGGTCTACATAAGAATTATGAGAAGAGGTTTGAAAAATGGATAAAGAGCTTTTGAGAAAGGTTCAATTATTAGAGCTCATGATTCTTGAAGAGGTCGACAGAATTTGTAAAAAATATGACCTAAGTTACGTTTTGGGGTACGGCACTCTCATCGGTGCTGTCCGTCATTCGGGCTTTATTCCGTGGGACGACGACGTCGATATCTTTATGCCGCGTGCGGACTATGAAAAGTTTTTGGAGGTTTGCCCAAAAGAGCTTGATGAAAAATTTTTGCTCCATTATTTGAAGACCGATAAAAACTATCCCATAGCGATTACAAAGGTGCGGCTTAAGGATACTGTGTTTCTCCAAAGAGCAGACAACAGGGAAATGATCTCCGAGGGAATCTGGATAGACGTCTTCTGTCTCGACAAAGCCAAGAAAAAGACATCGTTTTCCCAGAGAGCGAAATTCTCTTTGGTCGGTGCCATAAACACGGTAAAGAGCATCAGACAGGGGTGGAACCCCTTGAAGGGCAGCTCGCTTTCGATCAAATTGTTTTATTGGATGTTAAGACCCTTTACAGTCAATGCGCTTTACAGAATGCAAGAGTGCATCAAAAAGGGATGCTCAAAGAAAAAAGCGGAGTATCTTGTGGAATATTCGGGTTGTTACGGTCAAATCAAACAGACCTTTTCCGAAAAAGATCTGTTCCCTCCGCAGAGGATTCCCTTTGAAGGTAAGGATTTTTGTGTTCCGAATAATTACCACAACGTTCTTTGTCAGATATACGGCGAAAGCTATATGACTCCTCCGCCGGTTGAAAAAAGGGTTACTCACAATCCCATTCGCGTTGATCTTGGCCCCTACGCGGAAAAAAGCGAAGATCGGAATGAGGTGAATGGATAAATTGTCAAAGTTACTCAATAAGCTGAGAAATTTGCCCAAGGGTGTAAAGGTTTCGGTCGCTTTCTTTCTGGCTAACATAATTACCAGCGGTATCGGCTACATAGTAACACCTATATATACACGAATGCTGCCCTCGGATATCGTCGGTCAGGCAAGCGTGTTTTTGACCTGGGTGGACCTTTTCGGAATAATCGCGATGTTCTGTCTGTCATACGGCGTCTTCAACAACGGTATGGTCGATTATCCTGACCAAAGGGACGACTACTCGTTTTCGATGCTTATACTCAGCAATATTATAACAGCGGGATTCACCTTGATCATCGTCGCTCTCTATCCCTTTATCGGTGGATTCCTCAATATGGATCTCCCCTTGGTATTGCTTATGTGCGGTCTGTTTTTTGTCCAGCCGGCATATAAGTTCTGGACGGTCAAACAGCGTTACGAATGGAAATATAAGTCGACAGTACTTTGGACTGTGTTCTGTGCATTCGCCTCCCCCACCGTCGCGATCTTGTGTATTCATTTTTCCGATCAAAACAAGCTCTATGCACGTCTGTTCGGTGCGGAGCTTACCCTTATAGCGATCTATCTCGGATTCTATTTCTATCTTGCCTTCAGAAATAAATGGAAGATCAATACTTCCTACTGGAAGGCGGCACTTTTGTTCAACATTCCCCTTATTCCGCACTATTTGTCCACGTTCTTGCTCGGAAGCTCAAACAAGCTTTTGATCGAAAAAATAGTTGGAGAGTCTGAGGTCGCTTACTACAACGTTGTTCACTCGGTGGCGGTTTTGGTCACCATCTTCTGGAATTCGATCAACTCATCCCTTGTGCCATATACATACGAAAAGTGCAAAGAGAATGACTACAAGAGTATTTCGAAGGTAATGTCGCCCATCCTTACCATGCTTGCAACGGTTTGCGTGGGTGTTATGATGTTTGCTCCCGAGGTGGTTGCCATAATGGCTCCTCCGGAATACAGGGAAGCGATCTATATTATTCCGTCGATCATAGGCGGTGTGTTCTTCCAGGTGCAGTATTTTATATACGCCAACATAGTTTACTACCACAAGAAACCGAGATACGTTATGTATGCCAGTGTTACTTCTGTGGCGATAAACCTTGTTCTCGGATATTTACTTATCTCTACCTTCGGTTATCTCGCGGCAGGTTACGCTACACTCATATCCTATTTCGTTCAGGCCTCTCTCGATTACATCGCAATGAGAAAGGTGGTCAAGGAAGAGGTCTATAATATGAGATACATCGGCATTCTGTCGGTGGTGGTAATTGCGGTAGCGGTGCTCAGCACTCTCGTTTATGACTTCATTTTTGTAAGATACGGAATAATTGCGGTTATTCTGGTAGTTTGCTTCTTGCTCAGAAGCAAGATCATTCAGGCAGTAAAAAATTTAAAATTCAAATAAATCCCCGTCTTATGGATTTGACGGATACTACAATGCTTTTTATTTAAGCAGGAGGATATAAAAGTGGGACTTTTTACAAACAAAACTTTGCTTATTACGGGCGGTACCGGTTCTTTCGGTAACGCGGTTCTCAACAGATTTTTGAGAACGGATATCGGTGAGATCAGAATCTTTTCGCGTGACGAGAAAAAACAGGACGATATGCGTCATGAGTTTCAGGCAAAAATGCCCGAGGTTGCGGAAAAAATCAAATTCTATATCGGCGACGTTCGCGACTATGCGAGTGTCAAAAACGCTATGCACGGCGTGGACTATATTTTCCACGCAGCTGCATTAAAGCAGGTTCCTTCCTGCGAGTTTTTCCCCATTGAGGCTGTAAAAACAAACGTACTCGGTACGGAAAACGTGCTTAATGCTGCAATAGACTCAGGCGTTAAGAACATAGTATGTCTTTCTACCGATAAGGCGGCATACCCCGTCAATGCTATGGGTACATCCAAGGCTATGATGGAAAAGGTCATAGTCGCTAAGGCAAGAACGGTCGATCCGCAGAAAACAAAGATCTGCTGTACCCGTTACGGAAACGTTATGTGCTCTCGCGGCTCTGTCATTCCTCTTTGGATCGATCAGATCAGAAACGGTCAGCCTATTACGTTGACCGATCCTACGATGACACGTTTCATTATGTCTCTTGACGAGGCTGTTGACCTTGTGCTCTTTGCATTCGAGCACGGTGTATCGGGTGATATTCTTGTACAGAAGGCTCCCGCCTGCACCATTCAGACTCAGGCGGAGGCTGTATGTGAGCTGTTTGGCGGTGACAAGAACAACATCAAGGTCATCGGTATCCGTCACGGCGAAAAAATGTACGAGACACTTCTTACAAACGAGGAGTGCGCAAATGCCATCGATATGGGCGATTTCTATCGCGTCCCCTCCGATAAACGCGGTCTTAACTATGATAAATATTTCAAGAAGGGCGATACCGAACGCAATACATTGGTTGAATTCAATTCAAATAATACAGCGCTTCTTACCGTAGAAGAAACAAAGGCAAAGATCGCATCTTTGGCTTACATTCAGGAAGAACTGGCAAAGGCGGGAAAGTAATATGAATATACTTATTACCGGAGCTGCGGGCTTTGTCGGTAAAAATCTTACCGAGGCTTTGAAAAATATCAAAGACGGCAAGGATAAGACCCGTCCGTCGCTCGAGATCGGTGAAATGTATCTCTACGATATCGATTCTCCGAAGGAGCTTTTGGAGACGGCTTGTCAAAATGCGGACTTTGTATTCAACATTGCGGGGGTAAACCGTCCGCAGAATCCCGAGGAGTTTATGCAGGGCAATTTCGGCTTTGCATCTACCTTGCTTGAAACTCTGAAAAAATATAACAATAAGTGTCCCGTGCTTTTGTCGTCTTCTATTCAAGCTACTCTCATCGGCAGATATGACAGCGACTACGGCAGAAGCAAAAAAGCGGGAGAGGATCTCTTCTTTTCCTATGCCGAGGAGACGGGAGCAAAGGTGCTTGTCTACAGATTCCCCAATCTTTTCGGTAAGTGGTGCAGACCAAACTACAACAGTGCTGTCGCTACCTTCTGCAACAACATTGCAAACGATCTGCCCATAACCGTAAATGATCCTAAGGTCGAGCTTGAGCTACTTTATATAGACGATCTTGTTGCCGAAATGCTCGATGCCCTTGAAGGAAAAGAGCACCGTTGCACGTTTGACGGCATTAATACGGTATTGGCTGACGACGGCAAATTCTGTGCCGTTCCCACCACACATAAAGTGACTCTCGGCGAAATAGTCGACCTTCTCGATTCGTTCAAAAAACAGCCCGAAACGTTGGTCATGCCCGAGATCCCATATAATTCCTTTGCGAAAAAACTCTATTCCACCTATCTCTCGTATTTGCCTAAAGAAAGGGTAGCCTTTCCTCTGAAGATGAACGTTGATGCCAGAGGAAGCTTTACCGAGCTTATCAAAAGTGAAAAGTGCGGTCAGATATCTGTTAATATTTCAAAGCCCGGTATTACCAAAGGACAGCATTGGCACAATACAAAATGGGAATTTTTCATAGTGGTGAGCGGTCACGGTCTTATTCAGGAGCGTAAGATCGGCTCTGACGAGGTGTTGAATTTCGAGGTGTCGGGAGATAAGATCGAGGCGATCCATATGCTTCCCGGATATACTCACAACATCATCAATCTTTCAGAGACAGAAGATCTCGTGACGGTAATGTGGGCAAACGAGCAGTTTGATCCCTCAAAGCCCGATACGTTCTTTGAGCCCGTATGATACGGATCATATAATATTTTAAGAGGTACGAAAAAATGGATATAAAACTCGATTACAGCGACGTAAAATTTAAAGATAACGGTAAACTCAAGCTGTTGATCATTGTAGGCACAAGACCCGAGATCATCCGTCTTGCGGCTGTCATCAACAAGTGCAGAACATATTTTGACTGCATTCTCGCGCACACAGGTCAGAACTATGACTACAACCTTAACGGTGTCTTCTTCCGCGATCTTAAGCTGGACAATCCCGAAGTATATATGGATGCTGTCGGTGACGACCTTGGCGCTACTGTCGGAAACATCATCAACTGCTCATACAAGCTTATGAGTCAGATCAAGCCCGATGCATTGCTTATTCTCGGAGACACAAACTCCTGTCTTTCCGCCATCGCGGCAAAGAGACTTCATATTCCGATTTTCCATATGGAAGCGGGTAACCGTTGCAAGGACGAGTGTCTGCCCGAAGAGACAAACCGCCGTATCGTCGATATTATTTCCGACGTAAATCTTGCATACTCCGAGCATGCAAGAAAGTATCTGCACGAGTGCGGTCTGCCTAAGGAGAGGGTATACGTTACAGGTTCGCCTATGGCAGAGGTGCTTCACAATAACCTTGAAGAGATCGAGGCTTCGGATATCCATTCAAGACTTGGACTCGAAAAGGGTAAATACATTCTTCTCTCCGCACACAGAGAGGAAAATATCGATACCGAAAAGAACTTCCTCAGCCTGTTTGGGGCGATCAATAAAATGGCTGAAAAATACGATATGCCCATTCTTTATTCTTGTCATCCCAGATCTAAAAAGAGGCTTGAGGTTTCGGGCTTTACACTTGACAAGAGGGTGATCAAGCACGAGCCCCTCGGCTTCCACGATTACAACTGCCTGCAGATGAATGCATTTGCCGTTGTTTCCGATTCAGGCACTCTTCCGGAAGAAAGCAGCTTCTTCACAAGCATCGGTAAGCCCTTCCCGGCTGTTTGTATCAGAACATCCACTGAAAGACCCGAGGCGCTTGACAAGGCTTGCTTTATTCTTGCGGGTATCGATGAAAACAGCCTTCTTCAGGCGGTAGATACGGCCGTTTCCATGAACGTAGACGGTGAATACGGTTTTCCCGTTCCCGATTACGTCGAAGAAAACGTTTCTACCAAGGTGGTTAAGATCATTCAGTCCTATACCGGCGTTGTAAACAAGATGGTTTGGAGAAAATACTGATACCGTTTTTTGAGGAGTTTGCTTTTTATGAAAGATAGAATAGTCTTGCTGACAAAAGACGCTTTGGGGAAATTTTATTTGCCTACCTACGGCAATAAGGATTGGGATATGCCCAATCTAAAGGAGCTGGCTGAGAAGGGTACTGTTTTTAATAGGTTTTATACTGCTGCTCCCTCCACCGCTATGTCTTTTATCGGTATGTTTACTCAGTTGAATGCCTATGAGACAGAGCATCGGACTTACGTTCCCGTTACCGAGCAGGCAAAGGATACCGTTTTCGATAAGCTGTACGAAAAGGGATATGACTGTCAGATAATCTGGGACGAAAAATGGATCAGTATGGCAAAAAGGTTTTCCGAATGCTACGGAGAACACACAAAGTTTAATCTTCTTCATATCAATCAGTCGGTCGGTCGTAACAATATGTACAAGGGTGATCTTAATTGCGACGATGCCCTTGCCGAAGAGACCATGAAGACGATCGAGGGCACTATCGAAAAGATCACAAGCGAGTCGAAGGATAAGCTGTTTTTATGGATCCATCTGCCACACGTGCTTTTGGGAAGAAACTGTTACGGAAGCGACCTTGATCTGCTTGACCGTTTGATAGGTTTTCTTCGTGAGCATTTCTCCGATGATGCCATCTACGTTTCAGCGGATCACGGCAATATGAACGGCGCTAAAGGCAAGATCGGTTACGGCTTTGATGTCTACGAGCCCGCGATCTGTATTCCGTTGATTTCTCCCCGTATAAATGAGCTTGAAGCCTGTGATGTTCCGGTCGGAAACGTGCACATCTATGACATAATGCAGGGAATTATTCCCGAAGATGAGTTCGTGTACTGTGACTGTGCCTACTACGGTCAGCTTCACAGAAAGCTTGCTTTGATCAGAGGAAATTTCAAGTATATTTACAATAAAGAACAAAAAACAGAAGAACTTTACGATCTTGCTTTCGACCCGAACGAGAACTGTAATATAGTAACCAATAAAGTGTACGATGTGGACAGAAAGCTTTGGACACCTCTTAATCAGGTCTATTATTATCCCGACTGGGATAAAGCGGAAGAGGCTTTGAAGCTCTTCCGAGCAGAAAAAGACAGGATCTGGCGTCAGGAAAGCGGCTTTCAGACGTTTAAGGCGCGTATAAGACGTAAGCTTGGCAGAATACATATGAAAATGATTCAGAATAAAGCAAAAAAGAAAAAATAATTTACACGCCTTGTTTGGAAATTTGAATTGAAATAACGAAGTTATTTATTATAAAGGAGATTTTAAATGAAAGCATTAATTCTTAACTCAGGCCTGGGACACCGTATGGGTGTTTTGACATCCGAGCATCCCAAATGTATGACGGAGATCTCTTTGAATGATACCATTCTGAGCCGTCAGCTTAAAATAATTGCTTCTTACGGTATCACCGAGGTCGTGATGACTACCGGGTATTTTGATGAAATACTCGTCAATTACTGCAATTCACTCAATCTTCCTTTGCACTATACCTTTGTAAACAATCCTCTCTATAATTCTACCAACTACATCTACTCCATCTATTGTGCAAAAGAATATTTGAAGGATGAGGACATCGTGTTTATGCACGGAGACCTTGTTTTTGAGAATGCGGTTTTTGAGGCTGTTCTCGAAAGCGAAAAGAGCTGTATGACGGTAAGCTCGACCTTGCCGCTGCCCGAAAAGGACTTCAAGGCTGTTATTCACGACGGCAAGATCGACAAGGTTGGTATTGAGTTTTTCAACGATGCGCTGTCCGCTCAGCCGCTCTACAAGCTCAATAAGAAAGACTGGAACCTCTGGCTCGACAAAATTTGCGAATTTTGCGAAAATGATACGAGAAAGTGCTATGCGGAAAATGCATTCAATACCATTTCCGACGAGTGCCTTATCTATCCTGTCGACGTAAAGAATGCGCTTTGTGCCGAGATCGATACGCCCGAAGACCTGGCTGTCGTTTCCGCAAAGGTTCACGAGGTCGACAACAGAATTGTCTATATGTGTTTTTCCACCGACATTATTCACAGCGGTCACATTGCGATCATTCAGAAAGCAAAGAAGCTTGGTAAGCTTGTCATTGGTGTATTGACCGACGAGGCAGTCGAAAAATACAAGAGATATCCCATTCTTCCTTTTGACGAAAGAAAGATGCTTATGGAAAATATCCGCGGTGTACACAAGGTTATCGAGCAGTCGACTTTGAGCTATAAGGACGTGCTTAAGTCTTTGAAGCCCGACTTTGTTGTTCACGGAGACAACTGGAGAACGGGTGTTCAGAAGCCCGTACGCGACGAGGTCATTGAGATCCTTGCCGAATACGGAGGCAGACTTGTTGAATATCCCTATTCAAAGGATGAAAAATACGACGATATCGAAAAGCTGACACGTGCGCAGGTTATTTTCGGTAAATAATTATTAAAAAAATTTCCCCCGAAAAGAGTTTTGTTTCTCTTTTCGGGGGAGTTTTCGTTTTACGTTTTAAAGCTATTCGTCTTTTGATTCCCGAATATCGGAAAGCAAATTGAATATTCCGTCTTGTGAAAGGACGCCTCTTTTCAGAGTTGTCGGCAACAGGCCTTTTTCATCGGCTTCATAATCGTGTAACCACTTTCCGCTTGAATAATAATCGGTCAGCTTTTTTAAAAGCTTTTTGTCGATCACTTTTGGCGAAGAGTTTACACCGTCTGTAAGCTCGTCGAATATTTTTTCCATTCTTTCTATTCGTTTTACGGTTGTTTTGATCGAGAATTTAGGCATACTGTTCTCCATACCATTATTGAATCTTTTGTGATTATTATAGCATAGATGACAGAAAAACACAATATGCAGCCCTCGGGGGAAACGCATTCAAATTCACAGGAAAACGGCAGTATTTTTTGCAGAACACAAAAAATACTGCCGTTATTTAGTTTTATGCTTTTTTAAAGCATACTTTCTTATTCCGTGATCTCGGGCATATTTTTCAACATATTCTCGATGAAAATGCCGTAGCCCTTTGTGGGATCATTGACTAAAACATGTGTGACAGCACCGACAAGCTTGCCGTTTTGTATGATGGGGGAACCCGACATACCCTGGACAATGCCGCCTGTTGCGTCTAACAGCCGTTTGTCTGTAATCTTGATCACGAAGTTTTTTTGATCGGCATCCTTGTTGCCGATCTTTACGATCTTTGCACTGTACCTGTCTGTTTTATCATTAACAGTACAGATTATTTCGCAATCGCCCGTTTTCAGTTCATCTTTCAACCCGATCTTCAAGGGTTCGGATATGATGCTGTCAGGTATTTCCGACAATACACCGTATACTCCGCACATTGTGTTTCCTATGAGCGATCCGATCCTTCCGGGGGCAAACGCTCCCCTTAATTCACCGGGCTTCCCCGATGCACCTTTGGTTATGCCTTTTATGGTCACATCGACAACTGTGCCTCTGCGCAATGGCATAAGGTCTCCTGTATCAACGTCACATATTCCGTGTCCCAAGCCGGCAAAGGTGTTGGTTTGGGGTGAAATAAAGGTTACAGTACCAAGTCCCGCCGTGCTGTCTCTCAGCCATATACCTGCCTTATACTTGTTTTCGGCTTGCGAGAGCAGGGGGGCGAATTTTACCGTCATTTCTTTGCTGTTGCGTAAAACCGTAAATGAAAGTTCTTTTCCTCCGCTTTGCTCAATTGCAGAGGAAATTTCTTCTGTTGTGTTAACTGTGCTTTCGTCTACTTTTTTTATTATATCTCCGACCTTCAGTCCGCCATCGGCCGCGGGATTTTTCGTTCCGTCCGTGGTTTCAACCCCTGTTATACCCGCGACAATAACACCGTCTGTATAAAGCTTTACACCAAACGGCATTCCGCCCGGATAGAGGCTGATATCCTTGTAAACGTCAATGTTTACCTGTTTTATGGGGACTATTCCGAAAATCTTTGCCTCTGCGGAACGCGATACATAAAAGTCCTCATCTGTCTCCCCATACGATACTCTTTCTTGGGGGACAGTGTCAAGTGTTGCGGTAATGAACGGAAGACTGATCTCCTCTTTGATCTCCGTGTCGCTTATATTTGCAAATACGGAAATGCTGTCGGGAATCAGACGGTTCAAAGTCATTGTTGCCGCAAAAAAGACAATGCATATAATAAAAATGATACGAAAAGCAATTTTTCTTTTTGTGCTTTGCATTTGAGTATCCTTTTTTGTTTTTTTCTCAAAGTGAATTATTTTTTCTGTCTATGTCTATAATGTGTTTTCAGAGAGGTTTTTATGACAAGAAAATAATAGATTAATATCAAAAAAATTTTTATATTCGTTTATATTAACAATTTTCCTATTGAAAGAAAAGTTGAATTGTGTTATACTTTTATCTAAGGTAACATTATTACTGCTTTTTTTATATTATTAAAAAAAGAGGAGCTGTTCAGATGTCAAAAAATTATGAGGATTACACACCTATAAACCCTATGCCGCCGCGAAGACGCAAGAATAGTATGCTTTCTTTTGTACAGTATTCTATTGTCGTTTTGCTTGTTCTTGCACTTATAGTTTCGGGGGTGCTGTTTATGGTTTTGCATAAAACCTCAAATCACGGAGATCCTTCGGGGAATCCGATTTTACCTCCGACTACTGCGGTACCCGATGAAACCGAGCCGCCTAAAGTTGATGAGCCTGAGACTGACGAGCCGGAAACCGACCCGTCTGATATTCCCGAAACGGGCGAGCCGATAGAAGACGAGCCTTCCGAGCCTACCTTCGGCGGAGAGGAATACGGAGAGATCACAGTTCAAAAGAGTGATGTACACAAGGGTGATCTCATTCTTGTAAGCAGTAACAATCCCGTAGTATATCCGGATCAAAAGGATCTGGTTGCCTTTTATGGAAACAAGGCGGATTCGTATCAGCTAAGCAGTGCAAATATGCTTATCCATAAGGACTTGATCGGCATTATAAATGCGATGATGAATGATTTTTCTGCTGAAGCCGATAAGAACGACGTGATCATTTGGACAAGCTACAGAGACGAAGCAAGGCAGACTCAGGTCTATAACGATTATGTTGCGCAATATGGCGAAGAGGCGGCCGGAAAGGCTGTTTCCAAGCCCGGAGAAAGCGACCATCATACAGCTCTCGGCATCGCGCTTCGAGTATATGCGGACGGTGCTTCCTATAAGCTTTCTGAGGTCGAGGGATATGATTGGCTGATGGATAACTGTTATAAATACGGTTTTGTTGAAAGATATCCTTCCGACAAGATCGATTTGACCGGTCTTGATTATTCTACCTCTTATTATATACGATACGTTGGTGTTCCTCATGCCGAAGTTATGAAGAAAAAGAACTTTTGTCTTGAAGAGTACGTTATATTCCTAAAGAATTATCAGTATGGAACGGCTCATTTTGAGTTTGCTGCAGAGGATGGGACTGCCTACGAGATCTATTATGTAAGTGCTGCCGGCGAGGGTGATACCGTAACCGTGCCTGTGCCCCAAAACGGTGCTTATACGATATCCGGCGATAATATGGGCGGATTCATTGTAACGGTGCAGAAATAATAAAAAACCCTTCAGAGAATGACGTTTAGTCTTTCGCTGAAGGGTTTTTATTATAATACGTTATTATTTTGTCTTCAGATTTTCAAAGTACGTTTTCGGTGTAGTGCCAATGTGCTTTTTAAACAGCCTGTAGCCATAAGAAATATCGGTTATTCCGAGACATCTGCAGGCATCGTCAAACGTGATGTCCCTTGTTTTCTTCAGCTCTATCAGCATGTGTATTTTTTCTCTTGCTATATACTGCCCGATCGACGTTCCTTCGTTTTTGCTGAAGACTGAGTTGAGGTAATTCGGAGATTTGCCTATCTCGGCGGCAACGTCGGTTAGGGTGAAGTTTTTTGTTATATTTGAGGATATATATTTCTTTACTTTATAGCAGAGTATGGATGACGAGATGTCGTTCTTTTCGTAAAGCGTGCTTTTGCATATTTGCGAAATTTCACCGAGAAGTCCCAATGCGGTTATTGCACAGGCGATCGAGTTGCTTTCTGTCGCATTATGGTCGCTTACGATCTGGATAAGCTTTTTTGAAAGACGCTTTGTTTCCTCGGAAGGGGGGAGGTACAGTGGAAGAAGCAAAACATTTTCGGTGGAATTAAAAGTATCTGTGATGTTATCTGTCATAGTACAGTCATAGTCAAGCTCAAGGTCACAGGTGTAGTGCATATGGATTATTCCTTTTTCTGCCTTAAACATTGCAGGACCGACCTTTCGGCAAAATATCAGAAAGCTACCTTGGGGGATTCGCTCATGCTTGCCGTTTATTTCTGTATCGAAATACCCGTTCTTAACGTATACTATTTCAATTTGCGGAAAAGAAACGAAATATTCCTGCTGATAATCCTTCTTTGCAAAATAATGTGCAAATTTAACCTCGGGCAAAGAGCGGGGAATTACCTTATAGTACAGCATCTTGATCACCTCTTGGCCATATTATACAACATTATAGTTATTTTGTCCAGTGAAAAATAAAATGTTTATTGTTTTTTTTCAAATAGTATTGTAAAATTAGTACATAACTTTGGCGATGTATTCGTAACGGTGTTTCGCTTTAGGTGTATACGGCATTTTTCAGGTTTTTTATCAGTCTTATTATTTTGATTTAATAAATTATTCTTATTATTTTGGGGAGATAAAACAAAATGAAAAAGTTTATTTTACTTATTCTTGCAGTGGTGTTTTGTATAGCTGTATTGGCTTCTTGCGGTTCTGACTCCTCTGACGGCGGAGATAAGACCGATGATGTTCAGGCGACCGGCGGAGACGAAACGGGCAATGAAGATGATCCCGGTGAAAATCAGCCTACGGGACATATTCACGACCTTACGGATGAAATGAAGGCTAAGGTTTATAAATGGGTAGAATTTGACCTTCCCGCAGACCTCAGACAGGCTGTTGTTGACTATATGTACGAGCAGGCATCTGTCGAATGGGTTTGTGCGGAATCCTTCGGTGTTAAGGAAGAGTGGGAGCACTGGGGAATCAATCTTGATTTCCAGAAGGGTGTAAAATACACGGGTCAACCCTATGCTAACTCCCAGGTAAACGTTGCTTTGTTCAAGAGAGTACTTAAGGACGGAACCTATACCTCGCCCTCTACTTCTTGGGACGACGTTCACGGCTCGCAGTGCGTTTCTTCTATCCTCAACGCTATGCAGCAGTGCTTTATAATCGACGGCTGGTCATACAGTCTTAATCCCGGCAGCGAATCCTTCGACGGCATTAAGGTTGGTGACTACAAGGTAGACATCAAGCCTGTAAACCAGGAAACTCCTACCTTAAAGGTTTGTGAAGATAACGGAAAAGATGTTATTTTCGACGCTTACTCAAAGCTTCAGAAGGGTGATACTATTATCACTGTCAACAACTGGGTGCACGCCAGAATGGTAGTTGATGTTACCATCGTAAAAAATAATGCGGGCGTTCTCAACACAAGAAGAAGTGTTGTCAAGTGTGTTGAGCAGACAAACGCTTTCGATACTTCGAGAAGCGATGTTAAGACGACATGGAGAGTAGACAAGATGTACACCTTTGAGGAGCTGTATGCAGACGGTTATCTTCCCGCAACATACGAGGAGCTTCAGACGGGCATCAGCCATATTCCTTACATTACTCTCGACGTTGAAAATACACCCAACGTTCTTGCAAAGGGTCAGCTTCTCGGTAACGTTCGCTCGAACTACCCCGTGAGATACGTTATCCTTGAGGTGTTAGGTGAAAATGGCGAGGTCGTAAAGGAATACACCGTAAGAGGCCAGATGAACGACTACGCCTTCGGTCTCAGAAAGTACTCATACAACCTCTTCGGTGACGGGCTTGAAAAGGGAAATTACACGTTCGTTATGACGGCAGGCATTGCCGCAGGTGAGATCGAATTCGAAAGAGTTGCTTTCACCGTTGAATGATTTGATTTTTTCTGTAAAAATGTATCAATTTGCTTGTTGTTTACAAAAATTAAATTGACAAATCATTTACAATACAGTACAATATATACGTAAACCGAAAATTGCGCGTGCGATACTATTATTGCACGTGCAATTTGGGCGTTTAAAATCAAAATAAAATTTTAAAAAACCAAAAGAGAGGTATTTATGAAAAAAATCTTAGCACTTATTTTTACAATTTTTCTTTGCCTTGCTCTTGTTGCCTGTGGCAGTAATGAAAAAACAGGCGATAACAGTAATGAAACAACTGATGGTGAAAACCCGGGCAACGAAACTACGGCTCCCGTTCTTGAGAGCGCTCTCCCCGAGGGCATTAATCCCGATGATTTCTACAAGTTTGTACAGTTTGATCTTCCCGAGAACTTCAGAGAAGCGGCTGTAGAACAGATGCGTAAGCAGGCTGCTGTTGTTTGGACTCCCGAATACACGTTTACCTACGGTAACAAGTTCGACAACTGGGGATTTGAGAAGACATACGAGGCAGGAAAGACATATACCGGTCTTCCTTACGGCTCTATGAACTCCTCGATCGAGGAATTCCAGAAGTATCTTGACGAGCACAGAGGCAGATTTGCGACCAAGTCCGAAAACGGATACTATGACGTTATGGGTACACAGTGCAACACTGCGATAAACCTTTCTCTCCAGCAGTTTTTCCCCGATGCTTGCGAGGATTCCGGTGGCTATATGCCTTCTTACTCCGATAAATTTATCGGTGTTAAGGTGGGCGACTACGAGGCTCCCGAGGGTGTAAAGAAGGGGCTTGATATCATTGAAGCAAACGGCGAGCAGAAGATGTACGAATCCTATGCATTGGCAGACATGGGCGACGTTATTATGGGTAAAAACGACGAGACCCAGGTTACACACGTTCGTATGGTTGCAGAAAAGGCTGTTGTTGTAAGAGGCGCTAACGGGCAGATCAACGGCAACAGAAGCTATCTCGTTTGCGTAGAGCAGACAGACTCTTGGGATCAGACAAGAAAAGATATCAACACCACATGGTGGATGGATCACAAATACACCTTCAATTCGCTTCTTCAGGGCGGTTGGATCGCTGTTTCTCTCGAATGTTATGAGACTAACGTAAGCGTTATTCCATATCTTGCGCTTGACGAGGAGATCACGGCAGATATGCTTGCAAAGGGCAATCTCGGCGGTATGGTTTCTTCCGACTATCCCATTAACTATATGCATCTTACCATTTACAATAAGGCCGGAAAAATCGTAAACAGAATCGTAGTAAACAACCCCTATGACGGCAGAAAAGAAGGCCTCAGAAAGCATTCCATCAACCTCTTTAACGACAGCCTCAAGGCAGGTACAGAGTATACCTTTGTTCTTGATGCAGGTATCGCAAGAGGCAATGCAGAGCTTTGCAGAGTCGATTTCACATACACAGGAAAATAATTTTTCAGAGTGACGTTTTAGAATTTTTTGAAAGGATCTTAGCACAATATGAAACAGTATCTTACTTATTTCGTCGACGACACTATCAGATTTCTTGAAAATCTTACAAAAAATAAACCCGCAAGTATTTTTGACGATCCTTATCTCAAGGCTCACAAGGAGCTTCACGATAAGTACAATTTGAAGGTTCAGTTCAACCTTTTCTACCAGACCATCGATAAAACGTGGGATCTCTCCATGATGACCGATGAATACAAAGAAGAATTCCTCGCAAACAAGGATTGGATCAGATTCGGTTGGCACGCACGCCACGAGCTTCCCGACTGGCCCTATCTTAACGCTACATACGACGAGGTAATGAAGGATTACTCCGATATCGAAAGAGAAGTAATCAGATTTGCAGGCAAGGAAATGCTTACCAGAAGCGCGATCGCTCACTGGGTAGCTATGACAAAAGAGGGTATGCAGGCTCTCAGAGACAAGGGTATTGAGAATATGTCCTGCACAATGGGCGATCCCGTTGACTATCCCGAGGCAAGAAGCGTATTTTCGACCGAGCACAACTTTAAGCTTGATGCAAACAAGAATCTTCCCGTAAGCAAGGCTTTTGTTTGCACAAGAAACGGCAGTTCCTTCACTTTCGGTAACTTCAACCACCTCAAAAACGAAGGTGTAGACAAATATCTCGGCAAGCTCCAGATGTACGTTGAGCCCGAGACAGGAATGCGTTACAACAGATTTGCTTGTATCCTTCTTAATTCAACAAAACTTTGTGACTGTGATCCTATTCTCGAGAATCTCAAGAAGTATGAGCACGTATGTCTTGCAATGCACGAGCAGTATTTCTATGAGGATTACTTTGCTTATGAGCCCGACTTTGCGGAAAAGGTCGGATATTCTTGGAAGAAGATGCTTGATGCAGGCTTCGAACCTATTCTTATGGATGAACTTTGCGATCTTCAAAAGTGATTAATTTTTTAAGTTAATTATTATTTTGGGCGGTCATAGCCCGGAGGTTTTTATAATGAAACAGTATTTTACTTATTTTGTCGATGACAACATCAGATTCCTCGAGAATCTCACTAAGAACAAGCCCGAAAGCATTTTTGACGATCCTTATCTCAAGGCTCACAAGGAGCTTCACGAAAAATATGGATTGAAGGTACAGTTCAACCTTTTCTATGAGACGATCGACAAGTCATGGAACCTTTCCAAGATGACTGACAGATACAAGGAAGAGTTTCTTGCAAACAAGGACTGGATCAAGTTTGGCTTCCATTCCAGACACGAGCTTCCCGACTATCCCTACATCAATGCTACATACGATCAGGTTTGGAAGGATTATACCGCGATCGAAAAGGCTATCGAGAGATTTGCCGGCAAAGAGATGATCACAAAGAGTCTTGTTACTCACTGGGTCGTTATGACAAAAGAGGGCGTTCAGGCGCTTATCGACAAGGGTGCAAAGATGATGACCTGTACAACGGGTAACCGTCTCGACTATCCCGAGATCAGAAGTGCATTCTCCACAGAGCACAACTTCAATCTTGCAAAGAACAAGGATCTCCCCGTTAGTAAGGCTTCTGTTTGCGTAAGAGCAACAAACGGTCTTTCCGGTATGCCTTGCCTCTGCAACTACAACCATCTCGAGGACAAGGAAGCAGACGAATACTTCGGTAAGATCAAGATGTATAAGGACCCCGAAACAGGTATGATCTACAACAGATTTGCAGGTATTACCATGAATGCGGTTCGCCTCTGTGACTTCCCCTCAAAATTTGAAAACCTCGTTAAGCAGGAATACGTAGGTATTCTTATTCACGAGCAGTATTTCTATGATGACTATTTTGCATACGAGCCTGACTTTGCTGAAAAGGTAGGCACTGCTTGTAAGATCTTGCTTGACGCAGGCTTCGAGCATATTTCCATGGAAGATCTTATTGATTTCCAGGACTGATCGTTTAAAGTAAATAAACAAAAGAGAGGCACTTTGTTTTTTGTCGAAGTTGTCTCTCTTCGGTTTTTTTATTCAGGTGTTTTTTGTTTTTTTGTACTATTGATTAATGTGTATTTTAGGTGTATAATAAATCGATGCATTAATTATAGATTCTGTGGTGATTTTTATGGATATTTTTAAGCTGACTGTCAGCCAGATGCTTGTGATCTTTATCTTTATGCTGATAGGTTACTTGTTGCGTAGACATAACGTGGTCGAGGAGAATGCATACGCAAATCTCTCGAAAATGGAAATGTTTATTTTTATGCCTGCTTTGAACCTCTATAATCAGATGACAAACTGTACGGTTTCGAATTTGAAGGAGAATGCGCCTTTGATACTGTACGGCGGCGTAACGATAATTTGCGCCATTGTTATAGCAACATTTCTTTCAAAGCTGTTTGTTCCCGATTACAGAGAAAACAGGGAAGCGGCATATCAGAGAAGTATTTACAAATATGCCATTGCCTTTGCAAACTACGGCTTTTTGGGCAACTTCTTGGTCCTGTCGGTATTCGGAGACGAGATGCTGTTTAAATATTCGATGTTCTGTCAGGTTTTGAATATTTTTACATACGCCTGGGGAATGTACGTGCTTATTCCTAAAGACAGAAACACCGGTATCGTAAAAAATATGATCAGAGGTCTTACGTCGCCACCTATGCTGGCTATCTATATCGGTATGACACTCGGTCTTACGGGAGCAAGCAAGGCGGTGCTTGACGTACCGTTTATAAATACGGTTTTGGACAACGCAAGAGACTGTATGGGCCCGATCGCAATGCTCCTTGCGGGAATGGTGCTCGGTAACTATCCGCTCGGTGATCTTTTTAAAGAAAAAAGAGTATACGTAGTATCGATGTTCAGACTGATCATATTACCTGCACTTTTTGTGACAGTGCTGAAGCTTGTCGGTGCCGATGATACTATAGTAACGCTTACTTTGATCGCCTTCGCAGCTCCATTGGGTCTCAATACGATAGTCTATCCGGCAGCATACGGCGGAGACCCGAAAACGGGTGCATCTATGGCATTGATATCAAGTCTTTTCGGTGTGGTAACTCTGCCGATCATGTATTATTTACTGATTCAGCTTTGGTAGTGTAAAAAAAGATGTATATGAATCAAATGGTTCATATACATCTTTTTTGTTGTTTTAAACCGTTTTTAGCAGTGGTCAAAGCGAGTTTTGTATATTCTTTTTGTAGCTGTCGGGAGATACACCTATCAGCTCTTTAAAGCGTTTTGAAAAATATATCGGGTCATCAAAACCGCAAGCCTCTGCCGCATTTGCGACCGTAATTGCATTTCCGTAAATGTCAAACAGCTTTTTTGCGTGGTCTATTCTTATTTTTGTTAGAAAACGGACGGGGGATTTACCCGTTTTTTCTTTGAATTGCGAACGGATATAATCCTCGGTATATCCGCTTTGATTCAAAATCTCGGTTAAATTCAATGCAGGATCGTAAAAAGATTCGGTTATTCTTGCGATTATTCTATTTACTGCTCCGGATAACTCTGTCTGTGGTCGAATGTTTTGCAGAATGAAGTATATATATGCCGAGACAAGCGATGATAAATAATCATTTTCGTGCAGTCTGTTGTTGAAAATAAGATTTATAAGCATTTCACCGTCTTTCGTTGCAACGTCTGAAAGGCTTATGGGGGTATCTGACATAAAAACGTTGTCAAAGTCTCCGCCTATTGAGATGTTTGTAGAGGGCGTAAGCGATACAGTGCCGTGGAGATAGTTTGGCGGAATGATTATTATCGTTCCTTTTTCAAACGGAATATCCTTTGGCTTTGTGGAAAGATATCCTTTTCCCTCTGTATAATACAACACTTCCCATTGCTTATGTGTGTGCAACGGATACGTTATTTTATTGATTCCGACATAGCTTATTTTCATATCTGCTCCTTTTATTGTGGGAATAATTTGTAAAGCAAAACCGATAATGTTTTTTTATTATAACACAAATCTATCTTTTGTACAAGTATAATATGCTCTTATTATTGGAAAGTATATAGGTTTTTGGGTATAATGTATTTGTAAAACGATTATTATCGGAGGATCATTATGAAACATATTATATTGTTTTTATTGGTTTCATTGCTTTGTCTGGGGTTAGTTTCTTGCGGAAGTGAGAAGGGCGAGAATAAAGAAACCGACGGTCAGAGCGACAGTGGGACTGCGGCTGAAGAAACCTTAGCTGAAGAACCGACTCCCGAGAAAAAAAGTGCTCTTCCCGAGGGAATAAACCCTAATGACTACGACGTATTCGTACAGTTTGACTTGCCCGAAAACTTCAGACAAGCGGCTGTAGACTATATGAAGAAGATGGCGACCTTAGAATGGACACCTCTTGTCGACTATTCGTTCGGCTTGAACAGAGAAAACTGGAAATATACTTTTGAGCTCAAAGCGGGAACAACATATACGGGTCTGCCCTATTCAAGCGGAAACAGAGCCTATGATGAATTTATAAAAAACATAAATGAAAACGGCGGAAAGTTTTTTGATACTACTCCCATAGAAGAGATGCAGCAGACAGGCAATAATATGAAGACATGGGGTGTCGAGTGTAATTCTTCTACTAATGCGGCTATTCAGCAGTTTTCACCTGTCGCAAAAGCTGTTGCACGTCAGTATATGCCGAGCTTTACCGATGAGTTTATCGGTAAGGTGTTAGGTGATATCAAGGTGACACCGGGACTACGCAGAACCGAACAGATCGTAGCGGAAAATGATGCCGATGCAATATATGAGGGCTATGCACAGCTTAAGCTCGGTGATATTATTATGACCAAGAACGAGGACAGCGGTCTTTGTCACGTGCGTATGATCTCGGTCGAGCCCGAGGTTGCAAGAAATGGGGCCGGAAGGATAAACCCGAGTCGAAGCTTTGTTAAGTGCGTTGAGCAAACTGATGCCTTTGACCAAAACAGAAACGACGGAGTTTTGACCACCTGGCGCGTTGATAAAATGTATACCTTTACCGAGCTTTATACGAGAAATTATCTTCCCATAACACTGGAGGTATACGAGACAAACATTTCCGTTATACCCTATTTGGCACTTGATGAAGCTCCGACGGCAGAAACGCTTGCAAAGGGGAGTATCAACGGCACTTTGTCCTCTGACTATCCGATACAGTATTGTTATCTTGACCTTTACAATAAAGATGGCGATCTTGTAAGCAGAGTTGCACAACACGAGCGCAACGGTGTTTTTAAGCTTAATTTGAGAAAATATAATTATAGCCTGTTTACAAAAGACATTGTTGCGGGAGACTATACCTTTGTGGTTTATGCGGGACTTAACTGCGGAGGCGCAGAGCTTTGCAGGATAGATTTTACCTACAACGGTTAACGGTATTGGGAGGAATTTCTTGATCATGGAATTATTTGAATGCGAAAACGGCAGACTGCCCTACGGTGTGTTGCCTCATAAGTACGACAGATTTGTTGCTTTTACACTTCCCGAGGGAAGCTTCAGAAAAGCTGCAGTCGACTATATGCGCAAAATGGCAACTTTTGAGTGGACACCTTTAGAAAATTGCGGTACATCGCTCAACAAACCAAACTGGAAGTACACACATAATTATGAGAAGGGCGTTACCTACAGGGGACTGCCTTATGCAAGCTCGAACAGAAGCTTTGGAGATTTTCTGAAAAACATTGAAGAAAACGGCGGCAAGTTTCGCGATCTTACCTCCGAGGAGGATGCGGCAAAAATACATCAAAACTGGTGGTTTTGGGGAGTAGAGTGCAACTCCTCGACCGACTGTGCCATACAGCAGTTTTCTCCCATTGCAAACCATGTTGCAAGACAGTATATGCCTTCATTCAAAGATGAGTTTATCGGTATATTGCACGGCGATGTCACCGTGCCCGAGGGAGCGACAAAAACCGCATATATGATCGAAGCATCGGGTGAGGATAAAATATTTGAAAACTATTCTCTTGCCGATATGGGTGATATCATTATGCATAAGAACGAGGATAGCGGAATGTGCCACGTTCGAATGCTTACAGAAAAACCGCACGTTGAGTATAAAGACGGAAGGATAGATCCCGAAAATAGCTATTTGACCTGTATCGAGCAGACCGATTCATTTGATAAAACCAGGACGGACGGAGTTTTGACCACGTGGAGGGTCGATAAAAAGTATCCTTTTGCGATTCTTCTTCAGAAAAACTATATTGCGATGACGCTTGAGGTGTACAAGACCAATAAGAGCATTGTTCCATATCTTGCGCTTGACAGGTTGCCGAAGGATGAAGACCTGAAAAAGGGAAGACTATTCGGTATAGTATCCTCCGACTATCCTATTACTTATTGCTATTTAAAGCTTTTTGATAAAGACGGCAAGCAGGTAAACAAGGTAGAGTATCACGAAAGGTACGGCGCTTTTGCCGTTGCTTTGGCAGAGTATTCCGATAAGCTGTTTTGCGGTGTTTGTCCCGGTGAATATAAGCTTGTGATCGAAGCGGGGCTTCATCGCGGTGATGCTACTTTGTACAGCGGCGAGTTTACCTATTCGGGAAGAGAATAATGAATTAATAAAAAATCCGTTGTTTTCACAACGGATTTTTTGTTTGTATAAAATTTATTTGCGGGTATTCTTTTCAATCTGCGACGTCTTGTCGATCAATTCACCGAAGCCGTAAAGCAGGCAGTTTGAAAGCCATGCGAATATGGGTCCGATTGCCAATAGGGGGAGTCCGGCAAACAGCAGATCTTCATCGCCGTCCATACCTACAATGATAAAAATGAGGCCGCAGACAAGTGATCCGATAAAAGTGAGCCAAAACATGACGTTTGCAAGGAGCTTAAGCTTTTTGCCGATATTCGCAAACACTCCTGTTTCCTTTGATTTGCCCGTATACTTTAAGAGCTCTTCAAATTCCGCATCCGATACTTCGAACGGAACGCATCTATAGTATTTGTAGGAGTTTGTATTATAGTCCCATTCGCTGTTTGGATATTCACTTGTGGGGCCGCTCAGCGGAATAGGGGAATACACCTTGTCATATAATCCCAACCTAATCAGTACGTCGTTTTTTTGTGCATATTCCTTGGCATATTTTTCTGATTTTTTTTGGTCGATGAAAGCTCTTACTCTGTTATCCATATAATAACCTCCGAGTTTGTTTATTTTTTATTCATATATGTACATAATAGCACAGTTTTTGTCGTAAATCAATAGTATGGTTAATATATTTTCGTGGAGAGTTTTTTTCTGAAGTACGAGTATAGAGAAAAGAGATGAGAACAAAAAGATGTTTTTGCCATTTCTGCGTATGGATTCGAACTCTTACAGTCTTTAGTGAAATCGTTCGCTTGCGCTCACGGTGAAATAATTTACTTCGTAAATTGTGAAATTTGATGCTATCGCATCAAATGAAATTAAATCCACCCACTCGCCGGCGAGGCGAATTTCATACGCCGCAGGCGTATTTCACATTGCGTAGCAATATTTCACCCACCTGTAAGGGTGGATTTAATTGAAAACGACAGATTCCTTTCGGAATCTGTCGTTTTCTGGTGGGCCATCAGGGACTCGAACCCCGGACCAACCGGTTATGAGCCGGTAGCTCTAACCAACTGAGCTAATGGCCCGATTGTTTTTTTAATCGGCTTTTATTATTATATCATAAGGACTTTTTTATGTCAAGATTTCATTGAAATATAAATGTAAACAAAATGTGAATAGAGCGCAATGCCAAAAGACGAAAAATGATCCCCCGTACAGCTTTGTACGGGGGATCGCGAATACTGTTTATTATTCAAATGCGTTTTCGGCGATGCTTTGCGGTTGTGTTCCCTCGTATATTACGTCTTTTAGGTTTGCGCATTGAGCGAAGGCATATTCCTCGATTATTTCGACCGAGTCTGGAATGGTTACCTTGCTTAAGTTAAGTGAGGGACT
Source organism: Clostridia bacterium (assembly GCA_017441005.1). Taxonomy (GTDB): domain Bacteria; phylum Bacillota; class Clostridia; order Oscillospirales; family CAG-272; genus RGIG1995. The sequence continues at coordinate 13,967 of JAFSAM010000074.1, read as the reverse complement.
GAAGGCGCGGGTAGAAATTTTGGTGACGGTATTGGGGACTGTGTATTCGTGAAGTTCTCTTGCATTGGGGTAATAGAGCAATATTGTCATATCTTTATTAAAGAGAACTCCGTGCTCGTCGGTTGCATAATTCTTGTTGTCCTTGTCGACCAGATAGCAATCAATAGCGGTACACATATAGAATGCGGAGGTGCCGATCGTTTCAACGGAAGCGGGTAGATTTACGTTGCTAAGCGAGGTGCACCAGCCAAAAGCGGAATCACCGATTTTTTTGAGTGTGTTTCCGAGCTCTGCATATTGCAGCTTTGACTCATTGAAAGCAAAATTGTCTATCGTCTCGACACTTTCGAATTTTACTTTTCTGACGCTTGAAGCCTGGAAGGCGTAGCTTCCAACTGTTTTTAAGGAGGATGGAGCAATTATGCTTTCAAGCTTTTTTGCCTTTTCGAAGGCATAGCTTGATATTTCGGTGGTTTCTTCGGGGATCTCGTATTCGACAAGTGAGCTTCCCAATGGATATTGGATGAGTATTGTCTTGTCTTTATTGAACAGAACGCCGTCTATATCCGAGCTGTAAGCCGCATTTGCCTCGTCGACTGTTATCTCGTCCAAAGCAATACAGCCTGTAAACGCACAAATACCGATCTCGCTTACGTTTGAGGGGATACTTACCTTCTCAAGCTTTCTGCAGCTTGCAAATGCAGTGTTACCGAGCTTTTCAAGTGAAGAGGGGAGGGTCACTTCTTTAAGGCTTACGCAGAGCTCAAAAGCCGATGCCTCTATTGTTTTCAGTGTCGCGGGGAATACTATTTCCGAAACGTCGTAGTTTTCCTTAAAAGCGTTTCTTCCGATGGTAGTGACGGTATATTTACCGAATTTTTCGGGGATGGTGATGCTTTCGTCTTTTGCGGTGTATCCCGTTATTGTGGCGGTGTTATTCTTTTTATCAAATTCGACGGTGAAGTTGCCCGTGTCGATTTTTTCTTCGCCACACGATATGCACATTAATGTCGCCAGTATCAATAAAACGGCAATCAAAATCTTTTTCATCAAGTTGTCCTCCATTTGGTTTTATTCGGTAATATTGAAATAATCGTTGAACATTCTTCGTATCGTGATACCGCAGTCGTTACTGCCGCCAGCCTGCTCGATTATACACGATGCAACTATCTGCGGATCGTCATAAGGGGCGAATGCCATAAAAATACCGTTGTGGCTTCTTGTCGTTCCGACCTGCGCTGTACCGGTCTTTCCTCCGATCTCCATCGGGTAATCGGCAAATACGGGGGCAGCCGTTCCTTGCTCCATAACGCTTTTCATACCCATTTTCAGTACGTCAAGGGTTTCTTCGGATAGGCTTACCGTATTGAGAACGGTGGGGACGGGCTGATATATAACGGTGTCTGTTCCGTATTCCTTTACGGCATAAAGCAGATGTGCTTGGTATCTGTTTCCGCCGTTTATTATGGTCGACAAATACATAGAAATCTGAAGAGGGGTAAAGTTGTTGTCGCTCTGACCGATCGATGCCTGCACGGTGTCTCCGGGTACCCAGACCTTGTTCACCGAGGAGCTGTATTCGGGTCCTGCCAGAATGCCTTTTTTTTCGGGCAGCTCGATTCCCGTCAATTCTCCGAGCCCTAAGTCCTTCATATATGCATTCATTTTTTCAATTGTGAGCTGTCTGCCTACGTCGTAAAAGAAATAGTTGCAGGAATGCTGTATCGCCGATATTACGTTAACATTACCGTGGCCGTAGCCGTGGGCGGTATATATCCAGCATTCCGGTTGAAAGTCCGGATAATATTTGTATACTCCGCTGTCAAATATGGTGGTCGACGGTGTGATCACACCGTTCTCGAGGGCTGCGCCGGCGACACCGACCTTGAAGGTGGATCCGGGCTCATAGGTGCCAAGAAGCGCTCGGTTGAAAAGGGGAGTGTGCTCTGCATTTAGTAGCTTGCTGTAGTCCTCAAGATAAGTCGAAAGGTCATACGTGGGATATGATGCTATGGCGTATATTTCGCCGTTGTTGGGGTTGACAAGGGTTGCCGCGCCCGACGTTACGTCCTCGCCTATATATTTCGGTATTTCTGCATCGGGAAGGAGGTTGCCGTTTTCATCGGTATTTTCTTTCGTTTCTTTTTCAATTGTTTGATTTGCCTTGTCTCGTATGTAGCCGACGTTATATGCCAATGAATCCTCGGCGGTGATCTGCAGACCGATGTCGATCGTCAGATAAACGTCCTTGCCGGGGATAGGCTCGGTCTTGTAGTATTCGTCGATCCTGTTTCCGTCAAGGTCCTCGACTATAACCAATGTGCCGTCCACTCCGCGCAAATATTCTTCAAAAGCCTTTTCTACTCCGTCTATTCCCACGATCGCATTCATCGAATAGCCTTTTTCGGTATAGTAATCGAGGTCCTCGGACTGTATTGGGCCTGTTCTGCCTAAGATATGGCTGGCGTAACCGGGATAATTGTATACTCTTTTTGCGCTTTTCTCGATGGAAACGCCCTTGATGTTTGCTTCCTCAAGTGCTGTGATATCGTCGTCGCTTATGCCGTATGCAACAGTAAACGGATTGGATGCGCTGAAATCGCGGCTTTCAGCCTCGTAACGCAATGCCATTATTGCCAGCGTTTTTTCTTCGTCAAAAGCGGGATTTCCGTCATTGTCGGTCAGCCCGTATCTTTTTGTAAGATAAGCGTACAACTCCTCACAGTCAGCCGTCCTCGGCAGGCTGAAGCGGTCAAGCATTTTTATAAAGCTCTTATACACAGAACTGTCTCGGTCAAGATCTTTAAGCGACAGCTCACTGTCAATATACTCTATTGGGAAATTGTCGGTTTTGATCTTGTTTCCGAGGATATCCGTCAATAAGCTCACCGCTTTGTTGGCTTCATGATTGCCCCTTGGGAAGCTTCCGCCGTCAAGATATACATTATAGGTATATTCGTTCGAGACAAGCGCATTGCCGTTTCTGTCAAATATCTCGCCTCGTATTGCCTTGACAGTCAGTGTTCTTGTGGTATACTCAACTGACGTCTCTTTTTCGGGAGCATTGACCTGCAGATATATCACTCTTGCAAAGAAGAGAGCGCAGGATATTATCAAAATCGAGGTCAGCAATATGTATCTGAAATGGAATCTGCCGTTTTTTTTCAATACAGACCGCCTCTCTTTCTTGCGATTATTACAGGAATTTCAAAAAATTTCACTATTATAAAAACGGGAATGCAGACGACTGCCGTATAGAGAAGCTCGGGCAGGAGTATGTATAAAAACAGTATGCCGAAATCGATATCCCCGAAATAATTGATTATATGGTTGAGTAACGAGAAAAGAGTCCTTGCAAGACAGAGAAAGGGAACTGTGATCAGATACGCAGTAAAACGCGCACCCTCTCTTGCGTTTGTGCCGATCCGACCGCATACGTAGCCTGTAAGGGTATAAAAAAGCGGAAGAAGGGAGACTCCCGTCGTTCCCAATGCATCGACACACAGCCCCGCAAAAAGACCGAATGCCGCCGCCGTATTTTCGCCACGGTATATGCCTATACAGCATACTGCACCTATTACTATGTCGGCAATTGCACCGTAAACGGGGATGCGATGCATAAGTGTAGTTTGCAATACTGCCATAATTGCGGCAAGAATTCCGTAGACAGCTATATCGAGTACTGATCCCAATGAAAAACGTTTATTCATAAATATCCTTAAAATCGGTGATTATCATTACACTGTCGGCGTTTTTTAAGTCTGCCGACGGTTTGATGTAGCATATCTTTTCGCGCGAGACTGTATCGTAGTCGATAGCCTCTACCTTGCCCACTGTCAGTCCCTTCGGAAAAAGTGTGCTGCTGTCGGATGTGACAATTCTGTCGCCGACGCTGACCTCTGTTTCATCGGGGAGATGGGTTAAAATGCAGAGTCCGTTTTTTGAGGCTGCAAAGCTGCCGGAACAAATGCCTGTCTCGCTGTTTTTCTCGACGGAAACACCGATGGAAAAATCGGGCTCTGTCAACAATGTGACCTTAGACCAGGTGAGTCCGACCTCGCTGACACAACCGATCACTCCAAGGTTGTCGATTACCGGCATCCCCGGTTTTATTCCGTGATACGAGCCCTTGTTTACCGTAAGAACGGTATTATAGGTGTTTGACTGTCTGCCCGTGACGGTTGCGTTTTCAAAGGTGCAGTCGGTATGCTCCTCTTTTATTCCGAAATATTCTTTCAGTTGTCTGTTTTCTTCGAGGGCAAGCTGTGCCTTAGCAAGTTCTTCCTCCTGCTTCGCGAGCTTTTCTTTTAGCTCCTTATTTTCTTTTTCCAGCCTTTTATAATCCTCGTCGGATGTAAAAATATCTTCTATGCCGTCAAAAACAAAGTTAGCTCCCTCTTGTATGGGCGTGAGAACTACACCTATTGCGTTTCTCACGTAAGAGGTGTACCCGAGTGCCGATATGAAGGAGGTAGTACCTACAAGCAATATGGAAATTACTATAAGCACAACCATAAATTTGTTTTGAAACAGATTCTTCAATGTGTTTTTCTCCTGTTATTTTGAATTGAAGCTGACAGCCTCGGGAAAGAGCTCGATCACCTTTTTGATTCCCTCGACGCAACAGTCGAGCGGATTTTGCGCCGTCTTTACCTCGAAGCCGAATTTTTTTGAGTAATACTCGCTTATACCGTCAAGCAATGCTCCGCCGCCCGAGAGCGTCATTCCGTAATCGTGAATGTCTGCCGAAAGCTCGGGATGCAGCTTCTCAAGGGTGTTTCTTATGCATTCGGTTATTTTTGCAAGCTGTTCTGTAATGGGCTCTTTTAATTCGGTGTTTTTGATCTTTACGGCAGCGGGAAGACCGCTTACCGCATCTCTGCCGTGTACCTCTTCGGTTATTTCCTCGGCCGTGGGGGAGATCGTGCCCATCCTTCTCTTTAATTCCTCGGCATCAGTGAGGCTGATTATGAGATTGTATTTGCGCTTCAAATACGAGGCGATCGCCTCGTCTATTTCGTCGCCGCCCACTCTCACCGAGTTGCACTGGATTATTCCGCCGAGACTCATTACCGCAACGTCGGTCGTGCCGCCGCCAATATTTACTATCATACTTCCTCTCGGCTCTTCTATCGGAAGTCCTGCTCCGAGTGCCGCCGCAAATGGAGAGGGAATTATTGCGACGCTTCTTGCGCCCGCTTCATTGGCCGCCTCCTCAAGAGCTCTTTTTTCAACCTCGGTTATGCTGTTTGAAACGGCGAGTATCACGTTAGGTCTGTTCAAACTGCCTTTTCCCGCAGCCTTTACAAAAAAACCGTGGAGCATTGCAACCGTCACGTCAAATTCCGCGATCACGCCGTCGCGAATGGGGCGTGTTGCCTTTATACCCGCAGGCTCCTTTCCGAGCATCGAATATGCCGCCTGACCGAGAGCAATCACCTTGCTTTTTTCTTCGTCTATGGCTATTACCGAGGGCTCTCTTACGATTATTCCTCTGCCTTTTCTGTATATGTACGTGTTGGACGTGCCTAAATCAACGCCTATTATTCTTGCCACACTTACACCTCTTTTTTTATTAATCTAAATCAAAAATATCTATTCCGAACTCATCGAATATCATGTTGCGCAGCTTTAGAATGGGCAGACCCACGACGTTATTTATATCGCCGTTTACTCTTTCGACAAAATAGCCGCCCTTTTCCTGAATGCCGTAAGAGCCTGCTTTATCCTTATGCTCGTTTGTAGCCAGATATCTTTCGATCTCGCGGTCGGTAACGTCCCTGAATTTGATCTCGGTCACTTCAGAATCGGCCACTGTCTTGCCATTGTATATTGCACAAACGCCCGAGAATACGTAATGGACAGTACCGCTCATGCTTTTCAGCATATTTCTCGCATCGTCGTCGTCCTTCGGCTTTCCGAGGATGCGGTTCCCGAGAGCGACTACTGTATCTGCCGAAATGATAAGGCTGTCATTGTCTTTTAGATCTTCAAAGCAAGCTCTTGCTTTTTTTGTCGCAATTAATCTTACCTGCTCGTTTGGGGGATATACTCCGTTAAGCCTTTCGTCTACCTCGCCGTCCCAGAGGGTATGCTCTATTCCGAGCTCGTCAAACATCTTGCGTCGGCGGGGAGATTTTGATGCCAGTATAATTTTCATATATAGTACCTTAACGCTTAAAAATTGATTTTGCCACGAGCAGAGAGATAACAACACAGAGTATCGTGGCAACGTTCAGCATTATCGATATACCGAACGTGAGTGTGAATATGCCGAGATCGAGTACAAGGGGAGCATCTGTGCCGAAGTTCAGACCGTATGACAACCATGAAAGTGCGCTGATGTTTTGTGTATAGTGGGCGATCATCATACCGAGTACTATTCCACAGAGAGTGGGGAAGAGTATAAACTTAACAAACTTCATATTGTGTCTCCTATATTTCTGTTCTTTAAGCTTTCTATTTCTTTTTTGAGCTTCTCATTTTCTTCCTTGAGCTTGTTTCTTTCGTCGAGATAATCAAGGGCACAGAGCAATAATGCCTCGTTTTTCTGGCGGTTGGACGAGGAGATTACGAGGTCGCTTATTCTGTTTTCAAGCAGTCTGCCGAGTCCTCTCACGTAATCCGGATCATTTTCTGTTACAATGTTTATCATTATGCCCGATACAACAAGTGTTATTTTTTGTTTCATTTTCTTATTTCTCCTGACGTTATTTGTAAATTATATCAAATCCACTTGAAAAATGAAGCGGATTATAATATAATAGCGGTGTGGCGTTGCTTTACGCCTCATATGGTATTATAGTTATTATAATATATTTTTCAACAGAATAAAAGAGTTTTTTTAAAATTTACACAGAAAGATTGATAAAGACCATGGAAAAAGTAAAAAATGCTAAAAGAATCGTTGTGAAGGTGGGCTCGTCTACCCTGACATACGAAAACGGCAAGCTGAATTTACAGCGTATCGAGAAAATGTGCAGGGTCCTCAGCGACCTTAAAAATACCGGCAGAGAGGTTATTCTTGTTTCGTCGGGTGCGGTAAGCGCAGGTATCGGCAAGCTTAATCTCGAGCGCCGACCCTCTTCTGTCGAGGAAAAGCAGGCTTTGGCGGCTGTTGGCCAGGGCGTTTTGATGATGATCTACGAAAGATTTTTCGGCGACTACGGTCATACCGTGGCGCAGATCTTGCTCACCCGTGACATTGTAAACAACGAAGTTCCCAGAACAAATGCGGAGAATACCTTTGCTACCCTTATGAAGATGGGATGTATCCCGATAGTAAACGAAAACGATACCGTTGCATTCGACGAGATCAAATTCGGTGACAACGATACGCTTTCGGCTTACGTTTCCGTTCTTGCGAAGGCAGATCTTCTCATAAATATGAGTGATACCGACGGATTTTACGACAGTGATCCGAGAACCAACCCCAATGCAAAAATGCTTAAAAGGATCCCCCGTGTCGATGAATCGTTGTATGCTTGTGCCGACGGTGCAGGTTCGGCAAGAGGTACGGGCGGCATGACCTCCAAGCTCCATGCGGCGGAGATCGCCTGCGGAAACGGTGTTCCCATGATGATCGTCAGCGGCGAGGATTTCTCGATCCTCTACGATATGCTCAACGACGGTGTTCAGCACGGCTCATACTTTGAGCCCTTTGAAAAATAAAAGAGGTTATACGTTTATGGAATTCAACAAAGAGATCTACGACTATATAGAGGGGCTTTGCAGGTCTGTCAAGTCTGCTGAAAGGTCTATTGCCGACAGTACATTGCCGCAGAGAAACGGTGTTCTTACACGTATTGCGGAAAGATTGCTTGAACAAAAGGATGCAATACTGTCAGCCAATGCAGAGGACGTTAAGAATGCCGAGAAAAACGGCGTTATTCCCACGATGGTCGACCGTCTTACACTTAATGAAAACAGGATCAAGGGCATCAGCGATGCTCTGCTTGAGCTTGTCGGCTTGAAGGATGTTCTGGGCTGCGGTGAGGTATGGACCCGCCCGAACGGAATCGAGATCAAGTGCGTTAAGGTGCCTTTAGGTGTTGTTGCGATAATATTCGAGGCTCGTCCGAACGTCACGGTCGATGCCGCCGCACTTTGCATAAAGACGGGTAATGCCGTTGTACTGCGCGGAGGCAAGGAAGCCATCAATACAAACAGAGTTTTTGTTTCCATAATGAAGAGTGCACTTGAGGAATGCGGAATCGATCCCAATGCCGTTGCCCTTGTTGACAACACAAGCAGAGAGGGCGCGTCCGTGCTTATGAGTATGCGTCAGTATATTGACGTGCTTATCCCCAGAGGCGGAAAGGGGCTTATAAAGAACGTCGTCGAAAATGCGGAGATGCCCGTTATTGAGACGGGGGCAGGCAACTGCCATTTGTATGTCGACGCATCTGCCGATCTCGATATGGCTGTCAGGGTTGCTTCCAATGCGAAGAATCAAAGACCGTCGGTCTGCAACGCCATCGAAACACTCCTTGTGCATGAGACTGTCGCGGCAGAGTTCTTGCCGCGTTTTGCCGAAGAGTCAAAGCAGTTTAACCTCGAAATAAGGGGATGCGATAAGACGAGAGCTATCCTCTCCGATGCTAAGGCTGCCACCGAGGAGGACTACGAGACTGAATACGATGATTACATTATCGCTGTTAAGGTCGTAGGCAGTGTAGAAGAGGCAGTATTGCACATAAACAAATACAACACAAAGCACAGCGAGGCAATTATCACAAATGATATCAAAAATGCGGACTATTTCCAAAGATCGGTCGACGCGGCGGCGGTTTACGTAAATGCATCTACAAGATTTACCGACGGAAATGAATTCGGTTTCGGTGCCGAGATCGGCATTTCCACCCAAAAGCTCCACGCGAGAGGGCCTATGGGGCTTGAGGCGCTGACTACAGTCAAGTATCTGATATCGGGTGACGGTCAGATCAGATGATAAATGAAAAAATATTGAAAAACAAGGCGTCGGAGGTTGCTGAAAGACTGAAGGAGTACTATTCGTCCGAGTGTGCTCTTGAATATCAGGGCGAACCCTGGAAGCTTCTTGTTTTGGCGAGACTGTCGGCGCAATGCACGGATAAGCGTGTTAATCTTGTCGCTGTTCCGCTTTTTGAAAAGTATCCGACACTCGAAGATATGGCAGAATGTGAGTTGCCTGAGCTTGAAGAGATAGTCAAACCATGCGGCCTTTACCGAATGAAGGCTAAGGAGATAAAAGCGAGCTGTCAAATGCTGATCGAGCGGTTTGACGGAAGAGTGCCCGATACTATGGACGAGCTTCTTGAACTTCCGGGTGTCGGAAGAAAGATCGCAAATCTTATTATCGGGGATATCTACGGTAAGCCGGCCGTAGTTGCCGATACACATTGTATTCGTATCTCCGGTAGGCTGGGCTTCACCCCCGAGGGAGAAAAATCGCCCGTCAAGGTCGAAATGGCATTGAAAAAATATTTGCCCGAAAAAGAGCAGTCGGACTTTTGCCACAGAATAGTTCAGTTCGGCAGAGAGGTCTGCTCCGCACGTTCGCCAAAATGCGACGGGTGCTTTTTGGCTGATCTTTGCAAGTCAAGGATTAAATAGAGACTATAAAAAGACAGTGTTGGAAAACTGTCTTTTTTGTTTAAAAATATTAAGTCAAATGCCTTTTGATATTGACAAAAAAAGGTTTTATGTGGTATAATCACGTAGTATAGTATTTTTTAGCCGAAAAAAACGCGGAGGTGAAAGATGTGGCGTGCAGAGTAATCACGGTGACGTCCTTCAAGGGCGGCGTGGGAAAATCCACCGTTGCCGCAAACCTCGCTTTCGTATTGGCTGAAAAGGGTAAAAAAACCTTGCTTATCGACTGCGATTTCCGTATGAGAAGCCTCGACATTCTCTTGGGTGTCGAAAACGACATAGTCCACGATTCTATGGACGTTATGTCGGGAAAGATCGCACTTGAGAAGGCTGTACTGACCGATAAACGAGAGACTGATCTGCTTTTCTTGCCCGCTCCTTTTAATTTCAGGGACGGCATCGATCAGGAGAAATTTTCCGAGATGATCGACCGTGCCAAGAAAGAACTGTCGCTTGATTTTATCGTTCTCGATACTCCGGGCAACTCGGGGGAGGAGTTTGTCGCCGCGTCGTCGGTGTCCGATTCTGCTTTTGTTGTTGCTAACCACAGTTTCCCCTCGATCAGGGCGGCTGAATGCACGGGAAGAGAGCTGATGGAGCTTGGCGTCGAGGACAGAAAGCTGATCATAAATATGTTTGATATGTCGGGCAAAAACGGTGATAAAAAGCCGTCTGTTGTGGATATAATTGATAAGACCTCTCTGAGACTTGCGGGAATCATTCCGTTTGAGCCGGTGCTTCCCCTGCTTCAGGACGGCGGTCAGCTCGTTAATTCGGTGCCGAACAGAAATATTGCCAAGGCCTTTTTGAATGTTACAAAAAGAGTTGAGGGCAGGAACGTTCCCCTGTTTACCGGCTTTAAGGGTATAAACAGAAGAAAACTTTTGAATAATTAGAATACGTGTATAAACCTTTATTTGCAACATAAGGAGGAAAAAATGCAAATTGCGATCATAGCAGGAGAAAAGAAGAAGGAATTGATGGCTCAGTTTTGTATTGCCTACTGCGGCATACTCAGCAAGCACGAGCTTTTTGCTACGGGTACGACGGGTAAGTACATTTCCGAGGCAACAGGCCTTGACATCGAGTGTTTACTTTCGGGTCAGCAGGGCGGCGCCGAGCAGGTAGCTTCCCGTATTTCTTACGACGAGATCGATCTTCTGCTGTTTTTCAGAGATTCTGATTATAATTTTGAAAACGATAATAACCTTGTAAGACTATGCGATATTCATAACGTTCCTTTGGCAACCAATATCGCGACAGCAGAGGTGCTTGTGCGAGCACTCGACAGAGGCGACCTCGACTGGCGTCAGATCGTTAACCCCAAGTACGCAAAGAAATAATTTTTTTGCTATAGAAATTAAGCGTTTGATGAAAAAAATACAGCCGTATGCCGTACAGAGAGCCGATGGTTGGTGAAAGTCGGTCGGATCTTTCGGTTGTTTTCCGTTTTCAGAGCTTTGCTCCGATGATGAATCGGAGAGGGGGCGCCCTTTACAGCGCAAATGAGGTGCTTTTGCAAAACAATGATCACCTCTGATGAGTGGTGCGTTTTTTTACGCGCAATATGGGTGGTACCGCGGAGCTTTTCCGTCCCGTAAGGCTTTTTTGGGGGCAATAGATTGCCCTTTATGCCTGTTTTTTTGCGGGATACGGAAAGGCTTTTTTGTTTGAAAAATAATTTATATATTTATAGGAGAATACAACATGTTAGACATCAAATTTTTACGTGAAAACCCTGATTTGGTAAAAGAAAATATCAAAAAGAAGTTCCAGGATGATAAAATCGTCCTCGTCGATGAGGTCATCAATCTCGACATTCAGAACAGAGAGGCAAAGGCGAAGAGAGACTCCATCCGTGCTATGAGAAACACCGTAAGCAAGGAGATCGGTAAGCTGATGGCTCAGGGCAAGCGTGACGAGGCTGAGGCTGCTAAAAAGCAGGTAAGCGATGCTGCAGGCGAGCTTGCAGCGCTCGAAGAAAAGATCGAGCAGCTCGAAAATGAGGTTAAAAACAGAATGATGGTCATCCCCAACATCATCGACGATTCCGTACCGATAGGCAAGGATGACAGCGAAAACGTTGAGGTTGAGCGCTTCGGTGAGCCCGTCGTTCCTGAGTTTGAGATCCCCTATCACGTTGATATTATGGAAAGACTTAACGGAATCGACCTCGACAGCGCAAGAAGAACGAGCGGTAACGGCTTCTACTACCTCTGCGGTGATATTGCAAGACTTCATTCTGCGATCATTTCCTATGCGCGCGATTTTATGATCGACAAGGGCTTTACCTACTATATTCCTCCCTTTATGATCAGAAGCGACGTTGTTACCGGCGTTATGAGCTTCTCCGAAATGGAAAATATGATGTACAAGATCGAGGGCGAGGATCTCTATCTCATCGGTACGAGCGAGCACTCGATGGTAGGTAAGTTTATCAATACGATCACAGACGAGGCTGAATTGCCGAAGACCATGACAAGCTATTCTCCCTGCTTCAGAAAAGAGGTTGGTGCTCACGGCATCGAGGAGAGAGGCGTATACAGAATCCACCAGTTTGAAAAACAGGAAATGGTAGTAATCTGTAAGCCCGAGGAGAGCATGGACTGGTTCCACAAGATGTATTCTTATACCGTTGAATTTTTCAGAAGCCTTGATATTCCCGTAAGAACGCTTGAGTGCTGTTCCGGCGACCTGGCTGATCTTAAGGTCAAGAGCATCGACGTCGAGGCTTGGTCTCCCCGTCAGCAGAAGTATTTTGAGGTAGGTAGCTGCTCCAACCTCGGTGATGCTCAGGCAAGACGTCTCGGCATCCGTATCAGAAGAAAAGAAAAGGACAACTACTTCCCCCACACACTCAACAACACCGTTGTTGCTCCCCCCAGAATGCTCATCGCATTCCTCGAAAACAACCTCCAGGCAGACGGAAGCATCCGTATCCCCGAACCCCTCCGTATGTATATGGGCGGCAAAGAGCTTATTAAGTAATATCAGTAAAAAACCTCGTAGGCAAACCCTTACGAGGTTTTATTGTATTCCTAAAACCAAGTAATCGCGTGGTTTAGTAAAGGATATGACGATAAGCAGAAAGCAAGTGAAGAGATAGAGCATAACGATTGTGTCAAAGGCTCCCTACTACGGGATCCCCAAAAACTTACTTTGTGCGTTTCGTCGAACCTCTACTACAAGGCTCCCTCAGGAAGGAAACTGGATTTTGCGAAGCAAAAGACTGAGGGAGAGCGCGGGATAAACAAATTTGCACAAGTTAAAACGTTGCGCAGACTTCTACGGCACGCTCCCAAATGATAGGAAAACCCTACTTTATAGACATTTTCGGCTGTTTCTAACCCTTTCTGCTCAAAATCACATCCTCTTTGGTGCTTTTATTTCCGTTGTGTCCGTATGTTCCGGTTGCAGATGTGGGATAAACTGTGGTCAACAAAATACTCCCCCGAAACGATGAATTTCATCTCGGGGGAGCTTCGCTTATGTCAGATCGTACGTGGTGTAACCGAAATCATTAATTTTGAATTGTAATGAATGAAATCGTCTTCGTGTATCATTTGGAGAAATAAATTCGATCAGTTTATTACGAGGTGAAAACTTGATCATGATGGGTTTCGGGTTGGCATAAAACGTAAAACTCCAATCGCTTATCTCACGCTCTCCAACGCATTTCCCGCTGCTTTTAGGATTGGCTTTTTTGAAGTTTTCGGCACAAACAGAGAAATCAATGAACACGCCGTTTTTTAGGGAAATACCTTCTCTCGTTATTTCGGCAATTGCATCATCTGTGAAAGAATCATAATCGGCAAAATAGTTTTCAGGTAAATCATTCATGCGCTGTAACCTCCCCTCAAAGAATCCTTATAAGTATTCTACCATAAAACTGCTGTAAATGCAATAGGGAGGGACGTTTTTTGTCGTCTGTATGGTAACTCTACCTACTCCAAAAGTCAAGGCTTTTCGCAAAACAAATTTTGCTCCGCAGTAGACAAAGAAGAAATGTTTTTCATCGCAACCTGTACGTAGACAGCAAGCAAAACACGGTAGCAATTTTGCAAAGTGTAGAAATACGCAAAATTCCCGAAAGTGCATATTGACTTGTGATATTGGCTACATTGAAGTAAAAGCAGAAATGTGATGTTATCACAGAACGATGTCAAAAGCTGTGATATAATGAAGCCACAAAGAAAAAAGGAGGACGTAAATATGTCTGCTATCAATATCAATAAAAACAATTTTCAAAATGAAGTATTAAATTCCGATAAGAAAGTCCTTCTGGACTTTTGGGCACCATGGTGCGGCCCCTGCCGAATGGTAGTACCGATTGT
>JAFSAM010000073.1 GCA_017441005.1 Clostridia bacterium | reverse complement strand
AGTTCCTTAAGGTCTTCAGCAGTAAGCTCAACGTCCTGAGTTACGCCCTTTTCTTCCTTCATCTTATCGATAAGCTGTTCAAAATACTTCTTACCAACTTCCATAACAACGTCGGAATACATCTGAATAAATCTTCTGTAGCAGTCCCAAGCCCATCTGGGGTTACCGGACTTAGCGGAAAGAACATCAACAACCTGCTCATTAAGACCGAGGTTAAGAATGGTATCCATCATACCGGGCATGGATGCACGCGCACCGCTACGAACGGATACGAGAAGGGGATTCTCAGTATCGCCGAACTTCTTGCCGGTGATTTCTTCCATCTTGTCGATGTACTCCATGATCTCAGCCTGGATATCAGCGTTGATCTTTCTGCCGTCCTCATAATACTGAGTACAAGCTTCTGTCGAGATAGTGAAGCCCTGGGGAACGGGGAGACCGAGCTGTGTCATTTCAGCAAGGTTAGCGCCCTTACCGCCGAGGAGTTCACGCATTTTTGCATTACCTTCTTTGAAAAGGTAACAGAACTTCTTTGCCATAACAAAGTACCTCCATAGTATATTAATTATTTTTTCAAATTACCATTTGACCATCCGATATTCTATCATATTAATAATAAAATTTCCATACTTTTTTTGGATTTTTTACAAACTTTTTAATATTTTGGTAGATATAACGAAAAAATATGCAAATACGGGGCGATATTTTGAGCAATTCCTATTGATTTTTTATATAAAAAAGATGTATAATTACAAGGTAGGGGAACGGAAAGGATCATTATACTATGAAAATTGAATTTACTACACCCGTATTGGCGGAGCTTTCAAATGCTAACGTTTGTAATGAGCCGCTTTTTTTGCATGTCGAGAGAAAGGTGGGCGAGTTGCCCGACGGAGTATATTGCATTGCCTCTCCGTTTGCTTTTTGTGTAACGAAAGAGGTCATAGAGAGCGCTTTGCGCGAGCTCGACGATTATGACACCGTTGAAATAGGCGATGACAGCGAGACGCTTATAAAATTCAGTAAAAATACGGGAAATAACGTAAAAAGAATACATCACAGAACCATAAATTCTCCGTTCGATTTTTTTGAAGAGAGCGAAAAGATCAGAATGGAAATAATCTACGGTCATATCGGAAACGGCGTTATATTTACGTCTGTTGACGGAGTGGTCATCTCTCCCGGTGCATTGATCGGAAAAGGTACAGAGATCCACGCAGCCACCGAGATACGCGGCGACAGCGTGATCGGAGAGAATTGTGTTTTAGGCCCCTCTTCCGTAATATCAAACAGTAAAATAGGCGACTGTGCAAAGGTCATATCCTCGCACGTGTATGATTCTTTCGTTGAAAGCGGTGTATCAGTCGGCCCGTTTGCGCACGTAAAGGTGGGAAGTAACCTCTCCCGCGGTGTAAGAGTGGGTGCTTTTGTGGAGGTGAAAAACTCCAATATAGGAGAAGATACTTCGGCACTTCATCTGACCTATATAGGCGACAGCGACGTCGGCAAAAAGGTGAATTTCGGGTGCGGTACCGTAACCTGCAACTATGACGGAAAGAATAAATACAGAACTACCGTCGGAGACAATGTGTTTATCGGTTGTAACACCAATCTTGTTGCACCGGTAACTCTCGGTGACGGCTCGTTTACGGCGGCAGGCTCAACTATTGTAGAGGATCTTCCGAAGGGCAGTCTCGGAATTGCAAGATCCAAGCAAACGACAAAGCCCGGATGGGCAGATAATAAGAGAGCGGAAGGAAAACTCAAATGAGCAATATTTTTGACTTATTCAAGCAGATAGAAAGGAAGAATGATTTATCGACGGGCAACATTACTCACCTTGTTGTGGGACTCGGAAACCCCGGCGAAAAGTATGCAAAGACCCGTCATAACGTCGGTTTTATGACCCTTGACTATTTGTCGGATAAGCTAAACTTAAAGATAACAAAATCGAAATTCAAAGCACTCATTGGAGACGGTGAACTTGGCGGCAAGCGCGTACTGTTTATGAAGCCGCAGACCTTTATGAACAACAGCGGAGAGGCGGTCAGAGAGGCCGTCGAGTTTTATAAGATACCCGTTTCAAACGTGATCGTAATATTTGACGATATTTCGCTTCAGCCGGGCAAAATGCGTATCAGGCAAAAGGGGAGCGACGGCGGACACAACGGCATAAAAAGCATAATTTATCATCTGAATTCAAATGAGTTTCCAAGAATAAAGATCGGTGTCGGAGCAAAGCCGAATCCCGAATACGATCTTGCGGATTGGGTGCTCGGAGATATAGCAAAGGAAGACCGCGAGGTCACAATGACCTGCATAGAAAAAGCCTACCTGGCTTTGCCCCTGATCATAGAGGGAAAAACAGAGCAGGCAATGGGAATGTTTAACTGATCATGAGTATAGTAACACAGCAGATAAAGGACGTAAAAGAATATAAGGGTATACTTGCAAATGCACTCTCCGAGATACGCGCGGAAAGACCGCACCCAATGTCGGTGACGGGACTCAGCGAGGGGGCGTCTGAGGCTTTTTACAATGAGCTTGTTGTTGATATAAAGCAACAGTCGGGTAAGGGCGTTCTTTTGGTGTGCCCCGACGAAAAAACAGAGCATCGCTTAAAAAATGCTCTTGAGTCGTGCGGAAGAAAGTGTCTTGTATATCCCTATAGGGATCTTGTTTTTCACAATATAACCGCATCACGTGAATTCGAGCACGACAGACTGAACGTTTTGTATGCAATAATGGAAAATGATTATGACGTTGTATTAACAACGCCCGATGCGGCACTTCAGTACACCGTACCCGAGGATAAGCTTGAAAAGGGACTTCTCGAGATCGATATAAACAAACAGTATGAAATCAAGGAAGTTACTTCTTTTCTTGAAAACAACGGATATACCTTCGTTGATATGGTCGACAGCGTAGGACAGTACGCCGTGCGCGGCGGTATTCTCGACGTTTTTTCGCCACGCACGGAGAGACCCGTCAGAATAGATTTTTTTGACACCGACATCGAGCAGATGGGCAGCTTTGACGTTTTATCGCAGAGAAAGATCGAGAATATAGACAGCTTCAAAATAATTCCTTCTAAAGAAGTGATCGTATCGCCCGAAAAAAGAGAAGAGCTGAAAAAGGCGATCTCGTCTCACTTGAAGAAAATTGTCGGCACCCCTGCCGAGGATACGGTTAAGGCAGAATACGAGAGCGTTATAAGCGGAAGCGAGTGCAACTTTGCCGATAAATACATTTCATTGCTTTATCCGGAAAAGCAGTGCTTGCTTGACTATTTAAACGGAAAGTGTTTTTGTGTAGTTCATTCTTACAGCGGAATAAACGACAGGATCAAATCGTTTCAATGGCACGAGGAGCAAAATTCCTCGGAGCTGATCGAGATCGGAAGCGTTCCCTCAAAATATGCTGAATTTTCAAAGACGGGAGCGGACTTTGAAGAGTTTACGGATAAAAATCCTACGCTTATATCCGACACTTTTTTGAGCTCGATGGGAAACAGACGTCTCTCGGGTGTATACAGCTTCGTCACCAAGCAGACTGTGTCGTATTTCGAAAACTTCTCTCTGCTTTTGGAGGATCTTTCGTCTTACGTTCAGAACAAATACAAGATAGCCATTCTGACCGAAAGCGAGCAGAAATCGAAAACTCTGCTCAATATGCTGAACGATGCGGGCATCGCCGCTGTGCTCGGCATGAAGGACGGCAGTGAGCTTATAAAGGGGCTGCCTTGTATCGTTGATGACTGTACGGTCGGCGGATTCGAATTAACGGCATCTAAATTCGTATGCCTGTCGCTGAGGGCAAATTCAGGTCTTAACATAAAGGACGCATACAAGAAGAAAAAGAAAAAGGCAAACAAGAAGACTGCCCGTGAGAAGATTCTTTCGTATGCCGATCTTACCGAGGGGGATTACGTCGTACACGACGTACACGGAATCGGTCAGTATCTCGGACTTCATACTCTTACGATTGACGGTATTACCAAGGATTTTGTTAAGATACAGTATGCCGGAAGCGATATGCTTTATTTGCCGTGTACCCAGCTCGACTCCATAGCAAAGTATATAGGAGCCAAGGCGGAGGACGGCACTCTCAAGCTGTCAAAAATGGGCGGTACCGAGTGGTATAAGGCAAAGACAAAGGTGAAAAAAGCCGCAAAGGATATGGCGAAGGATCTTATTGCTCTATATGCGGAGAGACTCAGAAAAAAAGGCATCGCATTTGATAAGGACGATGCGATGCAGGCGGATTTTGAGTCCGGCTTTGAATATGAGGAGACCGACGGGCAACTTTCGGCTATCAACGAGATCAAAGAAGATATGGAGCAGGCGTATCCGATGGACAGACTGCTTTGCGGTGATGTTGGCTTTGGCAAGACGGAGGTTGCATTGAGAGCGGCATTCAAGGCTGTAAACAGCTCGAAGCAGGTGGCTATTCTTGTTCCCACCACCATTCTTGCTCTGCAGCATTACCAGACCATATCAGCAAGAATGAGGGGATTTCCGGTAAAGATCGATATGCTTTCCAGATTTTCCACACCCAAACAGCAGGCGGAAACGGTAAGAAGGATCAAGCGAGGAGAGACCGATATAGTTGTCGGGACTCACAGGCTTTTAAGTAAAGATATTGAATTCAAGGATCTGGGACTTGTTATCATCGACGAGGAACAAAGGTTCGGCGTTGCACACAAAGAAAAATTAAAACAGCTCACAAAGAATATAGACTCATTGACGTTAACGGCGACTCCTATACCGCGTACGCTTAATATGGCAATGAGCGGAATACGTGATATGTCGGTCCTTGAAGAGGCACCGGGCGACAGACTGCCCGTTCAGTCTTACGTGCTTGAGTACGATGAATTGATCATTTCCGAAGCCATAAAAAAAGAGCTCAGGCG
Source organism: Clostridia bacterium (assembly GCA_017441005.1). Taxonomy (GTDB): domain Bacteria; phylum Bacillota; class Clostridia; order Oscillospirales; family CAG-272; genus RGIG1995. Next base: position 100,566 of record JAFSAM010000073.1, on the reverse strand, counting down.
AGGTGGCCAGGTCTTTTATTTGCATAACAATATAGAGACTATCGATTATGCGGCGCGCAGAGTTGCTGCAATGGTGCCCGATGCCAGGATCGCAATTGCTCACGGCAGAATGGACAAAGAAACGATCAGTGACCTTTGGCGTTCGCTTGTTGAGGGGGAGATCGACGTTTTTGTGTCGACGACCATCATTGAAAGCGGCGTTGACGTGCCAAACGCCAATACGCTTATCATAGAAAATGCCGACAGATTCGGGCTTGCCCAGCTTCACCAGATAAGAGGAAGAGTGGGAAGAAGCAGCAGACGTGCTTATGCTTACTTTACTTTTTCGCGTGGAAAGGCTTTGTCCGAAATTGCAACAAAAAGACTTTCGGCAATAAAAGAATATACCGAGTTCGGTGCAGGCTTCAAGGTCGCATTGCGTGACCTTGAGATCAGAGGAGCAGGCAACATTTTGGGGGCAGAACAGCACGGACACCTTCAGACTGTCGGTTACGATATGTATATGAAGCTTCTGAACGAGGCGATCCTCGAGGAAAAGGGAGAAGAGGTCAAACCGAAGCGCGAGTGTGCGATCGATTTGAACGTCAATGCGTATATTCCCGAAAAGTATATCAAGGTTGCGTCTCAAAGGATCGATATATATAAAAAGATCGCTTTGATCGAGACCGAGCTTGATGTCAGGGACGTTACGGATGAATTGCTCGACAGATACGGAGATATTCCCGAGAGCGTGCTCGAGCTTCTGAATGTATCGCTTTTGCGGAAGCTCGGAAGTGACGCGGGTATGGCGAAGCTTGAGAAAAGAAGCGGGAATATCCTTATATACCCGTACGAGATGGATGGGGCTGTCTGGACTTTTATTGCCGCACAAAACAGGGGTAAGATACTAATGAATATGGGCTCGAAGCCTTATGTAAGCATAAAGCTTGACAAAGGAGCAAAAGTGTACGAAGTTCTGACACAGATACTTCGAGAGTATATGAGACTAAGGGAAGAACTGAAATAGTACGCTGTATTTATGCCGAAAAATAAAAAATGTTGCTATTTTTATTTGAGTGTGCTATAATACAAAAAGTGTGTAAAACAATAATTCAAAAAAAGGTGGAAAAATCGTGAAAAAATTCAGAGTCATAGCATTGATCTTGTGTCTTGCGGTATGCATCGGAATGATGGCATCTTGTGGCAAGACCGAAACCGCAATGGAATACCATGGCAAAAAGATCTCCGGGAATATGTATTCGTACTGGCTTTCGCAGATCAAGTCGAGCTACGTTTCTTCGGAAAACGATAACGATGCTTATTGGGATACCAAATACAGCAACGGACAGACCTATGAGGATAAGCTGAGACAGATCGTTGATTATAACGTGAAGGTAAACGTTGTTTGCTCGTTTCTTTTCGATCAGCTCGGACTTAAGCTGACTGCAGAAGAAAAGAAGGAGATAAACACGGCTATTGATGATCTTGTAAGTGCTTACGGCTCAAAAAGCGCACTCAATAAGGCTTTGTCTGCTTACGATATAAACTACGATATTTTAAAGGATATTTATACCGTAGAGCTTAAGGTTACCAAGGTTTATAACGCCTTGTATGCAGAGGGCGGCGCAAGAGAGATAACTGACGAGATACTTGAAAGATACTATTTGGACAACTATGCTCGTATTGATTTTATAATGATCTATGATGAGATGGTTTACGTCAGAGATGAAAACGGCAAGCTTGTTTTCGATGATGAAGCCAATTCTTATAAAAAACAGGAATTGACCGACGAAGAAACAGCGAAAAAGAATGCACTTGCTGACGATATTATGAAGAAGCTCGAAAACGGTGAGAACTTTGATGAGCTGAAGGCTTCGTATAACGAAGATCCGCAGGCCGACGTGTACAAGGACGGTTACTTTATTTCCTCTAACGACATAAACGTTTTCGGTGCTGAAATAGTTCTTGCTTCGCAGGAAATGAAGATAGGCGAGGTCAAGAAGTACGACGACGGTAATATCATATATATTATGAAACGCAAGGAGCTTACGGATAAGCCCTACGCGAGTGAGTATTATCTCGATATGTTTGAATATATCGTAGATTACTGTGAGCAGGATGATTTCAGTGATTATATGAATTCTTTGATCGATGACGTAAAGGTCAAGGAGGACATAACGTCAAATTATTCGGTAAGAAAAGCTAAATTGATGAATTATTGATGTTTTTTTATTAAAATTATCAAAAAGTATTGCATTTTTTGAAATAATATGTTATAATGCATGAGTAAGGTTAGAAGAGTGGTTTTTGCCACTCTTCTAAATTTTATGTAGGGCATTTTTTTGTCTTAAATAATCTATAAAAAGGATGGACACACATGCCGAATTTGAATGCAAGACCCGCAAAGAATATAGCGGGCAAGGTTAAGGAGCTGCTTGAACCCACAATAAACGAGCTTGGTTATATGCTTTGGGATGTCGAGTACGTAAAAGAAGGTGCTGAGTGGTTTCTCAGAATCACGCTTGACAACGAAGAGGGAATAAACATCAATGACTGCGAAAAGGTGCACATGGCGATCAATCCCATTCTTGATGAGGCTGATCCGATCGAGGGCTCTTACAGACTTGAGGTTTCATCTCCGGGGATCGAAAGAGACCTTAAAAATCCTATGCACTATAATGCTTGTATAGGCTGGGACGTTGAGGCAAAGCTTTATACCGCTGTCGACGGAAGAAAGACGGTAAAGGGTGTGCTTGCTGCTTATGATGAGGAAAAAAACGCTTTTACGATCGACGAAAACGGCGTCGAGATGGTTTTGGAAAAGAGTGTTGTATCCAAATTGAAAACAGTATACGATTTTGGTGACTGAAAAATAATACAGAATAATATATATGGAGGAGAATGCCGACGGATTTTTCCGATGGCTTAATGCGAGAAAAATGAACACGGAATTTTTTAATGCACTTGAATTGCTTGAAAAAGAAAAGGGTATTCCGAAGGATTATATGCTTGAGAGGATCGAAGCGGCTCTCGTTTCGGCGTTTAAGCGCGAGCAGGGAGGAAACAGCAACGTAAAGATCGTGCTTGATCCAAAGAAGAAGGACGTTAAGGTTTATGCATTGAAGGATATTGTAGAGATGGTTGAGGACCCCACACTTCAGATATCCTTGGAGGATGCAAAGAAAATAAGCAAGAGATCACAGATCGGCGGCGTGGCTGAAGTAAAGCTTGACCCCAAGAATTTCAGAAGACTCAGTGCTACCACTGCTAAGCAGGTTATCATCCAGGGGATCCGCGAGGCTGAAAGAAGCATCAGAGTTAAAGAATACGAGGACAAAAAAGAAGAGATCATTTCCGCTGTTGTTCAGAGAACTGACGCCGAGACGGGCGATGTAATAGTCGATACCGGCACAAGCATTGCAAAGCTTCTTAAATCCGAGCAGATCCCCGGCGAAAAGTTTGCCGACGGCTCGAGAGTCAAGGTGTTTGTAACAGAAGTAAGAAAAGAGGCTTACGGACCTCTCGTTACACTTTCGAGAACACATCCCGGTATGGTAAAGAGACTTTTTGAAATGGAAGTGCCCGAGATTCAGGACGGTACGGTTATTATCAAGGGTGTATCCAGAGAGGCAGGCTCGAGAACAAAGCTTGCGGTTATGTCGAGAGACGAAAATGTAGATCCGATCGGTGCTTGTATCGGTAACAGAGGTATGAGAATTACCGAGATCGTTGAGGAGCTTTGCGGCGAAAAGATCGATATAATCAAGTATAGCGAAAATGCAGAGGAGTTTATCAGAGAGGCACTTTCTCCTGCGGCTGTTCGTCAGGTAATTATTGACGGCGAACGCTCCTGCAAGGTTCTTGTAGACAACGACCAGCTTTCACTTGCAATCGGCAAGGAAGGTCAGAACGCACGTCTTGCGGCAAGACTTACAGGATTCAAGATCGATATTAAAACAGAACTTTAAGAAATAGGATTCGGAGGACAAAATGGGACAGCAGTTACCAAAGAAAAAAATTCCGGAAAGAAAATGCTCCGGATGCGGTATGGCATTTCCCAAGCCCACGCTTTTGAGGGTAGTCAGAGCCCCTGACGGAAGTGTATCACTTGACTTTACGGGTAAGAAATCGGGACGCGGAGCTTACGTGTGCAGAAGCGTTTCGTGTTTCAAGAAGGCAAGAAAAGCCAAGCGTTTTGAACGCAGTCTTGAATGTGAGATACCCGAAGAGGTATATGATGCATTGGAAAGAGAACTTTCGGAAAATGAATAATGACAAGATACTCGGAATGCTCGGACTTGCGGCAAGGGCAAGGAAAATAACCGCGGGAACCGAGATCGTAACCGAAAGGATCAAGTCGGGAAAGGGCGTCAAGCTTGTTTTGATTGCCTCCGATGTATCAGAGAATACGTTTAAAAAGATCGTAAACTGCTGTGAGTATTATGGAATCGACCATATTTCCTTACAGTATACTCAGGATGAATTATCCCACGCTATCGGCAAGATGTGCTTGACATCTTCGGTGGCGATCATGGACCGCAACTTTGCGGAAGCGGTCAAAAGGCTGATTTAAAGAGGTGCTTATATGTTATCAAATCAAAAATACCGTATCAGTAATATTGCTAAAGATTTTGATGTGAAAAGCAAGGAGCTTATCGAACTTCTCGATTCTTACGGAATGACGGGAAGGACTCACATGGCTGTCCTTACTCCCGATGAATTCGGAGTGATCTTCAATCACCTTACAAATAAGGTCCAGTTTGAGGGGATCGGTAAATATATAGACGGCGAAATTAAGATTCACGAGCCCGAAAGAGAGACTGTCGAGGAGAAAAAGCCATCTGCTCCCGAGTTGTCAGAAAAGGTCGAAAAGAAAGAAGAAAAGCCGGTCGAAAAGAAAGAAGAAAACAGAGCGGAAAAGTCTGTTCCCCAAAAGCAGGAGCCTATGAAAAAGCAGGATGGCGATGCTTTGCGCAAGCCTTCTGCGCCTCAGACACCTTCTCCAAAGAGAGAAGAGAACAAGCCTGCTTCGAAGCCCGCATTTAATGCTGAAAATAAGCCGGCTAATGCACAGAACGATGTGCCAAAGAACAACAATAACGCACAATCTAATCAGCCTAAAGATAATTTCAATAAAAAGAAAGACCAGAAAAAACAGCCTGCACAGCAGAGACAGCACAGACAGGAGCTTAAGGTTGAAAGAGTACTTCCCGATGCTCCCGATGCTGTAAGACAGAGCAACCACGTTGCAGGTACCAGGGTAGTCGATACAAGAGGTACTCACGTCGATCTTTCCAAGTATGACGAAAGACTTGAGAACTTCGTTCACGATCCAAAGATGAATTATGCAAATGATCGTAAGAAGGTCAAGAAGCAGAATAACAACAATAAGTACGATAAGAATAAAGATAAAGAAAAGCTTGCTCTTGAAAAGATCAAGAAGGAAGAGCTTGAGCGCGCAAAGAAGCTCCAGCTTCAGATAACCGTTCCCGACGAGATCACAGTAGGTGACCTTGCAGTAAGAATGAAGGTTACTGCCGCAGAAACGATCAAGAGGCTTATGAAGCTCGGTATTATGGCGAGTGTAAACCAGGTCATCGATTACGATACCGCGTTCCTCGTTGCCGATGAATTGGGCATCAAGGTTTCCAAAGAGGTAGTTGTTACAATTGAAGAAAAGCTGTTTGACGAAAAAGAGGACAGCGAAGAAAGCCTTGTTAAGAGAGCTCCCGTTGTGTGCGTTATGGGTCACGTTGACCACGGTAAGACGTCGCTTCTTGATGCTATCCGTCACGCAAACGTAACTGCGGGCGAGGCAGGCGGTATTACACAGCACATCGGTGCTTACAGAGTAAATGTTCAGGGACAGGACATCACGTTCCTTGATACCCCCGGACACGAAGCATTCACCGCAATGCGTGCAAGAGGTGCTATGGCTACCGATATTGCCATCCTCGTTGTTGCGGCTGACGACGGCATTATGCCTCAGACGGTCGAGGCTATCAACCACGCAAAGGCTGCCGGAATTGAAATAATCGTTGCTATCAACAAGATGGATAAACCCGCAGCAAACCCTGATAATATCAAGCAAAGCCTTACCCAGTACGAGCTCGTTCCCGAGGAATGGGGCGGTGACGTAATTTGCGTTCCCGTATCGGCTCTCACTAAAATGGGTATTGACGATCTTCTTGAGAACGTTCTTCTCGTTGCCGAGGTCAAGGATCTCAAAGCTAACCCCAACAGACGCGCAAAGGGTGTTATCATCGAATCGAAGCTTGATAAGGGCAGAGGCCCTGTTGCTACCGTTCTTGTTCAGGCAGGTACGTTGCACGTGGGTGACGTTGTGATCGCGGGCACATCTGTCGGTCACGTAAGAGCTATGCTTGATGACAAGGGTAAGAATATAAAGGTCGCAGGTCCTTCCGTTCCCGTAGAAATCGTAGGTCTTTCCGAGGTTCCCGAATCCGGTGACGAATTCAATGCAGTTGAAGACGAAAGAATGGCACGTACGCTTGCTGACCAGAGAAGGGCAAAACAGAAGGAAGCGGCATTCAAGGCTAATGCAAAGGTTTCTCTCGATGATCTGTTTGCACAGATCAGTGAGGGCACAAAGGATCTTAACATCATTGTTAAGGCCGACGTTAACGGTAGTGCAGAGGCTGTTAAACAGTCGCTTGAAAAGCTGTCGAATAACGAGGTAAGAGTAAACGTTATCCATACTGCGGCAGGCGGTATTACAGAAGGTGACGTTATGCTTGCGGCGGCATCCAATGCACTTATCATCGGCTTCCATGTTCGTCCCGACAAGAAGGCTATAGACTCCGCCGAGAGACAAGAGGTCGAAATTCGTACCTACCGTATCATTTACGAGTGTATCGAAGAGATCGAAGCCGCAATGAAGGGTATGCTCGCTCCCGAATTCAAGGAAGAGGTGCTCGGTCATGCAGAGGTTCGTCAGACCATCCATGTACCCAAGGTCGGTACGATTGCCGGTTCTTATGTTCAGGACGGTAAGATCACAAGAAACTCGCAGATCAGAGTTGTACGTGACGGCATAATCATTTTCGAAGATAAGATCAGCTCCTTAAAGCGTTTCAAGGATGATGCAAAAGAGGTTATGCAGGGCTTTGAATGCGGTGTAGGACTTGAAAAGTTCAACGATATCAAAGAGGGCGATATCCTCGAAGCGTTCGAAATGGTCGAGGTCAAGAAATAAAAAGAATATTAATGAGCTGTATACCTAAAAAATGGAATACAGCTCATTTTAAGGTGTTTTTATAATGGAAAAAATGGAAAAAAACAGTTTTTTGCCAATAAACAGATATGATATGGAGCAGAGGGGCTGGGGTGAGCCCGACTTCGTTTATGTGACGGGCGACGCTTACGTCGACCATCCGTCTTTCGGTGTTGCCATAATATCGCGAGTGCTTGAAAACGCAGGTTTTAAGGTGGCTATACTTTCACAGCCCGATTACAAAAGCGCCGAGGCTTTTAAAGAATTCGGCAGACCGAGGCTGGGTTTTCTCGTCACAAGCGGCAATATCGACTCTATGGTCGCCCATTATACCGTTTCAAAAAAGAAGCGTTCTTATGACTATTATTCAGCAGGCGGAAAAATGGGTAACCGTCCCGACAGAGCGGTCATCGTTTACTGTAACAGAATAAGAGAGGCGTACGGAGATGTACCGATAATAATAGGCGGACTTGAAGCATCGCTTCGCCGTTTTGCGCATTACGATTATTGGGACGGAAAGATCAGAAGATCGATCCTCGTTGACTCAAGAGCCGATATACTTTCTTACGGAATGGGAGAAAAGTCGGTTTTGAGGATTGCAGAATTGCTTGACAAGGGTGTTCCCGTAAAAAAGATACGTGATATCAAGGGAACGGCATATTTGTGTAAGGCGGATGAAAAGATCCACTACGAATGTGCGGGCGGCTTTGATTACAACGATCTCAAAGAGGACAAAAAGAAGTATGCCGATGCTTTTGCTTTGCAGTACCGTGAAAACGATTATATAAACGGAAAAGCTGTAGTTGAATACTATGACGGAAAAATGCTTGTCCAGAACCCTCCGATGCCCCCGCTTGAAAGGGAAGAGCTTGACAAGGTGTACAGCCTGCCGTTCACAAGAGCATATCACCCTATATATAAAAAAGAGGGCGGAGTGCCGGGCATAAATGAGGTCGAGTTTTCGATCACCCACAACAGGGGATGCTTCGGTGCCTGCAATTTCTGTGCGATCGCTTTCCATCAGGGAAGAAGTGTTCGTTCCCGCAGTATAGATTCTGTGCTTGAGGAAGCAAAGAAAATAACCGAAATGGAAGGCTTTAAGGGGTATATCCACGATGTTGGAGGCCCTACTGCCAATTTCAGATATCCCTCATGTCAGCTGCAAAAGGAGCACGGTGTTTGCAAAAACAAAAAGTGCCTCGCTCCCACTCCTTGTAAGAATTTGAAGGTCAGCCACACGGAATATCTCGATATGCTGAGCAGGATCGAAAAGCTTGACGGAGTGAAGAAGGTGTTTATCCGATCGGGCATAAGATTCGATTATCTTATGCTTGACAAGGACGAAAAGTTCTTCAAAAAGCTTGTAAAGGACCACGTCAGCGGTCAGCTGAAGGTAGCTCCCGAGCATTGCTCGTCTGCGGTGCTGAAAATGATGGGTAAGCCCGATTTTTCTGTTTACGAAGGTTTCAGAAAGCGCTTTTTTGAGCTGACAAAGGGAATGGGTAAGGAGCAGTATCTTGTTCCGTATCTTATGTCGAGTCATCCGGGAAGCACATTGCGCGATGCTGTTGAACTGGCGCTGTATCTTAAAAAGAGCGGCTATTCTCCCGAGCAGGTTCAGGACTTTTATCCCACTCCCGGTACGGCATCTACTGTTATGTATTATACGGGACTCGATCCTTTTACCGGAAAGAAGGTCTACGTCGCAAGAGAGTATGAGGAGAAGATCATGCAAAGGGCACTTCTCCAGTGGAACAGAAGAGAGAATTACCCGATCGTCAGAAAGGCGCTTACGTCTTGCGGAAGGACAGATCTGATCGGCTTCGGAAACGATTGCTTGGTTCCTCCCGAGCGTACCGGAGCTACTGTCAAAAAGACGGAGAACAGGGGACGCGGCTTTAACAAAAATGAAAAGAGTAAAGCTCCCTTAAAAGGCAAAAATGTCAGAAAAAAACGATAAAACTGCATTTTTTATACGACTAAAATGTTGAAAAAATGTAAACTTTTTCAAAATAGTTGACAAATGCAAATATATATAGTATTATTATCAAGTGAAACTTTGAATAAGTTTCTTCCTTGCTGTATGCGAGACATACGGCCAAAGTCCATAAGGAGGTGTATATTAATGGAGAAGATGAATTCGTCTTACGAGACTATATTCGTTGTTGATCTTCAGAAGGGTGAAGAGGAAGTAAAGGCTCTTGTAGAGAAGTTTACAAAGCTTATTGCTGACAACGGTGCAGTCGAGGAAATCGAAGAGTGGGGCAAGCGCAGACTTGCATACCCCATCAACGATCTTAACGAAGGTTATTACGTGCTCGTTAAGTTTAACGCTCCCGCTAAGTTCATTTCTGAGCTTGAGCGTATCTTCGGTATTACCGAAGGAATTATGCGTTCCATCGTAGTAAAAGCCGGCAAGTAAGAAGTAAGAAAGAAGGGTAAACACCATGGCTAATTTCAATTTTAACAAGGTAATTCTCGGCGGTCGTCTTACCGCTGATCCCGAACTCAAGACAACCACAAGCGGTATCGTAGTTACTTCGTTTTCGATCGCTGTTACCCGCCGTTTTGCAAAGAATGCAGAGGGACAGGCCAACCAGCAGAGCGATTTTATAAACTGCGTTGCTTGGAGAAATCAGGCTGAATTTATCACAAGATATTTCAGAAAGGGTAGCTCTATCTGCATTACCGGTTCGCTTCAGACAAGAACCTGGACCGATCAGCAGAACAACAAGAGATACGTTACAGAGGTTGTTGTTGACGAAGTTAATTTTGTAGACAGCAAGTCCGAAAACAGTTCTTATCAGAATTCTTCGGATAACTTCGGTGCACCCTCTTATTCTACCGATTCGGCACCTGATTTTGAGGTAATTTCCGGAGATCAGGATCTGCCTTTCTAAATTGGGGCAGAACCAAACAAGCGGCATTTTTATAATGCTTTTATCAGAAATTTAACAGGAGGATTCGTAAAATGGATAGAGAACAGAAGCCCTTCCGCCAGAACAACCGCAAGAGAAAAAAGGTTTGCCAGTTCTGCGCAGAGAAGATCGAACACATTGATTACAAAGACACAGCTCGTCTCAGAAAATATATCAGCGAACGTTCCAAGATTCTTCCCAGAAGAATCACAGGTACTTGCGCTAAGCATCAGCGCCAGGTAACCATCGCTGTTAAGCGCGCACGTCAGGTAGCTCTTCTTCCTTACGTTAGCGACTAATATTGAGTTGTATTTTAAAAAACCAACCGATTTCGGTTGGTTTTTTTATCTGTTTAAAATTTTTAAAAATTCTTTTTGAGTTAAAATGATATCGTCGTTTGAGTTTTGGCTCAAAACGTAATATTTTTGCCCCGATGTCGATAAGATTATATATTCGGTATATTGCAGTCTATCAATAATAACGGTATTTTCGGATATAAGAGTATTGTTTCCGAAATCGGGAGCTTGCTTTTTCGCCCACTCTTTCTTTATTTGATCTTTACCGTGGTTTTTTAAATATTTTGTGGCATCAAACGCTTTCATTCGGCCGTCAAAGGCGTTTAATGCGATTCTGATTTGTTCATCGTAGTTGAATATGGTTACGGTATCGGTATAATATTCGGGACAGAATATATAATATACTGTGTTTTCGATTTTTTCTTTATATACTCTTTTGCAGTTTTGAGCGTAAGGAGCATATTGTTTTAAATATTCTTCTGCCTTTTTGTCTAACACGGTATAGCTGTATGCGGGTGTGTTTGTTGAGGGCTCTGTTGCCATACGGTTTAGTGTGTTACCCGATGGGTGTATGGCGGCATAGGAGTTTTGTGTGGTGTAAGACAATGCGCCGGGGAAGGTGTAATTACCTTTAAATCGGCGGGGGAGTATCGGGTGGTTTAACACAGACATTGCATATTCGGTTATTTCTTTAACCGAGGCTTTGATCCGGTTGTTCAAAAGCGGGTATTCGTTTTCGAGCTCATTTAGCATTTCTTTGTATTCTTCGCTGTCTGTTTTCGGTGCAAACAATTCCTCAAGACGTGTAAGATCGATGCTTGATGGGTTTTCGCAATTATTAATCAGAATTGCAGTAGCGTTTCTCAGCTTCGTCAGGTATTCTTTGTTTTTTTCTTCGTCATTCATTTCCGTGTTAGTATAGTCGGAAAGCTCGTTTAACCATCCTACGGTGTTTTCGGTTTTTATATTCATATCGAACAGGTGCGAACGTATCAACATGCACCTTGCGTATATTTCTTTGCCGAGGGAGGTGGGGGTATTTAAGTCAATACTTTTTTCGAATGTGTCACATAGAACTTGAAAATCCGAAAGAAGATTGATCATTTCAGCCTTTTCGTTTGATTCTTCTTTTAAAATCTGTTTTTTGGTTGCCTCTATATCAGATACGAAAATACCCGTTATTATCCCAACAAACGTTATAAACAAAGCTATTGCCTTGATCATATATTTTTTTCTGACAATATACATAGCGTTTTACCTTATTTTTAAATAAAATATACATAAAAAAATTGACAAGCGATTGTTTTTTTGTTATAATAGTATTGTCAAATTAATATTATTAATAAACGTTGTAAAATATAGTAAGGAGACGAAATTATGAAACTTTTGTTAGCGATTGTAAATAACGATGATGCCAACTACGTAAATACCGGTCTCAGCAAGTCCGGCTTTATGGTAACCAAAATTGCGTCTACGGGCGGTTTTTTGATGAGCGGAAATACCACCTTCCTCACCGGTGTTCAGGATGATGAGGTAGACAAGGTTCTTGAGATCATCAGTCATTTCTCCAAAAAGAGAACTGTTCCGATCCCCGCGGATCCCGTTTACAATCCCGCATCAATTTCGACTATCCCTGCTAAGGTAACTGTCGGCGGAGCTACAGTCTTTGTTCTCAATATCGAAAGATTCGAACACATCTGATTACTTTAAATGGATAACGAAAAAACTTATATATACGGAAACGAAAAATTGCTTTCTTTTTTCAGCAATGCTGCTGAAAACGGGAAATTAGCTCATGCTTATATATTGGAAGGCGGACGGGGCAGCGGTAAACATACGCTGGCTCGTCGTCTTGCGTGTTTGCTTGCTTGTAATTCGCTGTTTGACAGGCCCTGTCTTATGTGTGAATCGTGCCGAAAGATTTCCGAGGGTATTTCTCCCGACGTAATTGAGATAGGACTTCTTGAGGACAAAAAGCAGATAACGGTCGATCAGATAAGGGCTCTCAGATCCGAGGTCTTTGTCAAACCGAGCGAAGAGGACGTAAAGATCTTTTTGATCAGCGACGCCGAATGTATGAATGAGCCTGCTCAAAACGTATTCCTTAAGGTGCTTGAAGAGCCGCCTCGCGGCGTTTATTTTATTATGCTCTGTGAGAATTCAGCCAATATGCTGGCTACCGTCAAATCACGAGCTCCCGTTTTGAAAATGCAGGTATTTTCGGATGATGAGCTTGAAAAATACCTACTTGAATACAACAAAACAGCCGTTAGTATGGCGGCATCCGATCCCGACGGATTTAAGCTTATCGTTCGTATATCCGAGGGAAAGATCGGTGTTGCACAAAGGCTTATTTCCGATTTCAAAAACGATAAAACACAGTCAAAGCACGAAAAGGCTATGAAGCTTATAGAGCTTTCTTCAGAAAAGCAAAAGCTCTCGGATCTCTTGGTGTATCTTCAAAAAATTACTAAAGCACGCGACGTGCTCGGCGATATTTTGCTCTATGCAACGTATGCCGTAAGAGATCTTATGTCAGTTAAAAAGTCGGACGGGGATAACGTCAATTTGCTTTTTTATGCAAATGCCGATATTGCCCGCAAGGTAGCTTCTGAATTTACGTCTGCAGGTGTGATGCGCCTTTACGAAGTGCTTTCTTCCGCCAGAAGCGAGGTCTCGCTTAATCTTAACCTCAACTGTATGCTCACAAACCTTGCGATCGAGCTAAAAAAAGCGGCGGCGGTATGATGTCTTTAAACTTTTTTGCTTCGGCAACGGCAAAAAAGAAATGAAAAAAATACAGTTGCCGAGACACAGGAGAAATAAATGGATAATAAAGAAATGGTTGAGCTTCCCGAAGAGGTTGAAGTTATCGGGGTCAGGTTCAGACAGACGGGTAAAATATATTATTTTGATCCCAATGGACTTAAGGTCGATCAGGGTGAAAACGTAATAGTAGAAACTGCCCGCGGACTTGAATACGGTCAAACAGTTGCTGCGAACAAGTTTGTTCCCAACACGGAGATCGTTCCTCCTTTACGAAAGGTGATCAGAAAGGCGACACGTGCCGACGACATCCACCACGAGGAAAACAGCAAAAAGGAAAAAGAGGCTTTCGATATCTGTCTTCAGAAGATCGAAAAGCACAATCTCGAAATGAAGCTTATCGAGGTTGAATATACTGTTGACAACAACAAGCTTCTGTTCTATTTTTCTGCCGAGGGCAGAGTCGATTTCCGTGAGCTTGTAAAGGATCTTGCCTCTGTATTCAAGACGAGGATCGAGCTTAGGCAAATAGGCATCAGAGACGAAGCGAAAATGATGGGCGGTCTCGGCGTATGCGGCAGACCTTTCTGTTGCAAGACGTTTCTTAACGACTTTGCTCAGGTTTCCATCAAAATGGCAAAAGAGCAGAATTTGTCATTGAACTCTGCTAAAATATCGGGTACCTGCGGCAGACTTATGTGCTGTCTCAGATATGAGTCCGAGGTTTATGAGGAGGAATTGAAGAGAACTCCCAAAATCGATTCAATAGTGGAGACACCCGATGGCGAAGGCGTGGTTACAGAGGTGCTTCCTCTTGCGGGACTTGTTAAGGTCAGAATGAACGCAAACCCCGATCAGGCTCCAAAAACCTTCCAGAGAGATCTGCTTAAAGTAAAAGGTTACCTCAGAAGGAAAGAAAAAGACGAAAAAATTGACGATGAACTCAAAAAACTTGAAGAATCTTAAAAAATATTCGTAAATCATTTGCATTTTTTGAAGTATTGTGTTATAATATGTCTGCTGATGAAGATGTCGTTTTTTTTCGGCGTTTGATTCGGTCAAACATTAAGTTATTATTACCATTATGGAGGTGTACAGAAATGGCTTATAAAATTGACGCAGATATTTGCATCGGATGCGGTGCATGTGCAGCTGACTGCCCTGTAGAATGCATTACAGAACAGGACGGCAAGTATGTTATTGATGCAGATAAGTGCCTTGATTGCGGTGCTTGCGCAGGTTCTTGCCCTGTAGAAGCTCCCAAGGCTGAATAATTTTTTAGCATCATTTCGTGTAATTGTATTTACATAGCATTACCGAAGTCTGATAGGAAATCTGCCTTGCGCGGATTTCCTATCTTAATTTTTATTAAGATTTTTACGATGGGCGGTGTTTTTTCTTGAAAGAATCAGATAGCTTGATCCATAATGATGAACGTATCGATAAGGTCGATGAAAAAATATCGCTTATCCAAAAGATCGGTGGCTTTGCCTACGGAACGGACGCTGTTCTTTTAGCTGCCTTCATTCGTAAGATGGGCAACAAAAAGGCGGTCGAATTCGGTGCGGGAACGGGGATTATATCCTTGCTTTGCGAGGAGTATTCGAAGTTTTCGGAAATCTATTCTGTCGAGATACAGGACGACTATTTTGATCTGTTAAAACGGAATGTCGAATATAACGGCTCCTCGGTTATACCCATCAAATCTGACATAAGAAATTTGAAGGATACTACATTCGGCGGGGAAGTAGACGTTGTTTTTTCCAATCCCCCTTATATGAAAACCGATTCCGGAAAATCCAACACGGATATCGGCAAGAATACGGCAAGGCACGAGGTGGAGGGCGGGATCGAGGATTTTTGCTCTGCGGCTTCAAAAATACTTAAGCACGGCGGTCTTTTCTACTGTGTTTACAGACCCGACAGAGCGATAGATCTTCTTTATTCAATGCGTAAAAACAACCTTGAACCGAAGAGAATGACCTACGTTTATCCTTATAAAGACGGTCGTGCCTGTCTTATGCTTGTAGAGGCTAAAAAGGGGGCGGCTTCGTCCGTGTTTACAACAAAGCCGTTTATTATATTTAACAGCAAAACGCAGAATAACACGGATAACACCGATGATATGAAAAAAGTATACAGGGAGTGTGATATGGATGACGAATACAAGCTTTTATGATGAATCTTTGGAAAAAAATAAAATTGAAAAAGGCGTTTTGTATCTTGTCGCCACTCCTATCGGAAATACTGCCGATATCAGCGAGCGCGCACTCAAGGTTTTAAAAAACGTTGATGCAATAGCCGCGGAGGATACCCGTAATACCGGCAAGCTTCTGAGCGTTTTTGATATCAAACAAAATTATATTACTTACCACGAGCACAACAAGGCAGAGGCGGGCGAAAAAATTGCTTTAAGGCTTCTCGGCGGAGAGAGTGTTGCATTGGTTACCGATGCCGGTATGCCTGCAATAAGCGATCCCGGCGAGGATCTTGTTAAGCTTTGCAACGATAAGGGAATCAAGGTGACCTGTGTTCCCGGGCCTTGTGCCTTTATAACCGCTCTTGTATTGTCGGGGCTCGATACACGCAGATTCATTTTTGAGGGATTTCTTTCCGCGCAAAACGGCGAAAGAATGAAAAGGCTTGACGAATTAAAAGACGAGGACAGAACTCTGATCTTTTATGAAGCTCCCCATAAGCTAAAGACTACTCTTTACGATATGCTTTCCGTGTTCGGTGATCGCAAGATCGCGCTTTGCCGTGAGCTTACAAAGCTTAACGAGGAAGTATTGCATACAACTCTTACGGGCGCTGTTGATATCTATAAATCAAAAGAACCGAGGGGAGAATACGTTCTTGTGCTTGAGGGCGCAAAGAAAAGTAAAGCAAATGACTGGGAAAATCTTTCGGTAGATGAGCATATTGAGTTTTACACAAAAAGCGGTATGCCGAAAATGGACGCGATCAAAAAGGTCGCAAAAGACAGAGGTGTTCCGAAGGGCGATATTTACAAGCTGACCATAAATAAAAAGTGAGAGTATGCAGTTTTGTTTGACCGCATACTCTTTTTGGTTATTTTACATATTAAGCCCGAAATATGAGAGGATTCCCTCGTAGATCGCATCTGCAAAAAGCTGTGGACGTTGGCTTAACAAATATGCATCGTTTTCGTTTGTTAAATAACCCATCTCGATCAAGACTGCCGGCATCGGCGTTCTTCTCAAAACATAAAGAGATGGTCGGACAAACATACCGCGGTTTTGAATGCGCGTAAAGTCGGATATGCTGTCAACTATTTCCTCTCCGAGCCAATATCCCTCACTGTTCATACTGTATGCATAGCCTTCGGTTCCGCTGACCTCGGAATTTACCGATGCATTGGTATGTAGTGAAATAAAGTAATCAGCATCCCAGGCGATAGCTCTGTTTACTCTTGCGGCAAGACTGGTTGAGTTGCTTGTGCCGAGCTGCTCGGTCGGTGTGTTTCTTGATAGCCTGACCTCGAAATTCGGGTCGCTTTCAAGTAGGTTTGCCAATCTTTTTCCGATATCGTAGGTGATGTCCTGCTCGCGAAGCCCAAAACCCTCGGCCCCGGCGTTTGGATTTACGGGGTTATGTCCCTGGTCTATAAATATTTTTATTGCCATTATTATATTACCTTTCTGTGTGTCTTGAATTTGTCTGTTATTATATTATTCATTAGTTTTCGATGTTGACATAGTTTTTTTGATGATATATAATAATAGCAATTAGTATACAGAGGTTATTATATGGAATTTGAAAAGAATCGCCGTTTGCTTAGTTACGCAAGACGGGCAATTGACGAATATAAAATGATCGAAGAAAACGATAGGATCGCCGTTGGTATATCGGGGGGCAAGGATTCTATCGCGCTGTTTTGCACACTTATTGCGTTAAAGCGGTTTTATCCCATAAACTTTGAAATAGTCGGTGTCACCATCGATATGGGATTTGAGGGGATGGATTTTTCCAAGGTAACCGAATTTTGCGCCGAGCAGGGAATTGAATATCATATCGTAAAAACCGAGATATCGCAGATCATTTTTGATTACAGAGAGGAAAGTAATCCGTGTTCTCTCTGTGCAAGAATGAGACGCGGTGCTTTGCACGACGCCGCAAAGGAATATAACTGCAACAAAATAGCTCTCGGGCATCATTTCGACGACGTGGTCGAGACGTTTGTGCTCAATCTTGCTTACGAAGGCAGGCTCGGTACTTTTTCACCCGTTACTTATTTAAGCAGAAAAGACCTTACTATGATCCGTCCGTTTATTTATACTGCGGAAAAGGATATAAAATATTTTATGGGTAAAAATCCGAATTTGCCTCTTGTCGAAAGCACTTGTCCTGCCGACAAGGCAACAAGACGTGAGGAGGTAAAGCAGTTTTTGACAGAACAGGAAAAGACAAATAAAGGTATTAAGCACAGGATATTGGGGGCAATTCAGAAGGCGAATTTAGACGGTTATCACGAATAACTTTACGGCATAATTGCTTGTAAATTTTATTGTCAATTTTACTTGTAAAAAATAAAAATAATTTCATAAAAGCTATTGACAAAACAAGGTGATTGTGTTATAATTGTCAACGTTGTGAATAGCATTAGCTGGTGTGGCTCAATGGCAGAGCAGCTGATTTGTAATCAGCAGGTTGTTGGTTCGACTCCGATCACCAGCTCCAGGGAGCGTTCCCGAGCGGCCAAAGGGGGCAGACTGTAAATCTGTTGTCAGTGACTTCGGTGGTCCGAATCCACCCGCTCCCACCAGAAAAACCGACTTGTTTCGACAAGTCGGTTTTTCAACTAAATCCACCCTTACAGGTGGGTGAAATCGTCTTCGACGATGAAATCCAACTTCGTTGGGTGAAATCCGCCTCGACGGCGGATGGGTGGATTTAATTTCATCTGAGGCAAAGCCGAAGATTTCACCTGCGTTGGCTGATTTCATCCTTGCATAGCAAGGATTTCATTAAAAGATCTGAGAAAAAATCTTATGCAGAAATAAAGCGTTGAACATATTGTATAATTATGTTATAATAGTCTCGAAAAAAATATTTTGAGACTTTTTTGTTTTTTATAAGGAATTACACGTTGCCCGATCGTATAATAAGTGAAAGGGTAAGACGTTTCCCTTAAATAATCGGAGGTTATATTATGGATAACGGTGCTTGTAGCTACCGCCGTTTCCTTGATGGTGATGAAAGCGCTTTCGACGAAATAATGGACGAATATTTCCGCGGTCTTGTGTTTTTTATTGACAGATACGTTCATAACGTGCATGCCTCGGAGGATATTGCGATCGACGTTTTTTCGGATCTTATAGTACATAAGAAGCGGTATAATTTTAAAGTGTCTCTGAAGACGTATCTTTATATGCTCGGTCGAAGCCGCGCGCTTGATCATCTTAAACACAATAAGATCATTGATTTTGTTGGGCTTGATCAGGCGAGCTCTCTGGCAGACGAGGAGAATATACTTGAAGATACTGTTTTGAGGAATGAAAGAAAGAAGGCTGTAAATGCCGCTCTTTCGAAGCTTCCTGAGGATATGAGGTTAGTCATACATTTGGTTTATTTCGAGGATATGACTTACGATGATGCCGCAAGAGTGTTAAAAAAGAGCCGCAAGCAGGTAGATAATCTGTTATATCGCGCCAAAAGAAGGCTTTACATCATTCTTGGAGAGGATGGTGAGTGTGTTTTATGAGAGAATTGAATGAGATTAAGGCGGAGATATTGCTTCGCAGTGAAAAAAGAATAAAACAAAGAAACAAAACACGTAGAATGATTATATCTTTTTGTGTTCCCCTGTGTTTGATCGTGTTTATAGGCTCGGCTGTGCTTGTACCTGCGTTGCACAAGGACAGCAAAAATATAAATGATGAGGGAATCAAGGGTGTTGTTGATGACGGGGCAGACGGAATAGTGAACAGCGGCCCTATATATAGACCCGACGTTGAACCTGTTTCTCCTAAATCTACTGTTTCTGTGATTAAATGCACCGATGGCGAGGAGAAGACTGTTTGTGTATTTATGGATCCTTTAGAGGCTAAAGAAATAAACGAGACATTGTCGGCTTTATTATACAGTAATAATTCCCATACTACAACAGATGATTTTGTGGGTAACGCAAAAAGTATATCACATTATTTGATAGTGTATACAGATGAGTGCGGGGAAGTGACTGTTTATAAATTAGAAGAGAACATTCTTTTTGATACAAACGGAAAGTCTGTTATGCTTGGTGAGGAAGAAGAAAAAAAATTATATAGTTCTTTTGGAATCGGATAATTATAGGGGAGGTTTTTTATGGGCAACAAAATGTTTCTTAAATATTTGTCGATTTTACTATTGGTTGGTTTGTTTGTCTGTTGCTTGGTTTCTTGCGGTAAAAAAGAGCCTGACGAAAATATTCCAGAAGCTTCAAAAGAGCAAGTGTCCGACAAAGGCGGTCAAGAGCAAACTGCCGATAATGATGGGAATCAGCTCCTTGGTCCCGACGGCGAAAGACTTGCCGCTCAAAGCAGAGAGTTTGAAGTGCAGTATATAAGGACCGGATTATTGAAAGACACTGAAGCATTATCTGCTGTTTCTGTCATTCATTCATCGAATGAGCTTAAAAAATACTATGAAGAAAACAAGGATACTCATTTTCTTGAAAGACGCGAGGATTTCGGGGCTGATTATACGATCGGTTTTCTTGATGCCTGCGCCGTATATGATGAAAGCTTTTTTGAAAACAAGTCACTGGTTATCATTACTCTTACCGAAGGAAGCGGCTCGACAAGACATAAGGTCGATACCGTGAAGTCGAATTTTAACGGGGAATTCTACGTTAATATTTCATCGATTGTGCCTGAAGTCGGAACATGTGATATAGCCCACTGGCATATTATTGTTTCTGTCGACAAAGAGTATGCTCCGAAGAAAAACGAAAACGTTACTGTATATTATGATGACAGACAGTTTATTCCATCGAAAAAGCTTGCCGGACAAGAAGAAAACGAAATCGAGGATTTTTCATTTTCTTTGATGTTCGGTGTCTACGGAATAAGCTCCTACGACAGTAAAACGGGGGACCTTGTGAAAACGTCGGACGCGACATATCCCGAGAAGTATATTACGAATTACAAGCTTACAGACATACAGAAAAAACAGATCTTTGATATGATAAGCGATCTTGATATCGAATCGTACCCCGATGAATACAACCCGCACGGAGATGCGGCTTCGTTGCCTTATCTGACTTTGGTATTGTCTGTGAAGATGGGCGACACTGAAAAGACCGTTACCGTAAAGAATGCGGTCAGCCATTACAATGCAAAGGATAAAAAAGGGCAGGCTTTTCTGGACGTTTGCAGAGCGATCGAGGACATATTGACTGATACTGCAGAGTGGAAGGCTCTTCCCGAATACGAGTTTTATTACGATTAAGGAGGCAAATATGCGAAAAAACATAGCTTTTCGGTCTTTTATAAGTTTTATGCTGCTTATTCTTATCGTGCTCAATCTTTTGAGTTGCGGGAAGGAAGTACAGCCGCAAGACCTTATGGCAGAGGTTACAAGAAATGAAAATACAGAAGTCACACCGGTAGATTATGAGAACGAAGAATTCGTTACTGATTTTGCGGTTCGTATTTTGAAGGCTTCTTACAAAAAAGACGAAAACACTCTGATTTCGCCATTGTCTGTTATATATGCATTGGCTTTGACGGCGAACGGAGCAGAGAATAATACGCTTGCCGAGATGGAAAAAACGCTCGGCATACGCAGAGATGACCTTAATAAATATCTATACAGCTATATGAAGAATTTGCCGCAAGGAGATGATTATAAGCTTTCTCTTGCCAATTCGATATGGTTTACCGATGATGAAAAATTTACTGTCAATCAAGAATTTTTGCAGACCAATGCCGACTATTACGGTGGGGAAATATATAAAGTACCATTTAGACCCGAAACTTGCGATGAAATAAATGAATGGGTCAAAAAGAAGACTGATGGAATGATTCCCGAAATTTTAGACGAAATACCCGAATATGCTATAATGTATCTTGTGAATGCTTTGGCATTCGATGCAAAATGGGTCGAGCCCTACGAAAAGCATCAGGTCAGAAGTGGTGATTTTACAAAAGAGGATGGCACAAAACAAAAAGTCGACTTTATGTACTGTATGGAAAATCTCTATCTTGAAGATGACAATGCAACGGGATTTATAAAATATTACAAGGGTAAAAAGTATGCTTTTGTTGCGCTTCTTCCAAATGAGGGGGTAACTGTTTCCGAATATATCGATTCGCTCGACGGAAAGGCATTACATGACCTTTTAGCCTCTCCGCAGCGAGCTGCTGTCGAAACCGCTATACCTAAATTTGAAACCGGATTCGATATCGAGCTGTCTGAGGTTTTGGCGGATATGGGAATGCCCGAAGCTTTTGATATGAAAAAGGCGGATTTTTCGGGGATGGGCAGTTATCTGAACAGAGTTATTTATATAAGCCGTGTTCTTCATAAGACTTATATTTCCGTCGGGGAAAAGGGAACTCGAGCCGGGGCGGTTACTGTAGTCGAAATGAAAAATGACGGCGCATCTATCATTGTTGACCAAAAGGTCGTTCACTTGGATAGACCATTTGTTTATATGCTTATTGATTGCGAAAATAATCAACCGTTTTTCATCGGTACGTTGGATAACGTTAACAATTAAAAATTAAAGAGCAGACGGGAACATTTCCGGATGCTCTTTTTTCTTGAAAAAACTCTTAATTCTATTGAAAGTATTTTTTGTGTGTGATATAATGTGGGTAAATATATATTTGATTTTTTGGGGGGATGTTATGAAAAGATTTTTATTTTTAGCTCTAACATTGGTTCTTACTTTGGCTCTTGTTTCTTGCGGAAACAAAGAGGAAAAGCAAAAAGAGTTTACTCTCGGTGTAGTTGACGGTACTACTTATACGAGTGACTTTGCGGGAATCGGTATTAATCTTGGATTGGGTTGGAATTTTTATACCAAAGATCAGATAAAACAGATGAATAATTTTATCGGCAAAAGTGACGAGGAAATAAGTACGGCTCTCGAAAGTGCATCTGTAGTAGTAGATATGCTTGCTTATGACGTCAGTTCCAATAATGTCAGTGTAATTTTTGAAAAGTCGGATACCGCTGACTTAAAGAAGCTTTCTTTGGATGATATTATGGACAATTCTTATGAAGGTTTCCTCGAATCAATTTCTTCAGCAAATCCTACTGTTGTTGAAAAAAACACAGAGGTTATCAAGCTTTGTGACAGAGATATGGGTTGCTTGAAGGTGACAGTGTCTATTCCGAACGAACAAGTTGGTGTTGTAACCATGTACACAACACTTCTGGTATTTAAGTGTGAAAATTATCTTGTTTCTATAGGCATAAACACTTACGGTAATGACGGCTCGGCAGACGTTATTTCCAATATTTTTTCAAAATAAATATTGTTTTTCAAAGGGGGCATCGGTACATTGCCGATGCTCCCGTACATATAATATAAAAAACTTTTTTTCATTTTATTTTTTTGTGGATTTTTATTGAAATCGGAAGATGCTTCAGCTAATGTTGATGAAATTGTCGATCGGATTCCCGGGGAATGCGGTTATGTATCTTTGAGAACGTATTGGCTTTTTGAGTCGAGCTTTTTTGATTTATGGTAAATATGGAAAATATTTTGCAAAAATAATCTTGTAAGTTTATTTTTATTGTGATATAATTAGCGTACTATGTTTGAGGAAGTGTTCTTATGAAAAAGATTATTCTGTTGCTTTTGAGTCTTGTTTTGGCTGTCTCGCTTATTTCTTGCGGTTCGGACGAAAAAAAGGAAGAAGCAAAAAAATTTGAGTTTGGCAAGGTTGTTGACGGTTCGTATTACAATGATTTTGCTGATTTCGGTATTAAGCTTGATTCCGATTGGAACTTTTATACCGATGAGCAGATTGTTGAGTTAAACGGCCTAAAGGATTTGAACCAAGAGGAAACCGAAAAGAAAATAAAAAGTGCATCGATCATTGTTGATATGATGGCTATTAATAAAAATTCCGATAACATTTCTTTTTTGTTTGAAAAAACCGACAGTGTTACGATCAAGTATACGGAGCTTGATAAGATACTCGACAATGCACTTGGCGGCGCTCTTTCTTCTTTTGAAAATGCCAATGTTACAGATATTGTCAATTCAAAAGAGACTATTCAACTTTTAGATCGTGAATTCGGTGTATTACGCGTATCAGGCAACATTTTGAACGCTTCTTCCGAAACTGTTAAGGTATACCAAACACAGCTTTTTGTTAAATGTGACGGATATATCGGCTGTATCGGTATTACCACATACGGTGAGGACAGATCAGAGGAGCTGATCTCGCTTTTATTTAAAGCCGAAGCTATTGAAGAAACTTCTCAAGAGACTGAAGCTGAGCCGCAAAGCGAAGTGGTAGGAACAGATACTACGCCTGAGGTAACTGAAACAGAGCCTTCAGTCCAGGAAACGATTGAATTGGAAACGATGAATTCAGATCTTGAGCACTCCGATTACTATATTCCCGAAATAGATGTTGATGCTATAGCTACTTATTTCAACGAGGTCGTTTTGGATGCAGAATATTCTGACAGCACTTCCAAAAACCTTGTTCAGAAATGGGTAGCTCCCATTTATTATAAGATAACCGGTCAGTCAACCGAGGAGGACCGCATTGTTTTTAATAAATTTTGCGCCTTTCTGAACAGCATCGATGGGTTTCCCGGAATTTATGAGGCGACGGATAATAACTGTAACCTGAGGATCATGTTTGGTACGGTAGAAGAGATCATCGCAGTTAAGGGTGAGGAGTTTCGTGGCAACGACGGATATATTACCTTTTGGTATAATAACGTGAATGAGCTTTATGATGCTGAAATTTTTTACAGCAATGAGGTTGATCAATATATTCGTAATTCTGTGATTATTGAAGAGCTTTATAACGGGATGGGACCCGTTCAGGATACGTCGCTTCGCAGTGACAGTATAATATACAGCGAATATACCACTCCCCAAGAGCTTACAAGGGTTGACGAGGTTATTTTAAAATTGCTTTACCATCCGGATATCAAATGCGGTATGAATGCCGATGAGTGCTATGAGGTTATAAAAAAGCTTTATTATTGATTGCGGAGGATAAATTATAATGAAAATGCTCTTGCTGGGGGACGTTTGTCCTACGGTTAATAATGCCGAATTTTTTGAAAAAAAAGATATGACTACCTTGTTTGGTAATTCAATGCCGATTTTTGAGGGGAATGATTTTACTTTCGTTAACCTTGAATGTGCTTTGACCGAGCATGATGTTCCGATTGATAAATACGGTCCTGCACTTAAAGCTCCCATTGCAACCGCTGAGGTTTTGAAGAATATAGGTGTTGACTGTTGCGGACTCAGTAATAATCACGTTTTTGATTTTGGGAAAAAGGGTATACGTGATATGCTTGAGTCTCTTGAGCAGAACGAAATTGATTATACCGGCTTTGGTGATAATTACGAGGATTCAAGAAAAAACTATATTATAGACAAAAACGGAGAAAGAATTGCGCTTATTGCTGTTTGTGAGCACGAATACTCTTATGCGCTCGAAAACAGAATGGGGTCTCGTGCATACGATGAATATGACACGATGGAGGATGTAAGAAAAGCCAAAGAAACTTGCGACAGAGTGATAGTTATTTATCACGGCGGAAAAGAGTTTTGCTGTTATCCGTCTCCCAGGCTTCGTAAGCTTTGTCGTGCACTTGTAAAAAATGGTGCTGACGTTGTTCTTTGTCAGCACAGCCATTGCATCGGTTCTTATGAAAAATATAACGGTGGCCATATTTTGTACGGTCAGGGAAATTTCCATTTTGTAAAGGATCATAGCTTCATAGGTTGGCATACCAGTCTTGTTGTCAAGTATGATTCAAAGACAAATAAAATTGAATTTTCGCCCCTTAAATGTAACGAACACGGTATCGAAATTCCGGAAAAGGAAGAGGGCGATAATATTATGAATGATTTTAATGCGCGTAACGAAGAGATGCTCAACGGCAAGTGGCTTGACGGTTGGAAAGCTTTTTGCCAAGATAATAAACCTATCTACTTTGACTGTGTAGCTACGGCTTTTGCTCCCGGTTCAACTCCTCGCCAGGATGGTAAGTTTTCTCACTTTCTTGATTGTGAATCGCATACCGACGTATGGAGAGAGTTATTTCCGTCTCTTAATCTTACAAACTGTCTTGATGAAGAATAATTTAATTTGAGGTTTTTGATATGTTAAATGAAATGCTTAAAAAAAGAAATCTTCCCGCACTTAAAACAAGGGAAGAAATGTTAGAAATTCTTTTTGAAGAGGAGTATGGTTATTTGCCCCCTCTTCCCGAAAAGACCGAGTGGGATGTTCAGGAAAATGTAATTCCGAAGTTTTGTGCAGGTAAAGCTATTGCATATAAAATTATCGGTAAATACATCGTAAACGGCAAAGAATTCTCTTTTCCGTTCTATGCAACAATTCCCACCGACGGACAAAAGCACCCGTTCTTTGTTCACATTAACTTCCGTGATCTTGTCCCCGACAGATATATGCCGTCAGAGGAGCTGGTAGACAACGGCTTTGCGGTTTTTTCGTTCTGCTATAACGATGTAACTATGGACAACAGCGACTTCACCGACGGTCTTGCGGGTGTTCTTTTTGAAAATGGACAGAGAAAGCCTAACGATCCCGGTAAGATCGCTATGTGGGCATGGGCGGCACACAGAGTTATGGACTATGCGCAGACATTGGGGGATGTTCTTGAACTCGATTGCGGTATTGTGTGCGGTCACTCAAGATTAGGCAAAACAGCACTTCTTACCGGTGCAACAGACGAACGCTTTAAGTTTGCATACTCCAATGATTCCGGCTGCAGCGGTGCCGCTGTTACAAGACAAAAGGGCGGCGAAACTGTAGAAAAGATCTGTAATAAGTTTTCTTATTGGTTCTGCGAGAATTATCTTAAGTACATAAATAAAGAAGATTCGATGCCTTTTGATCAGCATTATCTTCTTTCCTCCATTGCTCCTCGTTTTGCGTGTGTGGGCAGTGCATCCGAGGACCTTTGGGCAGATCCTGTCTCGGAGATGCTCAACTGTGTTGCTTCTTCGTCTGCCTTCAAAAACGGTTTCGTTTATGAAGACAGATTGCCCGAAATCGGAGATAGATTTTTTAGGGGTGATATTGGTTATCACCTCAGAAAGGGTCTCCACTACTTCAGCAGAGAAGACTGGTTGAGACTGATTGAATTTGTTAATATTCATCGCTGATGATTAATATAAAAACCGTCAGAAATGACGGTTTTATTGATAGGATTTTGTTATGAAATATTTAAAAGATGTTTTTTCAGAAAAGTCAAAATTTAAGGTTTTTTTACTTTCTATTTTGATCACCGGACTTTCCTACGGTCTTTATAAGGGGATGCTCGACAACTTTCTTGCAGAGGTAGTTAAGATGGGCGAGATGGATAGGGGGATAACCGAGTTCTTCAGAGAATTGCCCGGTATTATGCTTATCTTTATTCTTGCGGCATTCTTTATGCTTTCCGCAGAATCAATGTACAAGATCGGTGCGTTGATCATGCTTGTGGGTATGACTATGCACGCGTTTTTGCCCCCAACAAAAGTATTGGCTATTATTGCGATCTGTACATATTCTCTGGGCGAGCATATACAGATCGGTATGAAAAGCACCTTGACACTTGAATACTCGAAGGAGGGAAAGGGCGGTCAGGCGCTTGGCGTACAAAACTCGGTAACACAGATCGGTACGCTCGTCGGATATCTTGTGATCGTCGGCGTCTTTGCCTACTTTACTGAAAATCAGCCGTATACTGTGTTTTTTATCGTCGCTGCTGCCTTGGCGGGGGTCAGTCTTTTTTGTTCGGCAGGGCTTACGGGACAGTCGAAGAGTGACAAAAACAAGAGAAGGTTTTATTTTCATAAAAAGTATTTTAAGTATTATATGCTTGAAATGTTTTACGGTGCAAGAAAACAGGTCTTTCTTACGTTTGGCCCATATGTGCTTATACTTCATTACGGGGCAACAGCTTCGGAAATCAGTCTTTTGTTTGCCGTTTCGGCAATCGCATGCTTCTTCGCTTCGCCTATAGTCGGAAAGATTATTGACAGGCTCGGATATAAGGTAGTTATGGTTGCCGATACCTTGATTCTTGTTATAGTATGCTTTTTCTATGGGTTTGCCCACCATCTGTTCCCGACAAACATCGCTTTCATTGTGTGTTGTTTAAACTATATTCTTGACGCTGTAATTTCTCTTGCGTCTATGGCTTCAAACGTATACGTAAAGGATCTTGCAGATAACCAAGAAGAGGTGAAAGCAACTATATCTACCGGTGTATCGATCAACCACGTTATCACTGTTTTTATAGCTTTGTTCGGTGGTTGGATCTGGGAGGCACTCGGAATCGAGACATTGTTTATTATTTCTGCAATATTCGGTCTTTGCAACAGTGCTTACGCGGCTACTGTAAAGACTGTGAAAAAGTAAAAAAAGGATACGGAGTTTTGACTGCATCAAAGACGTGCAGACAGTCCGTATCCTTTTTTGATTGTATTATATTTTTATGTATTATTATGTCATGTGCTCTTGAGGCAATTCAAAAAATAATCGAATTGCATTCTCGTATTCATCGGGGGAGGTGTAATAAGCCAAACCGTGACTTGCTCCCTTGATTATGAGCAATTTCTTTTTTGAGGTGCAGGCATTGTAATTTTCCTCGCTCATATAGCAGGGGACAAATGCATCCGTGTCGCCGTGGACAAACAGAATGGGGACAGGACTCTTTTTTACAGCATCAAGCGGGGTTATTTCCTCAGGATCAAATCTTCCGAACAGAAGGGCGCCGAGTCTGATAAATGGGTATAAAAAAGTTGCAGGGAGCTTTCTTTTCTTTGCAACGTCTTTCATGATTGCCTTGGGTGTAGAATAGCCGCAGTCGGCTATGATCCATTTGACTGAAGAGGGAAGTCCGCGTTCAATGCTCATCAATGCCGTCGCCGCTCCCATCGACACACCAGCAAGGAGAATCTCTATATTTTTACCATATCTTTCTTCAAGGTAATTTATCCAAGAAACTGCATCCCGACTTTCTTTTATGCCGAAGGTGATCGTGTGTCCGTCGCTTTTTCCGTTTCCTCTCTGATCGATCAAAAGGACATTGTGGCCGAACTTGGATGCCCGAATAACCGCGCCGCAAAAATTCCGTCTTGAATTGCCCTTGTAGCCGTGAAGCATAAGCTCTACCGGTGCACCTTTTTGGAATTCATAAAATATTCCGCTAAGGGTAAGGCCGTCAAATGATTTGATCTGAACCGTTTCGTGTGGTATCAGATCCATTTGCTCCTGCCAGGCAATAATTTGATTTCTGTAGTTTGCCGATGCTTTGGCATTCGGAATGATGTGTGCTGCCCTTTTTTGTTTCTCTTTTTCTGAAATGTAAAAAACCTCTCTGAAGCAAATATATGAGGTTACTAAAACTGCAATGATTACAAATGATACAATCGATAAACACCAAATAAGCATACTGTCGCCTCCATACTGTATATTTTAACATATTGAACGGTGTATTGCAACCGATTTTTAAAACATATTCCTATTGATTTTAGTTTTGGTTTGTGTTAATATATCTTTGTAATAACATATTATATTTGAAAGAGTGATTTCGTGTGAAGGACTTGGAGAAAAAAATCAGTTTTAAAGATGTTTGGCCGTATTTGTATACAGTCTTTGTTGCTGTAATTCTTGCGTTTAACTATCAATTGTTTATTGTGGAAAATGATTTTGCTCCTGCAGGGATCAATGGAATTGCAACAATGATTCAGTATAAGTGTAATTTCAGTATAGGTTATATGACCTTGCTTATCAATGTTCCATTATGTATTTTTTCTTATTTCTTCATTGGAAAGAAGTTTGCAAAGCTGTCTTTGGTTTTTTGTCTTACTTATTCGTTTGTTTTCTTGTACTTACAAAAGCTTGGGCTCGAGTTTATGCAATATGATGCGCAGGGAATGGATACCATTTTTCCCGCAATACTCAGCGGTCTTATAAGCGGTTACGTTTACGGGGCGTGCTTTCGTACAAACTCTTCTACAGGCGGTACTCATATTATTTCAAAATTTATAAGTAAGAAGAAACCGGAGTTAAACTTCTTCTGGGTAAATTTTGCACTTAATGCAGTTGTAGCTGTTATTTCGCTGTTTGTTTATTCTTCGCCTCTTGAAGAGGGCGGAATAGGCGGACTTGATTACAGACCGGTTTGTCTTTGTGTTACATACTGTTTTGTTTCTACCTTTGTAGGTAACTCGATTATTAAGGGTACAAAGCTTGCTACCAAGTTTACCATTATAACAACACATCCTGCCGAAATAATGGAAGATATTACAAAAAACTTTAGACACAGCTCGACGAGGATAGAGGCACTGGGTTCGTTCAGCAATGACAACAAGAGTGTTTTGCTGTGCGTTATAAACAGGCATCAGCTTGTTGATTTCAAAAATATGCTTGCAAAGTATGATGAAACCTTCGCATTTTCGGAAACCGTAAATGAAACTTACGGCAATTTTAAAAAGATAAAATAAAAAACAATTGAACATTGTACAAGAAAAAGATTAACCCACAGGGAAACCTGTGGGTCTTGTGTTATACAAAGACTTCGGCGAAGCTGTTTTGTGTTTTAATCTTTTGTTTTTGAAAACCTATTGAAATAATTGGAAAAGTATAGTATTATAAAAGGCGAGGGTGTGCAAAAAAATAATTTTAAGAAATTTTTTATTTTTTTGTGACCTTTTGCTTTTGTGAAACGTTTTAGTTATGAAAGGAGATACGGTGATGGCACCCAATTTGCATACAGACCTTGAAAAAGTGTATGACGAATATTCGGATATGCTGTATCGTATCGCTCTCACTCATACCGCTGATCAACACGATGCAATGGACGTTGTTCAGGACGTTTTTGTGAAGTATGCGACGGTCAAAAAGAAATTTGATAATGCATTGCACGAGAAGGCGTGGCTTATACGTGTTACGGTGAATCGAGCACATGACCTGAGCAGAAAGAATAAGGTCAGAAGCTACACACCGCTCGATGAGGTGTATGATCTGCCGGATGAGGAGAATAATTTATCTCTTGCCGTAAGAGAGATGCTTGAGTCACTGCCGGAAAAGTATAAGACGGTTTTGGTCTTGCATTATTTTGAAGGGTTTTCGGTTGAAGAAACTGCAGGGATTCTTGATATTTCGGTTTCTGCCGTGAAAATGCGTTTGTTGCGCGCAAGAGAGATATTAAACGTATCACATAAGCCGGAGGATTTTTATGAATAAGGGTTCAGGGATTGAACAGTACAGGCAGATCAAAGCTCCCGCAGAGCTTAAAGCAAGAGTTTTGTCTGCGACAGAAAATACTCCTTCTAAAAAGCTTTTACCTAATTTTCTAAAAGGTTATAAGATTGTATATGCTATGGCGGCCTGCTTGCTTATGCTGCTCGTCGGTGCTGTGGTATTAAAAAACGGAGGGACTGACGTAAGCATTTACGTCGACGATACGGCTGTATTGAGCGCAACCTCAAGACTTACTTCCCATGTTACTTTGGTAGTTTCGTCTGAGGCAGAGCTTAATATCGAAACGGAGAGTAACAATTTTTAT
The DNA here is from genome assembly GCA_017441005.1 of Clostridia bacterium. Lineage (GTDB taxonomy): Bacteria > Bacillota > Clostridia > Oscillospirales > CAG-272 > RGIG1995. The sequence continues at coordinate 69,631 of JAFSAM010000073.1, read as the reverse complement.
CTTGCAAATAACGGTTCGCTCGAAACGTTGAAAACGATAAAAAACGTCAAGAATAAAATAGAGATAGTTTGGCAGATATCAGAAGAAAAAGATTCGATCCGTGTGAACGGTGAAGATTACGAGGTCTCGTATTCAGAAGCTGATCAAAAAGTTATTGTAAAAAAAATAAAATAAAAATATATTTAAAAACAAAAGGAGAAAACCACAATGAAAAAATTACTCGCACTTTTACTCGCATCCCTTATGATCTTCGCGCTCGTAGCTTGCGGAGCTGACGAAAAGAAAGAAGACAAAAAAGAAACAGTTGAAATCGCTTCCGCAGTTGAGATCCTCGAGAAGGTTTGGGCTGCATACGGCGACGAACAGAAGTTCTTTGCTATGGGCGGTGACGGTGAAAACCCCGTAGACAATGCTCCCGGCGCATTCAACATTGCAAACGCAGAGCTTTTGGCTGCTCAGCTTATTTGTAACGCAGATGCTGCTGCAATGATCGACAGTGCTGCATCCCTTTTCCACGCTATGAACGCTAATACCTTTACAGGTGCAGCTTATGCTATCAAGGAAGGCTCCGATGCAAAGGCATTTATCACAACAATGAAGACTGCTATCCAGGGCAATCAGTGGATGTGCGGATTCCCCGAAAAGCTTCTCACTGCTACAATCGGCGACGGCTATGTTGTAGTTGCTTTCGGTAACGGCGAAATCATCGAAACCTTCAAGGGACACCTTGAAGCACAGTATGAAATGGCTGAAATTGAAGTTGAAGCAATTGCATAATTAATTGACGATACTATAATAAACAAAATTATCAAAGCTTTTAGTCATTTTCGACACACGAGGAGAACAACATGTTATTTTCAAGCATACCGTTTCTCTATTACTTTCTCCCTTGTGTCCTGATAACGTACTTTATTTCACCCCGGTGCTTAAAAAACACGGTTCTGCTTCTATTCAGCCTTGTTTTTTATGGCTGGGGTGAACCTAAATTGGTACTTTTGATGGTCATATCGATCCTGATAGGTTATATCAGCGGTTTGTTGATTGAAAAATTCCGCGGTACAGTCTACAGCAAGATTTCTATGATATTGGGTGTCGTAATAGCGTTCAGTTTTCTGATTTACTACAAATATGCAAATTTCTTTGTTGAAAACTTTGGTGCATTAACGGGAATATCAGTTCCTGTTCTAAAAATTGCTTTGCCCATTGGTATCAGCTTCTACACATTCCAGATCGTCAGCTATATTATTGACGTATACAGAGCAGATACCTGTGCACAGAAAAATATTATTAACTTGGCGGCATACATTGCTATGTTTCCGCAGCTCATTGCAGGTCCTATCGTAAGATACGTTGATGTTGAAAGACAGCTTAGAACACGAGTTCATACTGTAGACAAGCTTTCTTTGGGTATCAGGCGCTTTGTTCTTGGTCTTGCAAAAAAGATCCTTGTCGCAAATGCTCTTGGTGAGCTTTGTGATATTTTCAGAGAAACAAGCGGACAGTCTGTAGTATTTGCCTGGATATACGGCATTGCGTTCTCGCTTCACATTTATTTTGACTTTTCGGGATACAGTGATATGGCGATCGGTCTCGGTCACATGTTTGGCTTTAATTTCCTCGAAAACTTCAATTATCCCTATGTTTCTGTAAGCGTAACAGAGTTTTGGCGCCGTTGGCACATGTCCCTCGGCTCTTGGTTCAGAGACTATCTCTATATCCCCTTGGGCGGAAACAGAGTGAAAAAAAGATACAGATGGTTTATCAATATATTTATCGTCTGGCTTGCAACGGGCTTCTGGCACGGTGCTGCCTGGAACTTTATTATATGGGGATTAATGTTCGGTGTTCTTTTGGTGATCGAAAAGCTTTGGCTTCTCAAACACTTTGGAAAACACAAGGTTCTTTCTCGTATTTACGTTCTTTTTGTCGTAATGATCAGTTTTATTATCTTCAATGCTTCTTCTATGTCTCAGGCATGGAATGATATTATTTCTCTTTTCGGTTTTGGAAATCTTCCGTTTATCACAACGGAGACACTCTACTATTTGCGTTCCTATGCATTGATATTTATTATCGCTTTTATAGGGGCTACACCATTTATGAAGAACAGTATTGCCAAGATTCGCGAAACAAAATCGGGTATGAAGATCATAAACACGGCGGAGCCTTTGGTGTTGGCAGTTCTTTTGATCATCATGACTTCGTTCCTTGTTGATGGCTCGTTCAATCCTTTTCTGTATTTCAGATTTTGATGGGAGGTAAGTTATGAATACTCGTATAAAAGATTACGTACAATTAATATTACTTTCCGTCTTGCTTTTTGGCATTTCGTTTTGGTGCTGGTTTAAGCCTGCGACGGATTTCAGCACGACCGAGCGACGTGAGCTTAAACAGTTTCCCGAATTAAGTGTTAAAACTTTGGTTTCGGGTAAGTTTATGCAAACGTTTGAAGACTATACTCTTGATCAGTTTCCTGCAAGAGACAGCTTCAGAACTATAAAGGCTCTTACCGCAAAATACGTTTTCGGTCATCTTGACAATAACGATATATTCGTTACGTCCGACGGTATGATAGGTAAGCACGAATATCCTTTGAAGCAAGACCAGGTTGTGCATGCTGCAAACAAGTTTAAATACGTATACAATACTTATTTAAAGGATAACGGCGGCAAGGTTTATCTTTCGGTTATTCCCGACAAAAATGCATTTATTGCAGAGGAAAGCGGTCACCTGGCGATGGATTACGATCTGTTTTTTAAGCTTATGCAAGAAAACACCAAGGATTTTGCGACGTATATCGACATTTCCGATCTTTTGAGCAAGGATGATTACTATCTTACAGATACACACTGGAAGCAGGAGTGTATAACCGACGTTGCAGACAGACTTGCAGAGGCTATGGGTACAACGCTTGATAAGAACTACAAGCTGAACACCCTTGAAAAAACTTTTGCCGGTGTATACTACGGTCAGTCGGCTTTGCCCGTCGAAAAGGATACCTTGAATTATCTTACAAGCGACATCATAGATTCTTGTATCATCAAGAACTATGAAACGGGTAAGGAAATGTCAATGTATGATATGGAAAAAGCAAACGGATATGACCTTTATGAGACGTTCCTTTCCGGTTCTGTATCATTTATTGTAATCGAGAATCCCCAAGCAACAACAGATAAAGAGCTTGTTGTCTTCCGCGATTCCTTCGGAAGCAGTCTCGTACCCTTGCTTGCATCGGGGTATAAGAGTATAACGGTTATTGATATTCGTTATATTTCGTCTCTCAAAACAGAAATGCCAAACTCTTTGCAGAATTTGGTGGATTTCAAAAATAAAGACGTTTTGTTTATTTACAGTACTTTGGTTCTGAATAACAGCAATACGCTTAAATAACAATAAAAAACACCTGAAAAGGTGTTTTTTATTGTTTTTTTATTGATTATGTGATAAAATAGGAAGAAAGAGTATAAGGAGAATAATGATGAAGGTTATTGATCTTACACACACAATACGAAGTGATATGCCGGTGTATCCGGGCACAGAGCAACCGGTACTTGCAATTGCCAATGCTTACGAAAAAGACGGGTTTAAGGAAACAAGAATGACGATGTGTTCGCATACGGGGACTCATATTGACGCTCCGGCACATATATTTGCCGATAAGAAGCCCCTTGATTCTTTTTTGGCGGATTCTTTTGTGGGCAGAGCGATTGTGATCGATTGCAGAGATATTCCCGACGGCGGGACCGTTAATATGGATAGATTGAAAAAATATGGCGAGCAACTCGAAAACGTCGATTTTTTGCTTTTTAATTTTGGATGGGACAAAAAATGGGGGAGAAATGAATATTTCGGTAATTATCCCTGTGTAGGTCGCGATGTTCTTGATTATATAATCCGCAATCGATACAAAGGGATAGGCTTTGACGTTATCAGCCTTGACCCTATTTCCGAGCTTGCGTTTCATAAAGAGCTTTTTTCAAAAAAAGAGATCATCAATATTGAGAATCTGACTAATCTTGATTTGTGCGGAAGTGAACCGTTTTTGTTCTGTTGTTTGCCGATGAAGATCGAAAATTCAGACGGAGCTCCCGCGAGAGCCGTTGCTATATTGGATATAATTGCTTGATGAAAAGACAAGGTTTTTTGTATCGAAAAAATATTGCTTTTTTGATCATGTTTTTTTGAATTGACCTTGCATAAAATCAGCTGATATTATATAATAAGATGAGATGCTGTTACGTTATTTTTGCTGAATAAAGGGGAAATATGAAGTTTCTTGATTTTTTTGAAAAATACAAAAAATACATAATAATTTCTACTTTGTCGGTTTTGTTGCTAATAAGTATTATCGTTCTTATTTGGTCGCTTACAGGAGCAGGCGCGGCAGAGCCTGTAAGCGGAGAAAACATAGACGATCCGTCATACACACTTTCTCCCGAAACCGAGACAGGTGAGTCGGAAGAAACGGAGCCGATCGAGCAAACCGATTATTATTACGAGAATGAGTACGTCCCCGTCGAATTGCGAAGCAATGGAATAGACGTTTCAAAGTGGCAGGGAAAAATAGAGTGGGAAAAGGTTAAACAAAGCGGAGTAGAATTTGCTTTCATAAGGGTAGGTTACAGAGGTGAAAACGGTCTTATATACAAGGATGAATTTGCCGAATACAATCTTCAGCAGGCAAACAAATACGATATAAAAATCGGTGTTTACTTCTTTTCAACAGCAATCAATATAGCCGAATCCGAGGAAGAAGCGGATTTTCTGCTTGATATTATTGCAGGTTACCCGATCTCATATCCCGTTGTATATGACTGTGAAGGATATAAAGAGGAAAAAAGCCGTATGTATAATATTACTGCGGAAGAGAGAACGGACATTGCGCTGGCTTTTCTCGATAAGGTTGCTTCGAACGGGTATCAACCTATGCACTACGGATCAAGAAACGACCTTATGGATTCATCTTTTTGGAATATGAGGCGGATCGAGGAAAAGTACAGGGTATGGGTCGCACTCTATTCCAAGACATACTATCCGGAAAAAGATGTTCCTACATATTCAGGCAGATTTGACGCCTGGCAGTATTCGGACAAGGGCAGGATAGACGGCATTAATACCAATGTAGATCTGAACGTGTGCTATTTTCAGTGCGAAAAGGCGGAGCCCAAAGACCTGTCTAAAGTGCCGACAGAGTTGATTACAGATCCGACACAGCACAGCGTAGATAAGGTGATTCACGGAGTCGAGTTCTATGAATATCACGATTGCGTGACAGCAAAGATTACGGTTAATTTACGTTCTTTGCCGTCCACGGTATCGGGAACGGTTGTCGGAACGTTGGACAGCGGCACTTTCCTTGACAGGATCGCTATGAGTGACAAAGGTTGGTCAATACTTTTGTATGACGGGGAAGAGGTATTTGCGGTTTCTTCGTATTTAGCTAACGAAGTGTATGACCCGCCTGAGGAGGATATTTCCGAAGACGGTTTCGTGAAAACGGAGGATTACGTTACCGCAAAAATCGAAACGAATTTACGTTCGTTGCCCTCCACAGAAGGGTCGCAGATCGTATACTTATTAGCAAACGGCGAATACGTAAAGCGGATCGGAATAAATAATCAGACCGGATGGTCAATGCTTGAACACAACGGCAGTGTTGTATATGCAGTTACGCAGTTTTTGATCGAAAAGAAATGACACATATTTCGGGTGGTGTTTGTTTATATGGATGATAAAGAAATATACCGCGACAGTATAATGGAGCTTATTCTTGACATCGGCGAAGAAATGCTGTTTGCCGGTGCCGAGATCGCAAGAGTTGAGGATACATTGACAAGAATGTCAATGGCGTACGGGGCGATTGAGGTAGATGCTTTTGCTTTGACTTCGGTTATGCTCCTTACGGTTACTTACCCTGACGGCTCGGTTCTTACAAACACGAGGCGTGTCGTTGCAGGCGGTGAGACCAATTTCTCCAAAATCGATAAGCTTAATTCGTTGAGCCGTAGGTGCTGTAAACAGCCGCTTGAGATCGACGAGCTGAGGGCCGAAATCGAAAAAATCACTAAATCTCCCATAACAGGCATTTATTCATACGTAGGTTCGTTTTTGGCGGCGGCAGGATTTGCTGTGTTTTTTGGAGGGACATGGAAGGATGCGCTTGTTTCTGGTGCATTTTCGCTGATCATTTGTTATCTCTCGTCTATTCTTTCTCCGAGAATTCCCAATAAAGTGTTTTATTATTTTGTGACCTCAATGCTTATAGGCTTCGGCATCTGTTTGGTTACAAAATATATTCCGGGTTTTAATACTGATATGATAATAATCGGAGATATAATGGTCCTCGTTCCGGGAATTGCTTTTACAAATGCGGTCAAAAATATGCTTATAGGTGATACTCTTTCGTCGCTTATCAAACTGACCGAGTGTTTGGTTTGGACTTGTGCTTTGGCAGGTGGTTTTATCATTCCGATCGCTGCTTTCTTCGGAGGTTGATTTATGGAAACGATTATTATTCAGTTGCTTTCCGCTTTTGTCGGTTCCTTGGGGTTTGCATTGCTTTTTAATAACGACAAAAAAACTATGCTTCCCGCAACTTTTGGAGGAATGTTCGGTTGGGCGGTCTATCTTGTTTTTGAAACGACAGATATTGGTGTTTTTTTGGCAACAATTGCCGCTGCCGCATTTTGTCAGTTGTATTCGGAGGTTTTTTCGAGGGTATTGAAGACACCGAAAACTTCAATTTACATTACCTCGATCGTTCCGCTTGTTCCCGGAGGTTCGCTTTACAGAACGATGTACAGCGCCGCTAACAGTGATTGGGCAATGTTCAGAGCATACGGCGCTACAACGTTGAAGGTTGCTTTCGGTATTGGTATAGGAGCAAGTTTTGTAGCAGCAATTCTGCTTCTCTTGCCGAAAAAGAAAAAAGTGTAAAGTGATTATTTAAGGAGCATAAGCAAAAAATGACTATGGCGTTTAAACGCTTTTTCGGCGGTCGAAGAGAAATGGATATGACCCAAGGAAGCGTTATAAAAACTATACTGGTATTTGCATTTCCGTTGCTTGTCGGCAATTTGTTTCAACAGTTCTATAATATGGTCGACACCTGGGTAATAGGTCAGGCGGGACTTACCGAGGCATTTGCCGCAGTAGGCAACGTAGGACCGATCATAAATATGGTGATTGGATTCTTTGTCGGTTTATCGGGAGGTACGGGAGTCGTAATTTCGCAATTCTACGGGGCAAAGGATTACAAAAGGGTGCACGATGCCGTACATACCGCAATTGCAGTTACTCTCGTTATGGGGGTTATCTGTACTGTTGTAGGTGTTGTTTTTACTCCATATTTTCTTAATTGGATATTCCGTGGTGAGAGTGCGGAGATTTATGCATACGGTTATCAGTATCTTTCGATCTATTTTGCCGGGATAATTGGAATGATGATCTATAATATGGCTTCGGGAATCCTCAGAGCCGTCGGAGATTCAAGCAGACCATTCTATTTTCTTGTTGTTTCCTCGCTGGTAAACGTTGTTCTTGACTTTGTCTTTGTTTTTGCTTTTGATATGGCTGCCGCAGGCGTTGCACTTGCTACGATCATTGCTCAATTTGTTTCTGCTTTTCTTTCAGTTTTGGCTTTGTTGAAAAACGAAACTTGCATCAAGCTTATTATTAAAGATATAAAAATATGCAAAAACGTACTTTTTAAGATCATAAAAATTGGGTTTCCGGCAGGCTTGCAAATGGCTATTACGGCTTTTTCGAATATCTTTGTTCAGTCGTATATTGCCGGTGTAAACGGAAATGAAACGCATATTTTAGGCGGATGGAATGCCTATTCAAAAATTGATATGTTTATGTTCTTGCCCGTTCAGTCGATCGCTCTTGCAGTGACGACCTTCGTTGGGCAAAACGTCGGTGTCGGAAACTATAAACGTGCAAGGCAGGGAACATATAAGGCCATGTTGCTGTCGTTATGTATTACGGGAACGTTAATTGTGCTTACTATGACTTTTTCCGAATATCTCGTTCGTTTCTTTATAGATGACGAAGGAATCGTTACTTGCGGAAGAACGCTTTTACTTTGGCTTTCTCCATTTTATATTTTGCCTTGTGTAAATCAAATTTTTGCCGCTTCTTTGAGAGGTATGGGAAACAGTACCGCGCCTATGTTGATAATGCTTTCTTCTTTTGTAGGCTTCAGACAGGTGTATTTGTATATTGTATCGAGTAAGATATCAAACGAGCTTTTGCCGATAGCTTTCAGTTATCCGTGCGGGTGGTTTGTATGTGCCTGTACCATAAGTATCTATTTCTTCTTTTATAAACCGAAAAAGAATAAGGTTCTTGACGGTTAATGTGTATTGTGTATTGACATCAGGGTTTACTGATGGTATATTTACTTATAAGTAAGTTGAAAATAAACTTGTATAATATTTCTTTATGTACATAAAAAACGGAGGATGTATGTTAGAATTAAAAAACGTGTCATTTGAGGTTAAGACTGAAAATGCAGATAAAGCTATTGTTAAAGACGTTAGCTTTACGATAGAAGACAATAAGTTCGTCGTTATTACCGGTCCTAACGGTGGCGGCAAATCAACTCTCGCGAAGCTCATTATGGGTATAGAGAAGCCTACTTCCGGAAAAATCATTTTTGATGGGATCGACATAACCGATATGAGTATAACCGAGAGAGCGAATCTCGGTGTCAGCTTCGCTTTTCAGCAGCCCGTTAGATTTAAGGGAATCTATGTTTTCGATCTCTTGAGAATTGCGTCTAAAAAAGAGCTTACGGTTTCGGAGGCTTGTGAATATCTTTCTGCGGTTGGTCTTTGCGCGAAAGACTATATTAACCGCGAGATAAACAGTAGTCTTTCAGGCGGCGAGCTTAAAAGAATAGAAATTGCAACAGTTCTTGCAAGAGGAACAAAGCTTTCTGTTTTCGATGAGCCTGAGGCGGGAATCGACCTCTGGAGCTTCCAAAATCTTATAAAGATTTTTGAGCAGATGCAAAGTAATATCAAGGGTTCTATTCTTATAATTTCACACCAGGAGCGTATTCTTAACATTGCCGACGAGATCGTTCTTATCGCAGACGGTAAGATCAAAAAGCACGGAAAAAAAGAAGATGTATTGCCTGAATTGCTTGCACAGACGGCAGCACGCGGACTTTGTGTGAAATTCAACGACGGAGGTGTTAAGTAATGGCAGATAAGACAAGGGAAAGACTGCTCAGCGAGGTTGCCGACCTTCACGCTGTACCAACGGGCGCTTTTAACATCAGAGAAAACGGCGAGACAGCGATGAGAAACACCACGGCTAATATTGATATCGTTACAAAAAAAGAGCAGAACGGTATTGATATTCATATCAAGTCGGGAACGAAAAACGAGAGCGTTCATATTCCGGTAGTAATAAGCAAATCGGGTATTGATGAAACTGTATATAATGATTTCTATATTGGGGATGATTGTGACGTTGTTATTGTCGCAGGCTGCGGAATCCATAACAGCGGCGAATATGATTCAAAGCACAACGGCTTGCATAGATTTTACGTTGGTAAAAATTCAAAGGTAAAATATGTTGAAAAACACTACGGTGAGGGCGATGGAAACGGCAAACGTATTATGAATCCCGGAACCGAGGTTTATATCGACGAAAACAGCAGCGTCGAAATGGAAATGGTGCAGATCAAGGGTGTTGACTCAACAGAGCGTAAAACCACAGCAAAGCTCAAAGCAGGAGCAAAGCTGATCGTCAGAGAGCGTCTTATGACTCACGGAAGTCAGGTTGCTATAAGTGATTACGTGTCGGAGCTTGACGGCGACGGTTCGGCTGTAGATATTGTTTCAAGATCTGTTGCAAAGGATAATTCATATCAGAAGTTTGATTCAAAGATAATCGGTAACTGTGCTTGCAACGGTCACACAGAATGTGATGCTATCATTATGGATAATGCAAGGGTAGTTGCAGTGCCTGCGCTTGAAGCGAATTCAATCGACGCTATGCTCGTTCACGAGGCTGCAATCGGTAAGATCGCGGGCGAACAGCTCACAAAGCTTATGTCGCTCGGATTGACCGAGAGTGAGGCTGAAGAGCAGATCATAGGTGGCTTTCTTAAATAAATTTAAAAGACGTGATCGATAAAATCACGTCTTTTTTGTATCAATAAATACTTTTCGGGAATAATACTAATAAAAACGAGGTGTATATAGATGATTTGGTTTTTTCTCGGATTGATCATAGGTGGCTTTGTGGGAGTTTGTAGCATGTGTTTGTTTCAGATCAACAGAAAATGACGATCTTGTTATATTCCTCGGTTATTGTACTTGAATACGAAAAAAGGTGTGTACGTTTTTGTACACACCTTTTAATGTTTGGTAGCTTTATGCGTTCTTTTTCTTTGCGAGAGATCTCTGAATGAATTTTACAATTTCTACAATGGGAATGATGGAAAGTGCAAGACCCATTGCAACTGCGTATTCTACGAGTGACAAGTGCTGGAATTCGAAGACGCCTGCAAGGAAGGGGATTTCTACAACACAAGTAGTAAGGATGAGTGCGAGAAGCATTGCGCCCCAGAGATAGAAGTTGTGGGATTTCATTCTGAAGATCGAGCCGCGCTGTGAACGCATGTTCATAGAATGGAATATCTCTGCCATACTCATTGTGAGGAATGCCATTGTTACACCGCTTTCTTTTGCAAGTTCAACAACGGGTTCAAGTGCTGCTCCAAATTCGGAGGCGTTGGAAGTGAGGTAGTTGAAAAATTGACTGATTGTATATCCGTCGACGTGCAATGCAAGCTCATGGTGCAGACCGAAGCAGTATGCGGCTATAGTCAGCAGCGTAACGAGAACACCTTGATAGAACAGGTCTATTCCCAGACCGCCGGCAAAAATGCCGTCTTTGGAGTTTCTGGGTTTTCTTTCCATAATGTCTTTCTCGCCCTTTTCCATGCCGAGAGCAAGAGCGGGAAGACTGTCTGTGATGAGGTTGATCCAAAGGATGTGGATGGGATGGAGGATTGTAAATCCAACTATTGTTGCTGTGAAGATCGAGAATACTTCGCTGAGGTTTGAAGAGAGAAGGAACTGAATTGCCTTACGGATATTATCATAGATCTTTCTGCCCTCTTCTACAGCCGAAACGATGGTTGCAAAGTTGTCATCAGCAAGGATCATGTCGGCAACATTCTTCGTAACGTCTGTACCCGTGATACCCATACCGATACCGATATCGGAGGACTTGATCGAAGGAGCGTCGTTTACACCGTCACCTGTCATAGCGGTAACCATGCCTTTTTCTTTCCAAGCTCTTACTATTCTTGTCTTATGCTCGGGCTGAACTCTTGCATATACGGAATATTTTTCAAGGTTTGCAAGGAACTCTTCGTCGCTCATCTTGTTGAGGTCAGCACCGGTTATAGCCTGTGAAGCATCCTCAATGATTCCGAGCTCTTTTGCGATTGCAACGGCAGTATCCTTGTGGTCACCTGTGATCATTATGGGTCTTATGGAGGCAAGCTTACATTTTTCGATCGCTTCCTTAACCTCGGGACGAACAGGGTCGATCATACCTACGAGACCTACAAAGGTAAGCTCGTTTTCGAGTGCTTCGGGCGCAAAGGATTCGGGAAGAGAAGTGTGCTTCTTGTATGCCGCCGCAAGTACGCGGAGAGCCTTATCAGCCTTGTTTTTGTTTTCTTTAAGGATCTGTGCACGTACATCGTCTGTAAGAGGAAGTACGGTTCCGCCGGAAAGATAAGTAGTACAGTTCTTCAGTATTTCATCGGGAGCACCCTTAGTATACTGTACATAGCCATCACCTGTAGAATGGACGGTGGACATCATCTTTCTGCTTGAATCGAAGGGAGCCTCGCCTACACGGGGAGATTTTGCCTTGAGATCATTCTTGTGAAGACCGCAATTATATGCGAAGTCTACGAGTGCGCATTCCGTGGGCTCACCGGTTGCCTTATTTTGATCATCAAGCTCTGCATCCGAGCAGAGAGCCATAGCGGTAGCAAGCAATTCTTTGTCGTCACCGAAGTGTTCGGTAACTGTCATCTTATTCTGTGTAAGTGTACCGGTTTTGTCAGAGCAGATGATCTGTGTACAACCCAGAGTTTCAACTGCGGTCAAACGGCGGATAACTGCATTTCTCTTACTCATTTTTGTTACACCGATCGAAAGAACGATGGTAACAACGGTCGCAAGACCTTCGGGGATCGCGGCAACAGCAAGGCTTATTGCCAACATAAACGAGTTAAGTGCTGTACTTAGGGTAACGCCTTCGGCTGTGTTCATTGCAACTATTACTTTATAAGCAAACATTGCAACACAGATTGCAATTACGAGATATGTGAGGATCTTGCTGAGCTGTCCGAGCTTGACCTGGAGAGGAGTCTTTTCTTCCTGAGCCTGTGCAAGTGCATCGGCGATCTTACCCATTTCGGTGTCCATACCGATTGCAACAACAACAGCGGCACCTCTACCGTATACAATGGTTGATCCCATGTATACCATATTTTTGCGGTCACCGAGGGGAACCTCATCGTCGGAGCTTGTTTCAAGTGCTTCGACTTTCTTGTTTACGGGGACGGATTCACCGGTAAGGGCTGCTTCTTCAGCCTTGATGGATGCGCATTCGATCAGTCTTGCGTCTGCGGGGACTGCGTCACCTGCTTCAAGAATGATTATGTCACCTACAACAAGGTCTTCGCTCTTGACGTGTTCGAGTTTGCCGTCTCTGAGTACTTTCGAGGTCGCGGCTGTCATTTCCTTCAGTGCGTCAATTGCTTTTTCGGCTTTGCTTTCCTGAAGGACACCCAATACCGAGTTGAGGATTACGACAAACATAATTACGCAAACGTCTGTGGGGAATTCACCCTCTACGAATGCAACAACAGCGGATATTGCCGCAGCAACCAGAAGAATGATGATCATCGGGTCAGCCAACTGCTTCAGGAAGCGGTGGAGCATTGTTTCTTTTTTTGCTTCAATCAGCTTGTTTTTGCCGTACTTCTCAATCCTGCTTTGTGCATCGGCAGTGGTGAGGCCGTTTTCCGTTGTCTCAAAGTGCTTGAGTACTTCGGAAGTTTGAGCTAAATGTGCTTTCATTTTTTTCTCCTTTTAATTGTTTATATAATATTTTTTCTTACAAAATCAAAAAAGACCGTTACGGCTATGCACCGTAAAAGTCTTGCCAAATACAAAAAAGTATCATCTGACCGAACTTGAAATACTCAAGTTGTCTTGACGATCAGAAGACGCAGAAATACCGCGTAAGCTACTCCCTTTTACAATACATATATTTTACCATCTATTTTTTTTAGTGTCAAGTATTTTTTTGTTATTTATATTTTTTTATTTTTAATAATATATCGTTTTCTTGACTTTTTTTGCAATAAAATGTATAATTCTATATATTAATATTTTCCGGAGAATTGTAATGGCTGAAAAGTTTGTTTTTGTTGCTACCTGTCTTTTTGGACTTGAAAAATTGGTGGGCGAAGAGATAGATGCTTTGGGTTATAAAAGAATAGAAACTATTGATGGCAGAGTATACTTTGAAGGAGATATGACTGCATTTGCAAGGTGCAATATAAACTTCAGATTTGCCGAAAGAATTTATCTCAAGCTCGGAAGCTTTTCGGCATATTCATTCACAGAGCTTTTTGACAGTACAAAAGCTTTACCTTGGGAAGAATGGATCGGTATAAACGATGAATTTCCTGTTAAGGGTCATTCTATAAAATCGAAGCTGTTTTCGGTGCCGGATTGCCAGAAGATAATTAAAAAGGCTGTTGTTGAACGCCTAAAAGATAAATACGGCATTGGCTGGTTTGATGAATGCGGAGTGAAAAAGCAGATAGAGTTTTTCATTTTTAACGATAAAGGCGATCTTATGATCGATATATCCGGAGTGCCGCTCCATAAAAGAGGGTACAGAGCCGCCTCGGGCGGTGCGCCTATCCGCGAGACACTTGCTGCTGCAATGGCGAAGATCGCAAGACCGAGGGAGGACGTTTTGTTTTGGGATCCATTTTGTGGCTCGGCTACTATACCGATCGAGGCTACGATGATCATGACAAACACACCGCCTAATGTTAATAACAGTTTTATATGCGAGAAGTTTGATAATATTTCATCCGAAGTTTTTGTAAATGCCAGAAATGAGGCCTTGTCAAACATAAAAAAAGACGTTGAATTTTGTGCTTATGCAAGCGATATAGATAAAGAGGTATTACGTATCGCGCAAGGGAATATACAAAAGTCGGGTATGGCTAAATACATTAAGTGCTTTGAAAAAAACGCCTTGGATATCGATACGGAGGGGAGAAAGGGTACTGTTGTATGTAATCCCCCCTACGGAGAACGCTTGTCCGATGCCGACGCCGTGTTTAAGCTTTATGAAAACATGGGAAAAGCTTTTAAGAAACTTGACAGATGGCAGATCTATATCCTGACGAATGATGAAAACTTCGAAAGAAGATACGGAAGGCGTGCCGACAAAATAAGAAGGCTTTACAACGGTATGATCCGTTGTAATTATTACCAGTATTTCAAACCGCAAAACAAGTAAGGAGCAAACGTATTGAAACTGATCATTGCCGAAAAACCCAGTTTGGGCAGAAATATAGTCGCTGCAATCGGAGATATGCATGGTAAAAACGGCTATTACGAGGGGAATGAATATATTGTCACGTGGGCATTCGGTCACCTTTTTTCTCTTGCTGATATAGAGGATTATAAACCGTTGCCTGACGGCGTAAAGCATTGGTGTTTAGATAATATCCCTTGTTTCCCTGATGATTTTAAGTTTGTTTTAAAAAGGAATCCCGATAAAACCAATGATGCCGGGATCGAAAAACAGTTTAATACAATTAAATATTTATGCAACAGACCCGACGTTGATACCATAATCAATGCGGGAGACTCGGATCGCGAGGGTGAAATAATTGTAAGGATCTGTATAGCAAAGGCTTTGGAGTCTCCCAAAAGATTGACCCGCCTTTGGCTGCCCGATCAAACAGCGGACACTATTATAGACGGACTTTTTACGATGAAGGATGAGTCCTATTATGATAATCTCGCAAACGAGGGGCTGGCAAGGACGTATATTGATTGGCTTTACGGTGTGAATCTGACAAGATATGCAACCTTAAAATGCGGAACACTGCTTCGTGTCGGCAGGGTTATAGTGCCTATAGTCAAAGCAATATACGACAGGGATATGGCTATTCGTAACTTTGTGCCTGAAACCTATTACGGTATTCAAAGCAACGAAAAGACCAATGACGAGGAGATCGAGCTTTTAAGTAAAGAAAAGTTTGCAAAGGAAAAGTTGGTCGATGCTGAAAATCTTTGTAAGAAATATAATGATGCAGGAGCTGTCGTTAAGTCTGTAAAAAAGAAGGTTGAAACAGTCTCTCCGGGTAAACTTTATTCTTTGACAAAGCTGCAGAATCACCTTGGCAAAAAATATAAGATGCCGATGGAAAAAAGTCTTGCTATTTTACAAAAGCTTTATGAAGAGGGCTATGTAAGTTACCCGAGAACAAACTCCGAATATCTTGCCACAAATGAAAAGAGCAGAATAAAATCTTTGCTTGATGTTATCGGTAAGATGGGCTATCCTGTTGAATTTAAGGACAAGAAGACAATTTTTGACGATAAAAAGATCGAGTCTCACTCGGCACTTACGCCTACAATGGTCATTCCCGATAAGAAAAAGCTTTCGGAGGATGAAATGAAGGTTTATTCTGCTGTGTTCAGGCGTTTTGTAGCGGTCTTTTGTGCGCAGGAGTGCGTCGTAAACCGTTCTGAGATAACGATTTCCGTGGGAGAATACGAGGATTTTGTGCTTAAAGGCGTGGTTATGATCGATAAAGGCTGGACGAAGTATGATGACTACACCAAAAAGGATAAGGTCTTGCCTGCATTGAAAAAGGGCGACTCGGTAAATATAGACTTTAAGACTGTTGAAAAGGAAACAACGCCTCCTAAACACTATACCATCGAAACATTGAACAATTACCTTAAAAATCCTTTTAAGGACGACAAAAATAATATAGACAGCGAGAGTGACGAGGAGGAATACAGGGCGATCTTTGAGGGGCTTGAGCTTGGTACGGAAGCTACAAGGACAGGAATAATTGACAATGCTCGCAAAAGCGGCTATATAGAACTGAAAAAAGACGTTTATCACATACTGCCCGGCGGTGAATATTTGATTGAATCATTGACTATGATGAATATAAGCATGGATAAGTACAAGACATCAGAGCTTGGTAAAGCATTGAAGAGGGTTTACAGAGATGAAATGACAATTGAAGAAAGTGTCGAACTCGCAAAGAAAGAGATATCATCGGTCTTTGAAAAAAGAAGCCTTCCGCCTGAACAAGACAATGATTTCGGCTTTTACGGTGACGTTGCGGGAAAGTGTCCTCTATGCGGAAAAGATGTTGTAAGGACCCGTTTCGGTTACGGCTGTACGGGTTATAAAGAAAGCGGCTGTAAGTTTACGGTAAATTCCAAAATATGCGGAAGAGTCATTTCATTAGCAAATATGAAAAAGCTTTTGAGTGATGGGGAGACTTACAAGATCAACGGTTTTATTTCTAAGAATAACAAAAATTTTGATGCGACGCTTTACCTCGAAGATGGTAAGGTTAAGTTTAAGTTTTAAAAAAGGAGAAACAGAGATGAAGGTAAATATAAAAAAATTGGATGAAAGAGCGGTTATCCCTACTTTTGGTTCGGAGTTTTCAGCAGGGGCGGATTTGTATGCAGTTTGTGATTCGGACGTGACTGTCAACCCTTCGGAAACGGTTTTGATACATACGGGACTTTCTATGGAGATCCCGGAAGGGTATGCGGGTCTCATCTATGCGAGAAGTGGTTTGGCTTCCAAAAAAGGGTTGGCTCCTGCCAATAAGGTCGGAGTGGTAGACGCAGATTACAGAGGAGAGGTTATGGTTGCGTTGCATAACCACGGTAGTACAGCGCAGACAGTCAGCAACGGCGAAAGGATTGCCCAGCTGGTCGTAACACCTTTTCTTAAGGTCGAATTTGAAGTAAAGGATGAACTGTCCGATACTGTAAGAGGTAAAGGCGGTTTCGGCTCTACGGGGAAATAAAAAGGAAAGATCCGACATTCAATTTAAGTCTGTCGGATCTTTTGTTTTATAACAAAATATTTGATATCAGATTTATCAACGAACAGAGAAGTATACCGAATAAAGTCGGCAATGCAAATGCAACCAAAGTCCACTTTACCGATTTTGTTTCTGATTTGACCGTCAGACAAGTTGTTGAGCAAGGCCAATGGAAAAGCATAAATATTATGGTATTCAGTGCAGTTACGAAAGTCCATCCGTTTGATATAAGAATTTGCTTTACAGCAAACAAGTTTCCCGTTTCGGAAAGTATACCGCTTGAAGAATACATCATCAAAATGAGCGGAAATACTATTTCGTTTGCTGGAAAGCCCAATATAAACGCGGTCAGTATTATACCGTCAAGTCCCATGATCCTACCCAAAGGATCTAAAAAATCGGCTATGTGTTCTAAAATTGACAAGCCGTTTATAGTTGTGTTTGAAGCCACCCAAATAATCAATCCTGCGGGTGCTGCAACGGTTATGGCTCTTCCTAAAACAAATAGTGTTCTGTCAAAAATCGATCGTATGATTATTTTTGAGATTTGCGGTCTTCTGTAAGGCGGTAATTCAAGTGTAAATGAAGAAGGAAGTCCTTTCAGTATCGTTTTTGACAGCAGTTTTGACACCAAAAGAGAGGCTGATATGCTTAATACAATAAACAGAGCGAGAATTACAGCCGGAAGAATGCTTGATGACCCGATGAAAGAATCGGAAATGAAAAACAACGTGATCAGCGATATTATGACGGGAAATCGACCGTTGCAGGGGATAAAGCTGTTTGTGAGAATTGCTATCATTCTTTCTCTCGGGGTATCTATTATTCTGCAACCGATCACCCCCGCAGCATTGCAACCGAAGCCCATACACGTAGTCAATGCTTGTTTTCCGCAGGTCGAGCATTTTTGAAAGCATTTATCGAGATTGAATGCGATTCGCGGAAGAAATCCGATGTCTTCAAGCAAGGTAAAGAGCGGAAAAAATATAGCCATCGGAGGGAGCATTACAGATATGATCCAGGTAAGTATATGGTAAACACCGTAGACTGTCATATCGCATATTGTTTTTGGGATTTTTAAAGAATACATTAGATTATAAAGCGGTTTTTCTGCCGAGCTGAATAGATGAGAGAGCAGCCTTGATGGATAATTTGCGCCTGCAACTGTGATCCAAAATACAGTTATCAGCAAAAAAAAGATTATAACGAAACTCAAGTACCTGTTTGTTATAATTTTGTCGATTTTGAGATCAGTGGTATTTTCAGTTTTTTCTTTCACAGCGAGGCTTGTGATCTCAGCGGCTTTTTGGGATATTATGTTTATATATTCTTCTGTGTTTTCTGTGGTAGATTTTTGAGCTTCCGGATTGTCGGGGGCTTTTTTTATCTCGTTAATATCTGATTTCTCATCGGTTGACGGTGGTGAATATTTCTCGAGTGCGTCAAATATTTTGTCAATACTGTCACTCTTATGTGCTACGGTACCTATTACGGGGCAATTTAGTTGAATTGAAAGGGTGTCAAGGTCTATTGATATGTTTTTCTTTTTTGCTTCATCGAGTAGATTTACGCAAAGTATCACGTTGGGCGTCAATTCCTTGATCTGCATAGCAAGAGTAAGATTGCGCTCAAGTGCGGTAGCATCGCAAACGATAATTGTGACGTCGGCGATGTTTGATTCGATAAAATCTCTTGCTACGTCCTCTTCCGGAGATCTTGAAAAAAGTGAATAACACCCCGGGAGGTCTACGAATACATAATTATTTCCATTGTGTACAGCGTTTCCAACTGCTACTTGTACTGTTTTTCCGGGCCAGTTTCCGGTATGCTGGTGTAGTTTTGTGATCAGATTAAACAGGGAGCTTTTACCGACGTTTGGGTTTCCTGCCAACGCGATCACTTTCCTGTCATTAGAGTTGCTTTTTATGTCGGTTACTTCTTTAAGTAAGTTTCTGCCGACCGAGCTTCCGCTTAGTCCCATGGTATCAATCTCCTTGTTTTTTTTATTACTGATATATCAGACGCATCCGTTTTCCGCAGGGCTACGGTCGTGTTTTTTATTTTATATGCAATCGGATCACCAAACGGACTTGCGAATTCGCACCTGACTGTTGCCCCGTTTGTAAAGCCAATATCGCGGAGTCGTGTTTTTATTGGTGATGAGTTGTCGATCGTATTTACAATTCCGCTTTCTCCCGGAGAAAGGGAAGTGAGGGGTGTACTGTTCATAGTTTTGTTCTCCTTTGAATATATTTGAACGAGGAGGTACTTAATATCAAATTATGCGTTTTTTGTCTAAAGGTTAATTGAAGAAAATACAATGATAGGAGGTGGCCGGCGCTTTATTTATGGATTAGAATGATAAAAAAAGATGTAAAAAAGGCGTATTATTTGAAAAAACACGGTTTATTGCGCATATTTTGTTTGTGCAAAACGCAGAAATTTTAAAGTTGAAAAAACGACTTTTGAGTGTTTTTGGGGTTTTATTTATTGCAAATTTAGCTTTTGGGTATATTGCACAAAGCAAAATGTTAAAATTAACATTTTGCCAATTACCAAATATTACCATCAAAAAGTTGACAATTTTATTTTTTTATGATATAATCTACACGTTTCCGATGTACCGATGAATGTTTAACAGCTTCATTTGTACACTTTTTAAGGAGGAGAATATGCAAGTTCAGAATAATTTAAAAAAATATGAACTGTATTCCAACCGATCATCGGGTACACAGATCTCAAGATTAAGAGAAAGAAGATCAGGAAAAAAACTTCTTGTATCCTTACTGATACTTCTTTCAGTGGTTTTGCTTGTTGCAACTGTAATTGCTGCGAACATTGCATTTGACAACACAGTAATGGCCGCTACACCTGATTACTCTCTTAATTCTCCTGAGTATTCTTCATATAACTCTGTTTTCTCGGGTTTTAAACCCACCGTTACTTTTTCCGTAATCGACAGAGGGGGAGACAAGCTTATCCTTTCAACTGAGTCAGTTGAGCTTGGTGAGATTCTTGAAGATAAAGAGATCGTTCTTGATGATACTTGTGTTGTGAATCATTCACTTGATACTGTTGTTTATGACGGTATGGAGGTTATTATCGATTCAATCACTTATGAAGAGGTTGTTGTCGATTCAGTTATTCCGTATGAAACAACCACCATTGAGCTCCAGACGATTCCAAAGGGAACCAAGAAAGTTATTACCAAGGGTGCTGAAGGTGCTTTGTCAAGCACTTACAAAAAGAAATACATCAACGGCGTTTATGACAGTGAGGAGCTTGTAGCTCAGGTTACTTCTCTTGATCCTGTTACCGAGGTAGTTGAGGTTGGTGTCGGTGGTACTTTTGTCGGAAAAGACGGAAAAACCTACAGTTATTCGTATTATGTTGACGTTCAAGCTACTTGTTATGGAAAAGCGGACGGCTCCGGTGATATTACATTCTGTGGAACTCCGGCGAGAGTTGGTGTAATTGCTGTTGACCCGAGAGTTATTCCTCTTTGGAGTACCTGTTATGTTACAGGACCTTATAAAGACATAGGTGTTGTTTCTGCAGAGGATACCGGAAGTGCTATAAAGGGTAACATTATTGACGTATATATGGAAGGCACTCTTGAAGATCTTTTTGCCTTTGGCAGACGTAACATGAGAGTCTATGTTTTAGAAAAATAACCCCTTCGCAATAGCGGAGCCGGTTTTACATTCAGGCAGTATGGTTTGCATACTGCTTGTTTTCATTTTTTGAATATAAGACGCAAAAAACGCGTAATAAAATGTTTTATTACGCGTTTTTTTATATGTTTTATTTAATTTTTTTCTATAATTTTTATATTTAAAGGATTGATTGCGGCTTGTTCGTAGACTATTTCTTTTATTTGAGATATTTCATTTGCCTGGAGGCCTTCGGTTTTTACTATTACATTGCATTTTCCCTCACTTATAACAGCGACGCACTCTTCAAATCCTTTTGATACGACCAAGGATTCAATGTTTGATTCTTTTTGCATGTCTTCTGCGATCTTAGACATTTGCTGAAGAGCGCTGTCTTTTGACGAAGCGAGCGCATCTTCGTTTTCGACTACGATTTGCAGTACTTCGAGTGCTTCATCCCTTGCTTTTTGTCTGTCCATCACAGCCTGAGTAAAATAGTTTACCTCGTTAGATGGGTCTGTATTGCTGTTTGTTGCCAATGAGTTTTCGTATACGATATCATTTTGTGTCATAGTGTCTTTTGTATCTTCAAGGAAGAATACGTAGTTTAAATACACAGCTGCACCTATCAAAAGAACCGCACTTGCTGCCATAACTTTTTTCTTGTCGAGCTTCCAGAATTTTTTGCTTTTCATCTTTTCTTTGGTTTTTTTGAACGTTGTTGAAAGTTTATTGCTGATGTGTTTCGGGCTGATGCATAGAGATCTTATTTCCATTGTGGGATTCCTCCGATAATAATAGGTTGTTATGGTAGATTATATGAGTTGCTTTATTGTTTTATTACTTTTTTTATTCGGTTATGTATATGTGAGTGCTGTATATTCCCAAAACAGAGCGCAGCATTTCTGTTATTTTGGCACGTACTGCAGGTGAATTACCTCCGTTACACACCACGGCAACACCTTCTATTGCAGGCATATATTCTTTTACGCAAACAAGTCCGTCTTCCACGATTACGTGCTTTTCGTTTTTTTCGGTACTGTCTGATGCATAGACGTATTCGCTTCCGCTTTTTAGTGTTATAAGTACTTGTGTATCGGATACGCCGCTTATTTTGTTTATCAATTCTTCTAGTCTTGTCTCGAGCTTTTCAACGTAATCCTCATTATCTTGGGTTACAGTAGGGGATGGGGACATCTCGGTGGGGGAATTGAAATCTGACAGAAGCAAAATCCCACCGAACAAAACTCCGGCAATCAATAAAAGAATGCCCTTGCTTTTTTTTAATGATGTAAATATATTATTCTGCATTTATTTTATTTCGCCTCCTGTGTCACTTTAATTTGGCATCCAAAGGTGCTTTTTAGGTAATATTCGATTCTTTCGGCGTATCTGTAATAGCTTTTGTCCGTTATTTTTATGTGAATAGAATCGATCAGTATTTCGTCAGGATGTATTGATGTCATAACTTCGGATTCAAATACATCCGTCGGTATTTGAAAGTAGTTTGATATTTCCTCGGTTATAGACTGCTTTAATGCAGAGATCAGATAATCGTCTTGCGGAGTGGTTAGCGTGTTTTGCGGAATGTCTATCTCTGAAAACAGGTCGGGCAGATTATCCCCTAATGCGGTCAAAGGATAAAGCAGGGATATTGTTATAGTCAGAGATAAGGCGTATTTTGTGTACTTTTTTAGTGTTGAGGATTGTGTAAATAAATTAAATATACCTGCTGATACAGCTATTACGGCAACGGTGTACAGTGCTTGCTTTATTTCTGTCATCAATTACCTCCCAGGACCGGAGAAATGCTTATAAATACCGTCATTTCAAACAAAAGCAGTATTGCGACGCATACTGTTATAGCGAGGGAAAAGCCGAGGATCGAAGATAGTTCTTTTAGTAACGCACTTTCTTTTTCGCATTCGAGGACAGAGGCAATTCCCGACGAAATATCTATGCAGATTTTTGTGGTAAGAATATGTAACAATGTCGGCAGTGTGATTACGATAAGAATGATTATACCGACAAATCCGACAGAGTTTTTGATTAGTTCAACTCCGGACATAACCGTTCTTATGGATTCGCCTATTGCGCTTCCTATTATCGGAATAAAGCTGCCTGCAAATTTAATAGTTCTTGCTGCGGCTCCGTCAGCGGATGCAGCTATATTGGTTTTAAAAAGTAAAAAAATCGACAGCAGTGTCATAGATGTTGACAATACAAAGGTGTAAATGTTTTTTACGGTTTTTGTTATTTCTCTGATTCCGTTTATGGCACCGACAGCCTCTGCTATGCTTAAGCCGTAGCAGATTTTGATCAAAGGCAGCATTCCATGCTGAAAAATGACATTTAATATACTTATAATAAACGTTATTCCGGATGTACTGACTACCGCAGCAGTTGCGTTGCCGCCCATTGTGTATATCAATGCCATTGAGGGGAGCATGGCATTGATAACTGTATTTATGCTTGTCATATAAATTTCGAGTGTTTCCCACAGCGACATTAGAATTCCGTAAGTAAAAACGACTGATGCTGTTAGTGTTGCATACGTAAGTGCATTTGCGAAAAAAGGAGAAGAAATACTGTTTTTTCCTGAGTTTATCAATGAAACGGATACAATAAAACAGAGTAGCGTGCAAAGTGTTTTTGCAGTCTTGGGGAGTGTTTTTTTGAGTATTTTCAGACCTAACGAAATAATGAATCCGGTATCTGTTTTATAGGCTATATCCAATGCATTTTCGCCATTTGGAATATACTCTCTTTCAGCGTCGGGAACAGCTTCTATTATGGGGGAAATGTCTACTTCATTCTCTATTTTCTGCGGATCGAATGCGTGTGCCTCTATAGCCAAAAAGCTTATTATAATAAACGTGAGAAATACTGTTTTTACTGCTTTCAATTGTTACCTCAATTCAGCATAAGTGATTCTATTATTTTTAATATCTCTTTGATCAGCGGGAGGGTTATGATTAATATTTCCACCTTGCCGATCAGTTCAATTTTTGATGCAATTGTGTTTTCGTTTGCATCCCTGCAAATGTCTGCCGTTGTTTCAACGATCATTGAGATGCCGAAAATTTTTAATATTATATTACCGGTCCGGGGGAGAATTAACTTTTCAGTGATCGAATTAAAAAAAGATAATTCCGGAGCAAGATTTTTCAAGGCTTGTCTCATTAGGATGATCCCGAAGACAGTCGCCAGGGGGAGTGCATAGTTGCTTTTTAATTGCTTGAACACCAAAATGAGCACTACCGCGAGAATGGCAGTACCGCACAGAATCATATAATCCATATTAGTTATAGTCCGAATATGCTTTTGATTGAATTTATCAGCGATGAAAACTCTTTGATCAGAAACATAAGCACAATTATTATTCCGGCAATCGAGACAAGCATTGCCTGGTCATCTCGTCCTGACTTTGAAAGTACCTGGCAGATAACACTTACAAGCAGTCCGATTCCTCCAATCTTGAGTATGAGTGAAATATCCATTTTTTCTTACCTCAAATAAACAGTATGATGATCATTAGCCCGCTGTAGATGCACAGCGCAACGGTGACTTTGTTTTTTTCGGGGAGGTTTTTTTGCATATCCTTGTATATGTTTTCGAGTCTGTTTATGCAATAATTGCACATAGACAACTGATCCTGTTTGTTGCTTTTTCCGAGCTTGTTTCCGAATTCGTTGATAATGCTTTGGACTTCCTTCGAAAGATTTATTTCGTTTTGCATTTCGGTTACGCTTTCCCATCCATCTGTCTTGATTTTGTTTATCGAATCAATAAATTGTGGTTTTTTGGCAGTATAGCTTTCAAAAATCTCGTCGATCGGAGCATTATAATATTCGATTTTATCTTTTGCGTGCTTCATTAGTTCGAGCATTTCTTTTGTAAATATTAGGCTTTTTTTGTTCTTTCCGGTTATGTGGAGTCCCATACCTAATGTGCAAATTATTATCGCGCAAGCTCCTATTAGTTTTATCACTGTATCTCCTCGGCATCGGTAAAGGTGTATCGGCGGTTTGTTTTTTCTAACTTGATTCCAACATAGCCGCCGAACGTTTTTTTTGTTTGCATTTCAAGTATATTTTTTCGTTTTACTAAGTCGTTCAGTGTATCTGCGTGGGCGGAGCATATTACCGAGACACCGGAGTTTTTGCATTCAATGAGCGGTGTTACGTCATCTGTCAGGCCGATCTCGTCGCAAATTATAAAATCAGGCGACATGTTTCTTACGGCCATTTCTATTGCCTCGTACTTGGGATAACCTATGAAAAAATCTATCGGGCATTTTTTGTGAAGTGTATCGGAATATATTTCGTTTTTGCAGTCAACAACGCACACCTTTTTGTTGTAAGGGGGTAATGATAGATGTGCGGCAACACACTTCAAAAATGTGGTTTTTCCAACATTTGGCGCAGAGTATACCAGAAGTCCCTTGCTGTAGGGAAGGAAGGCCAAAAAATCGCTTGATATACTGACTTTTTGCGCGGGGACTCTTATGTTTATTCCTGTTATCTCGGATATGTTTATTATGTTTTTCTTTTCTAAAACCGCTTTGCCGCATA
This sequence comes from Clostridia bacterium, assembly GCA_017441005.1. GTDB lineage: Bacteria > Bacillota > Clostridia > Oscillospirales > CAG-272 > RGIG1995. The sequence goes on along the minus strand of JAFSAM010000073.1, from coordinate 44,237 downwards.
CCCCAACTTTGTAACCGTTATCGGTAGGGATATAACCTTGGTTTATAAATTCATAATATGTATGGACGGAGTTTTTGCAAAGAATGTTTATGCATTGATCGATTTCTTTTTTGGTAGTTACATAGCTGAAAACATAGTTTTTGCCATCGGCTACGAGACAGAAGGGGCAGTCCTTTCGGAGTCTTATTTCATTTAAGCTAGGCATTTCCCGGATCTTCTTCAAAACATCAAACGGAATGCTTTTTTCGATTAGTGTATCAAGGATCATATTATTCTTCCTTTCAACTCAATTATATGCGGGACAATCCTTTATATTACATAACACAAAATTAACAGTTAAACTCTTTACAGTTTGGGAAATATATGTTATAATATTATGATTTTAAATATATATAGGTGTTTCTATGATTATATTGGGTATCGACCCCGGTTATGCCATTGTAGGGTACGGTATAATTGAATATAAAAATATGCGTTTTAAGACCTTGGCTTACGGGGCTATTACTACTCCCGCACATACGAATCCGGAAGATAGAATTAAAGTGATTTACGATGAGCTCGATACACTTATTAAGATGTACCATCCGGATTGTGTCGCTATCGAAGAATTGTTTTTTAACACAAATCAAAAGACGGCGATTCTTGTTGCTGAAGCGAGGGGCGTGATGCTATTGTGCGCCGTGAACAACGGGCTCAAAATTTTTGAGTACACCCCTCTTCAGGTAAAACAAGCTATAGTCGGCTACGGAAGGGCTGAGAAAAAGCAGGTTATTGCTATGGTGGTCAGCTTTCTGAATCTTGAAAAAAAGCCCAAACTTGACGATACAGCTGATGCTTTGGCGATCGCAATCTGTCACGCACATACCAACGGGTCGCTGTTATCAAAATTCCGTTAATATTCAGGAGGTCGTTTCATGTTTTATCATATATCGGGCGAGCTTGTCGCCGTTGAATCTAATATGGCTGTAGTCGATTGCAATGGGGTTGGATATTGTCTTACAGTGAGTTTGAACACACAAAGATATCTTAAAACACCCGGACAGAAGGTAAAGTTGTATACGCATTTCAGCGTTCGCGAAGACGGTGTTGAGCTTTTTGGTTTCTATGACACCGAGGAGAGAGATACTTTTAAGCTGCTCATTACTGTTTCCGGAGTAGGTCCCAAGGCCGCTATAAACATCATGTCTGCGCTTTCGCCGGAAAGCTTCGCTGTTGCGGTTATGAACGGAGACACAAAGCTTATTTCAAAAGCTCAAAACGTCGGAGCAAAAACTGCGGCAAGGATCGTTCTCGAACTTAAAGATAAAATTGCCAAAACCGTACCGATCGGAGAAGATGTTTCTGTTGATACCGTCGCTGTCGGAGGTAACGCCTCCGAGAAAATGAGTGAAGCTCAGAATGCGCTTATGGTACTCGGTTATAAGCAGTCTGAGGCGGCAGCTGCTTTGCGCGGACTTAACGTACAGAATATGGAGCTTGAGGATATTATTCGCGAAGCGCTGAAACGATTGATGAAATGACGGAGGAATAATTTATGTTTACCGAAGAATTTGACAGTGAATTTGAAAACAGAATTATGTCGACCTCGTATACCGAGGAGGACTCTGTTACGGAAGTAAGCCTTCGTCCAACCACCCTTGAGGAATACGTCGGTCAGGTCAAGGCAAAGGAGAATCTTAAGATTTATATAGAGGCGGCAAAAAAACGCGGCGACGTGCTTGATCACGTTTTGCTTTATGGTCCTCCCGGACTCGGTAAAACAACTTTAGCTTCGATTATTGCTAACGAGATGGGGGTAAACATCAGGATCACGTCGGGACCTGCTATAGAAAAGCAGGGGGATCTGGCGGCGCTCCTTACCAATTTGGGAGAGAACGATATACTGTTTATCGACGAGATTCACAGACTTAACAGATCAGTTGAGGAAATACTCTATCCCGCACTTGAGGATTACGCGCTTGACATTATTATCGGTAAAGGTCCTGCGGCAAGAAGTATAAGGCTTCCGTTGCCTAAGTTTACTCTTATAGGTGCAACCACCAGAGCGGGACAGCTTTCCACCCCTCTTCGTGACAGATTTGGTGTTATTTCAAAGCTTGAAATGTATTCTCCTGACGAACTTGCAAGGATAATTACAAGAAGTGCCGGTCTGCTTAACGTCGAGATAGATGATGACGGTGCTTATGAGATTGCATCCCGTTCGAGGGGAACTCCGAGAATTGCCAACCGTCTTTTGAAGAGAGTGCGTGATTTTGCCGAAGTCAAGGGCGAGGGAAAGATAGATCTTGAAATTGCGCAATATGCTTTAAGTATGCTTGAGATAGACGAGCTCGGTCTTGACAACGTCGACAGAAGAATGCTTGAGACGATTATAAACATCTACAACGGCGGTCCTGTGGGACTTGAGACGCTTTCTGCCACCATCGGTGAAGAGGCGGTTACTATCGAAGATGTTTATGAACCATATCTTATGCAGCTCGGTTTCCTCAGCCGCACATTGCGCGGTCGTTGTGTCACGAAGCTTGGATACGAGCATTTGGGCTTGCCTTATAAGGGTATAAATGATGCACAAATGACCTTGGACGATATTGATGAATGACGTGGTGAATCGTAATGCGTTATACAAACAATTGGACTGATTATGAATTGCTTGATACCAGTGACGGCGAAAGACTCGAGCGCTGGGGAAAATATACACTTGTACGTCCCGATCCGCAGGTGATCTGGAATGATATGAAAAAACATCCCGCTTGGAAAAAGCCGGATGCCGTTTATTCCCGTTCAAAATCGGGAGGAGGCGCCTGGAATCAAAACAAGCTTCCGGAGCAGTGGAACATTAGATTTGAAAAGCTTGATCTCACTTTTGTATTGAAACCGATGGGATTCAAGCATACAGGTCTTTTTCCCGAACAGGCTGTTAACTGGGAAAAAATGTACGATCTCATTAAGAATGCGGGCCGACCTATTAAGGTGCTTAATCTTTTTGCATACACGGGCGGAGCAACGGTTGCCTGTGCTAAAGCGGGGGCTTCCGTAGTTCACGTAGATGCTTCGAAGGGAATGACACTTCAAGCAAAGGAGAATGCAAGGCTTTCGGGACTTGAAAATGCTCCCATAAGATACATTGTCGACGACTGTCAGAAATTTGTCGAGCGCGAAATAAGAAGGGGTAATAAGTACGACGCCGTAATTATGGATCCTCCTTCATACGGCAGAGGCCCCGGAGGAGAGGTTTGGAAGCTTGAAGAGTGTATTGCTGATTTTATCGGCAAAGCTGCCTGTGTTTTGAGCGACGATCCGCTTTTCTTTCTTGTTAATTCCTATACTACGGGGTTATCGCCTGCGGCAGTAGGTTATATTTTGAACACTAAAATAAAATCAAAATTCGGCGGAAGAACCGAACTTGATGAAATCGGACTCAAGGTAACCGAGACGGGAGAAATTTTACCTTGCGGTGCGTCATCATTCTATATTGGAGAAAAATAATGTCTGAAGCTTTTATAAAAGTCGAAAACGTATGTTTCAGTTATAAGGACGATAACGATGAGGATATTCCTGTACTGAAAAACGTATCTTTTGAAATTCAAAAGGGTGAGTTTGTAGTGGTCCTGGGGCATAACGGCTCGGGTAAATCTACCCTTGCTAAGCTCCTCAATATGATCCTTGCCCCGGCAAGCGGAAAAATTGTTATAGATGGGCTGGATATTACTTCCGATCAAATGACGGATGATGAGGTATATTCTGTCCGTCAAAGAATCGGTATGGTTTTCCAGAATCCCGATAATCAGCTTGTTTCTTCTGTGGTAGAAGAAGACGTTGCTTTTGGTCCCGAAAATCTCGGCGTTGAGCCCGAAGAAATCAGAAAGAGGGTCGATGGTGCTCTTGCAGAGGTTGGGATGACTGAATTTGCACGTCATTCTCCGGCTCAGCTTTCGGGCGGTCAAAAACAGCGAGTAGCTATTGCGGGTATTATAGCGATGCTTCCGGAGTGCATTGTCTTCGATGAAGCGACGTCTATGCTTGACCCTTCGGGCAGAAAGGACGTAATGAGGGCTATTGAAAAGCTTAACAAAGAAAAGGGAATTACTGTTATTCATATTACGCATAACATGAATGAGGCTGTAAACGCAGATAGAGTCATTGTTATAAATGAGGGTCACGTTTGTATGAACAATAAGCCTAAGGCGGTTTTTTCTAACGTAAGTAAGCTTCACCAGATAGGGCTTGATGTGCCTCAGGTGACAGAGCTTATCTATGAATTAAAGAAATACGGCATCACTTTGCCGTCTGATATTATTGATATTGATGAAGGAGCAGAAGCGCTGGCTTCGTTGTTTGGATAAATGGCAGAACTAACTTTAAAAGACGTATCATATATTTACAGCGCGGGTACTCCTTTTGAAAAGAAAGCGTTGGACAATGTAAATATTTCTTTTAAAAGCGGTGTTATTACCGGTCTTATAGGTCATACCGGTTCGGGAAAATCAACCTTGGTTCAGCTGCTTAACGGTTTACTCGAGCCGACAGAGGGGACTATTCTTTTGGATGGAGAAGATATATGGAAGAATCCAAAGGATATTACCTCCGTCAGGTTCAAGGTCGGTTTGGTTATGCAGTACCCCGAATACCAGCTTTTTGAGGAAACAGTAAGAAAAGATATTGCATACGGTCCCACAAATATGAAGCTCGAAAAAGAAGAAATTGAAAAAAGAGTAAGTGAAGCTGCTTTTTTCTGTGGAATTACAGACGAGTATTTTGATAAATCTCCGTTCGATCTTTCGGGGGGGCAAAAACGCCGTGTTGCTATTGCGGGAGTTATGGCGATGAAGCCCGGGATCCTTATTCTCGATGAACCTGCCGCAGGGCTTGACCCGATCGGACGCGAGGAGATTCTCGGTGGCATCAGAACCTTCCAAAGACAGACCGGGACAACTGTGATCATAGTAAGTCACAGTATGGAGGACATGGCAGTTTATTGTGACGAGATCGTTGTTATGAACAAAGCTTCGGTCTATATGCAGGGAAAGACATCCGATATCTTTGCACAATCTGACAAACTCATCGAGGTTGGTCTTGACGTTCCGCAGATTACGCATTTGTTCAAAAAAATGCGTAGTATGGGTTTAAATGTCCCGGAAAACGTTTTTACGGTAGACAGTGCTATTAAGGCAACCCTTTTGGCGCTTGAAAAGAGGGGAGGGGCACGATGATTCGTGATATTACATTAGGTCAGTTCTTTCCCGGTAACTCTGTCATTCACCGTTTAGATCCGCGCATGAAGATAATACTTACTGTTGTTTTTATCGTGTTTATCTTCTTGGCTGAGTCTGCTGTGTCTTATGCTCTGATGTTTCTTGCGGTGGTATTGTTGCTTATTATAAGCAAACTGCCATTAAAACCTGTTTTGCGCGGTATTAAACCCATTATGTTTATAATAGTTTTTACTGCTGTTATTAACATTTTCTGGACAAAGGGCGATCATCTTCTTGTTGAGTGGAAGTTTATTCACATATATGCCGAAGGTCTGCTTTTTGCGTTTTATATGGTGCTTCGTATAGTTTGCTTAATTACGGGAACGAGTATTTTGCTTACTTATACGACGTCTCCCATTAATTTAACTGACGGCATTGAGCAATTGCTGGCACCGCTGAAAAAAATCAAGCTTCCCGTACACGAGTTCTCTATGATGATGTCGATAGCCCTCAGGTTTATACCGACTCTTATTGAAGAAACCGATAAGATCATGAATGCACAGAAGGCGAGGGGAGCCGACTTCACGTCCGGAAGTCTTTTAAGAAGGGCGAAGGCTTTGATTCCTGTGCTTATTCCTCTTTTTGTTTCATCAATCAGGCGAGCCGATGACCTTGCAACGGCAATGGAGTGCAGATGCTACAGGGGCGGAAGCGGAAGAACAAGGATGAAATCTTTGAAATATAAGGCGCTGGATTTTATATTCCTGTTTATAACTGTGCTTATGTGTGCAGGTGTTGTTTTGATCAATATTTATTTACCTGTTCTTGTAGTATGATAATTTGGGTGATATTTTGAAGTGTAAGTTGATTGTCTCTTATGACGGAACAGAATATAGCGGTTGGCAGGTTCAAACAAATGCTCCAACAGTACAAAAGGCTGTTCAGGATGCTGTTGAAAGCTCATTTGGTAAAAGATATTCAGTTACGGGATGCAGCAGAACTGATAGCGGAGTTCACGCAAAAGCCTTTTGCTGTGCCGTCGATTTCAAGGATGATAATGTTTCGATTCCCGTCGACAAAATACCGATCGTTATGAATCGTTATTTACCAGTTGACGTTTCTGTCCTGAATGCCGAATTCAAGGACGATTCATTCCACCCGAGGTATGACGTCGTATATAAAGAATATGAGTATTTGATCTGGAACAGTCCTATCAGAAACGTTTTTTTGAACAATCGAGCTTTTTGCTATCCGAAAACTCTCGATGAAAAGCTTATGTCGGATGCGGCTGATTATTTTGTTGGTAAACACGATTTTGCCGGCTTTATGTCAGTTGGCTCATCTGTCGAGGATACCGTACGTGAAATAAAATATTTTACAGTGAGACGCGAAGGGGACCGTGTTATTATAAACGTCGCCGCAGACGGTTTTTTATATAACATGGTGAGAATACTCGTAGGTACTCTGATCGAGGTGTCCGAGAGGAAGATTGCTGTCGGAGATATTCCTGAGATCATTGCGTCAAAAAACAGAAAAAATGCCGGCTTTACGGCACCACCCGAGGGGTTGTATCTTAGTAAAGTCGTTTATTGAGGAGATTATTATGCTTCCTGAAGTAAAAAAGGAAAATCAAATAAGTATATCCGAAAAAAAACCAAAGGTTAATTCATATTATATGGTTTTAGCGGGGCGTTTTAAGGTTGCTAAATACGTGGCGATCTGCTTTTTGGTGGCATTTCTTTTAACCACCGTCGTTCTTTTCAGAGACGAGATCACTGTCGAAAATTTGAGATACCTTTTCAAAGACCTTGAAATGGGGGAGAATGTTAACTTTTCCACCTCCGGTAGCACTATATCCTACGATTCCGATGCTCAGCTCGATTTAGCTTTATACAAGGGAGATCTTGTAATCGCCGGAAGTTCGTATTTTTATCTGTGCGATCTTCAAGGTAACAGAAGAATGAACGAGGAAAGTAGTTTTTCAAACCCCGTTGTTGTAACAAGTGATAAATATCTGCTTGTTTATGGATTGAGCGAATACACGTGTACTTTGTATAATACTTTTTCAAAGTTACATACAGAGGTATTTGATTATCCTATAACGGGAGCGGCTGTCAGTGACGACGGTATGTATGCTATTGTTACCCGTACGGCTGAATATAAATCTGCTGTTTATTTGTATAATTCGAGCTTTAAGAGAATAGGCTCTATTTATAAAGACAAATATATTATGGACGTTGAATTTAATCGGGATAGTTCTGAAGTTTTGATTGCTTCTGTTTATTCAAAGGATGGTAATTACTGTTCAGAGATCATGAATTACGTGCCTTTTTCCGAAACTCCCAGTTCCAAAACAGAGGTTGTAGGCTCAATGGCTCTCAAGGTAGGGTATAATGATGATGGCGGTTACTCGGTAATATATGATGACAAGATCGAGTTTTATGACAGTGAGTTTGTTTTACGCAACACGTATACCTTCCCATTGAATATGGTGCCGATCACAACAGAAATTTCTGACAAGTATACACTTTTAACATATAGCGAAAATATCGTAGGAAATAATATGAGAGTTCTTGTTTTTGATTCGAGTGGTGAGCTGATCCTTAACGCTGATGCTGACGGTCAACCCAAAAAACTCAGATGTTATAACAAGTATGTATTTGTTCTGTTGGACGGTAAAGTCTGTAAGATCAATATTTCTAACGGAAATATAGATTATTACGACACCGCAAGAAACGCAATTGATTTGCTTGTTGTTAACGAAAACAGCGTTTTAGTGTGTTATTCTGACCGTACGATCAGGGTTACCACCGACTAAAATTCGAAAGGAGTATCTATGGCAATAGTTTTAGACTCAATCGTTGTTCTTATCATTTTAGGAACGATAATATCAGTTGTCAGTCGCGGGTTTATTAAAACTTTGCTCGGCTTTTGTTCGGTAATATTTGCCGTTATATTCGGTAAGATATTTTCTCCTGTTGTGTCGACTTGGCTTTATGATATTTTGTACAGGGGAGCTTTTGACGGCATAAACAATGTTGTGTCTGACTTGATTTCCGAAAACAAATTACCTTCACTGCTTGAATTGGATAGTGTATCAAATACGCTTACAAAATACAATCCCGAGCTGGCTACCGAGATCAACTCGAGAGTTACAGATAATATGGCACAAGCTATTTCGGAGAACATTGTAGGTCTTCTTTCTTATGCCGTTGCGTTTCTGGTGGTTTTTATCCTTACCGTTATTTTGTTTAAGATATTGGGTGTTATTTTAAGTACCATATTTAAGCTTCCGGTATTGAACACGATTAATAAGGTTTTGTCCTTGGGACTTGGCTGTGTTATGGCTGTTGTTTATTTGATGATCTTCAGTGCTTTTATGCAAATTGTGCTTCCTGTCGTTTCCTCCGTTTATCCAGAGGTTATTAATATGACGACCGTGGAAAGCACTGTATTATTTGAATTTTTTTATAACTTTGAATGGATCAAACTTTTTGTTAGCTGAATTTAGGTGATTTTATGGAAATGTGTGCAAGATGCAAAAAAAGGGTGGCTGTTGTTTTTGTTTCAAGATTAGAGAACGGTCAAACCATAAACGAGGGTATTTGCTTAAAGTGTGCTCGCGAGCTAGGCATTAAGCCTGTTAATGATATAATTGAAAAAATGGGCATTACCGATGACGATCTTGATCAGATGGATGCAGAAATGGAGAATATGCTTTCTCTGGCATCAGAGGAATCTGATACAGACGATTTTGATGAATCCGGAGAGGGAAGGGCTCCCGCATTTGATATAAGAAAGATGTTTGGAGCGTTTCCCGTTAATCCATCTTCAGATGAAAAATCGGAAATGGACAGCAAAGACGTTAAGTCGAAAAAAGAGAAAAAAGAGAAGAAAAAAGCTGATAAATTTATCTCTCAATACTGCGTAAATCTTAATGAGAAGGCGGCGGAAGGGAAAATTGACCGAGTTATCGGCAGAGACGATGAGTTGGCAAGAGTAACCCAAATCCTGTGCAGAAGACAGAAAAACAATCCCTGTCTTATAGGCGAGCCGGGTGTCGGTAAAACTGCAATCGCCGAGGCCTTGGCTATAAAAATAACGGAAGGAAACGTTCCTTTTAAGTTGAAGAATAAAGAGCTTCAGTTGCTTGATTTGACTGCCCTTGTTGCCGGTACACAATTCAGAGGTCAATTTGAGCAAAGAATGAAGGGGCTTATCGGAGAGGTCAAAGAACGTGGTAATATCATACTCGTTATTGACGAAGTGCACAGTATTGCAGGGGCGGGCGATGCAGAAGGAAGTATGAATGCAGCGAACATTCTTAAGCCTGCATTGTCAAGAGGAGATATCCAAGTTATAGGTGCAACTACACTCAAGGAATACAGAAAATACATTGAAAAGGACTCCGCTCTCGAAAGAAGGTTTCAGCCCGTACTTGTCGAAGAATCGTCAATTGATGATTCTGTTGAGATTCTGAAAGGCATTAAAGGCTATTATGAGGATTTCCACGGAATCAAAATTCCTAATGATATTGTACGCCAGATTGTGCTTCTTTCTGAACGTTATATCACAGACAGATACCTTCCCGATAAAGCCATCGATCTTCTTGATGAGGCGGCATCCTATCTTGTTTTGAATACCCCGATAATAGATGAGTTTTCGAATGTTAAAACCGAGCTTGAAAAAGTCAAATCGGAAAAAGAAGAAGTCGAAAACATGGAAACAGACACCGAAGAGGGAAGTGCTGAAAAGTACAAAAAGCTTGCCGATCTTAAGGTCAATGAGATCAATTTGCAGAATAAATATGATGAGTTATCCGAAAAATGCAGTAAGATCAGACTGTCTGTTCACGACCTTGCTTTTGTGATTGAAAAGTGGACGGGCGTCCCCGCCAGCAAGATAACCTCGCTTGAATACGAGCGTTTGATTGGGCTTGAAAAACGTTTGAAGGCTCGTATAGTCGGTCAAGACGAGGCTGTTGATGCGATCGTAAGGGCGATTAAACGTAGCCGTGCCGGAATATCATATAAGAAAAAGCCTGTTTCTTTTATTTTTGCCGGACCTACAGGGGTCGGTAAAACCGAGCTCGTAAAAACGCTGGCGGGCGATTTGTTTGATTCTCCAGAAACGATTATTAGGCTCGATATGTCCGAGTTTATGGAAAAGCACTCTGTTGCGAGAATAATAGGAGCTCCTCCCGGATACGTTGGATATGATGAGGCAGGACAACTTACGGAAAAAATCAGAAGAAAGCCTTATTCTGTAGTGCTTTTTGATGAAATCGAAAAGGCTCACCCAGACGTGCTGAACATCCTTCTTCAGGTGCTTGATGACGGTACGATTACAGATGCTCAAGGAAGAAAGGTTAATTTCGAAAATACCATCATTGTTATGACAACCAATGCGGGCTCTGATATTAACCTCAATGCTGCAGGTTTTTCGGCAGACGGTACCACTAAAGCAGTTGACAGAACAGAGAAGGCGCTAAGCGCATTTTTACGTCCTGAGTTCATAAACAGGATTGATGAGATCGTTGTATTTAGACCTCTTGACGAAAAATCGTTCGTTTCCATTGCTTCTATAATGCTTAACGATTTGAAAAAAGGAATTGAAGAAAAAGGGATCGACTTTTCGTTCGATGATGATGTCGTTGAGTTTGTGGGTAAGGAATCCTTCAGCAGTAAGTTTGGCGCAAGAAATATGAGAAGATATATTCAAAAAAATATAGAGGACGAGATTGCGAACAGAATCATTGAGGAGTATTCTGCAAATATATCCGCTATTACTCTAAAAATGGTTGAAAATAAAATTGCTGTTATATGCAAATAAAAGAAAAGGTTGTTTATCATGAACGAAAGATGGTATGACAAAACTGTCGCTCAGGTTGCTGAAAAATTGAATACAGACGTTAATGCCGGTCTTTCGCCTCAAGTATTGCGTACAAGACAAAAGAACGATGAGATGAACGTTATTTATCCCGTTAAGAAGCATTCGTTTGAATCGTGTCTTAAGAAAATCATAACGGATCCTACAACTTTGTTGTTGCTTATCATTTCTTTTTTGGCTGCAATATTTGAAAGTGATAGTGTTGCGTGGTTTGTAATCGGGCTTACTATTTTTAATGTTATTATCTCTGTTTTCACGTATAATAAAGCTCTGAAGATATTTGAAGACATGAGTAAGCTTTCCTTGCCGACAACCAAGGTTATGCGTAACGGAAAAATGTATCTCATAAAAAGCGAACAGCTTGTGAAGGGGGATTTGATCTATTTATCCTCCGGAGATATGGTCCCGGCAGATGCCAGAATTGTGGAGTCGGACGGATTTCAGGTTCTTGAAGTTAATATTACGGGTGAAATCAAACCTACCGAGAAGGATCCGTATTTTTTGAAGTATACTCATGATGTTCCGCCCGGACAACAGGCTAATATGGTGTTTGCATCAACAATTGTCATAAAGGGTACAGCTAAAGCTATTTGTTGCTGTACCGGCGATGATACCCTTGTCAGAAAAATGGAAAAAACCAAACCTTTGGTCTCGTATGATAATATTCGACCGATCGCGTTTATGACAAAGTACAGTAAGGTGTGGGGCTTAGGCCTGATCGGTGCTATTTTTGTTTTGGTCATCCTTATGGTTATGTTTGGTCCCATAGAAACCAGCTTCCTGAGTATTTTTCTTTCAGCTCTTGCTTTTGCGGTGGCTTCTAATGCGGAGTTTCATTTGATTTCAGCATATATAATAGTTGCAAACGGTTTGTTTTCTGCGGTAAAACAGAATAAGCACATCAACTCGGGGGCACTTATAAAGAATATATCAAAAATTGATCAATTGAAGGATATAACCTGTTTATTGGTTAACAAAGACGGTGCTTTTTCGATTAGAGAGGTTAAGGCGGAAAAGGTTTTCGTAAACCATTCACTTTACTCGGAGGGGGAAGTTCATTTTTCGGAAAATGTTGAAAGGGCGCTTAAGTTTGCTATAGTTTCTACCGGGTTGTATGGTGCCGGAAATCTTATAAACAAGAATTTGAACAATGAAAATATCTTTTCTCCGGAGGAAGATGCGATTATTTCTCTTGCGCAGAGGTGCAGGGTCTACAACATCAATCTTGATAGGGAATATCCTATTCTTGAGCACATTTCAAAGGGTGAAATAAGTAGGTTTGATACCACTCTTGTTAATTCAGAAAACGGATATACGGTTGCCTGCAGGGGAACTTTGGAGGATATTCTATCGGCATGTACTTCATATTCCGAAAACGGTAAAGTCTATCTGTTTGATTCGGAGAAAAAATCAGAGATCATCTCCGAAGCTTTGAAGCTGGGCAGAAAATGCTACAGAATAGTGGCTATCGCAAGCAAAAGTACTCATTATAATAATTTGAGAAGAATAAGCGCTTGTCAAACAGACATGGTGTTTGAAGGCTTTGTTGCAATTAAGGAAAAAATGTTGCCCGGCGCAGCAAGAAATATAGCGGCTTGTCAGGCTGCAGGTATAAAAGTAATAATGTTATCTGACGACCTCGGAGATAACAACAGAATCTTGGCTGAGTCTCTCGGAATTGTTAAGAACGAAGAAGAAATAGTCACGGGAGCGCAACTTTTGACTATGAAAGAGGATCTGATCCGCACTAACGTTTCGCTCTATAAGCTGTATGAAAATCTTTCTATCTTCCAAAAACGAAAGTTGCTTGCCAATTTACACAGCGAAGGGGAAGTGGTTGGCGTTTTAGCAAGGGAGCTTGACGAGATCATTTTACTTAAAGAAGCTGATGTGGGATTTCTTCAAAGCACAACTTTGTCAGGTAAGCTCGAAAAAGGCGGTCTTGATATGACCATGGCCAAAAACACCAATACTCCTATGCTTGTCAAAAACTCTAAAGACAGCAAGAAAACAGGTAGTGAAGCACTAAAGTTTATAGCAGACGTCATAGTGTCTGATGCTGATAAGCGAGGAAACGGCGGTTTTAATGCTATGCTGGGTGCTATAGTTGCGTCTAAGAAGATTTACAGCAGCCTGGCTGTATTTGTTAAGTATTTGTTAACAACAAATTTTGCAAGATTTTTGATATTGCTGTATACGATTTTTGCTCGAGATGTAGTCATAAAACCGCAACAGATACTTTTTACGGGTCTTGTAATTGATTTTTTGGCTATGCTTTTTATAACGTTTGATCGCAAGGACTATAGGATTGTTTTAAAGAAAAATTCAGTTGAGGAACTGAATGATTTTTACAAATATATACCAATCGCCTTGCTGTCTGGAATAGTCTGGGCGGGGTCAGTTATCGTATTGCCGATGTTGCTGGGAATTTTGAATATTCATTCAGTCAGTGTACAGACAACTGCATTGTTTGTAGGATTTATCATTTCACAGGTTGTTGTAATCAATGAGTTAATTAAGGATGATAGCATCTTTAAGTCCGGCGCAAAATATAAGCGTGCCCAATTGTTGCTAATTGTTACCGTGGTAGGATTTTTACTGGTGACATATTTTTGGAAACCTGCACAGGAAATTTTTTGTGTAGTAAGAATGGGATGGATGCCATATTTATTGAGTCTTATACCGTCGGTAACAATGTTGATTGTATACGAAGTGCAAAAGATATTTCTAAAGAAATAAGTAATAACAATTAAATGTATTAAAGGTGGCTCACGACGTTTGACAAAAACAATGTGACCACCTTTAGTTTTTTACCTCCCCTAAATTATATAAAATTTTTATTTTGTATAATCAAGTGTGTCGGAGCAGCATATCCTTCCCTAAAAAAATAATAATAAATTTCCATAAACTATTGCTATTTGGGTTTGGATGTGTTATAATAACAAATGTTCGGGGGCATAGCTCAGCTGGTTAGAGTGTATGCTTGACATGCATAAGGTCATTGGTTCGATCCCAATTGTCCCCACCAAAAAACAGACCTCACTTTGAGGTCTGTTTTTTATTTGATTTTACGGCACTCGAGATAATATCTCTTATCTCTTGCTTCGCCCATCGAGAATGTTTTCCTCGGTAATGAGCCGGTTGCTTTTACTGAGCTGAACAACGTATCCTTAGATATTCCTTCGTAGATCAAGCCTACGGTGTTGGGGGCTGACGAGAGAGCTTTTACGTCATTAGTTCCGTGGATGTAGTCAACTTTGACTGTAGGATTTTTTGTTAAATAGCTATCTATATATGCCTGAATTACTCCGGTTGTCAGTTTGTCTTCAGGGACATCGATTTCTACAGTTCCCTCTTTATTTTCGTGTGTATAAATTATCGTCGTGTTTGGGGTCTTTGTTTCAAAGTGCTTTTTGAATTCGTTAATAAAGTCATCGGAGTCCACGCCAAAAACAACTCTGTAAATCGGTTCAAAATCAAGCGCTGTACAATGGATATTACCAACTTCTGCCAGCGCATATCTTGCCGGACTGTTTTGTGCGGCTTCAGGATCGTCTTTTTTGATCATTTCGTAGCATTCTTTTGCAGTGGCCAGCGAGTGGTTTCCGTCTCCTACAGCAAACAAAAGCGGATGTTCTTCGTTATTGCAAAGATTTGCTAAAGCGTTAGTTATTCTGCCAATTTCTTCTTGGTCGATAAGATATCCTTCAATATGACCTCCGCCCATCATTAAATCGAAATCGTACAGTTTGGTCATTGATGATTTTTTTGCAGAAAGTGGCTCAATTACTGTTTTGTTGATATCATCTATCAATAATGCAATATGAGGAAGTTCAAGTGGAGCATCCTTGCGTATTTTGACTCTCGGCGGGATTCTTTCGAGTACTGTTCCCTCGGTTGCACGTATAAGTTTTTCAGACCCCTTTCTATAATCATAATCCTCTAAATCAACAGCGCCTATTATTCCCGGTCTTATCCTTCCGTCGGCTTGTGTACGTTCTACGTATATCATTGCATCCTTGTATTCTGTGAAGACATCTTCTGTAAGATACTTCTTCATTTCTGCATTGATATTCTTTATTGTTTCCTCAGTATTTTCACCTTCGAGGTAAATTTCCGGAAGGGTAATTTTTAGCGTGGATCTATAGTCTCCGACATGTTTTTTCGTATCATCCCAATATGCTTTGTCGCTTGTAAATTGATCGCAGGCAATTACAGACCATTTTTCAAAGTCTTTTTTAGGCAAAAGGATATTTGCTGTCTTAAAAGGTATATTGTTATTCATTGGTGTCCTCCTGTAAAGACGAAATGTATCTTTGTGCTTGTGTAGAAAACAGTGTATAATAGTGGCCGTTTAATTCCATGAGTTGTTTATGTGTTCCCTCTTCCACTATTTGACCATCCATTAATACAATAATTTTTGAAGCTGTTGTGGCGCTCGAAAGTCTGTGGGAAACAAATAATGTCAATTTATCTTTGCGCAGCTCATCAAATTGATTGAATATTTCCTGTTCAGCAATAGCATCGAGTGAAGCTGTAGGCTCGTCCAGTATCAAGATGTCTGAATCTGCATAAAATGCTCTTGCTACTGAGAGCTTTTGCCACTGACCGATAGACAGCTCTATTCCCTTTTCTTCGAAGTATCTCATTAGTGGGGTATCGAATGATGCCGGGAGCTTTTTGATAAAATCAAGTGAGTCGCTTTGTGTTGCGGCGGCCTCTATGCTTTCATCGTCAATCTCTTTGTCTACTTGACCGAAGGCGATATTTTCCTTTACAGATACGGCATATTTGCCAAAGTCCTGGAAAATAATACCGAACAAATCATATACTTCTTCGGGGGAGTATTCTTTTATGTCATACCCATCGAGAAGGATAACACCTTCGGTGGGGTCATAAAGTCTTGTTAAAAGCTTGATTAAAGTAGTTTTTCCTGCACCGTTTAATCCTACCAGTACTGCGGTCTCACCGGGGTTAAGGGTTAAATTAATGTTCTTTAAAACAAATTTGTCTGTTCCGGGGTATTTGAATGATACGTTTTTGAATTCTATCGTATGACCAATGTGCCGCTGCGGTATACGAGGTTCTTCGAGAGACGAAACGATGGTCTTTTTGTCTTTCATAAAACGTATTACATTTTCTATAAACAATGTTCCCTCAAAAACAGTTGCTGTCGATGTAATAATCGCGGTTACGCTTGCTGAAATGCTATTCAAAGCACCGGTATACATTGTGTAATCACCGATCTCCAATTCCCCCTCTGTAACTTTGAAAGCAACAAAAAGGAATAGCAGACAGTTAATAATAACCGTGATTAACGTTATTGAGATGTTCCAAATATTTTCTTTTAAAATAAGCTTTTTTAGTCCGGAAAAATATCTTTTGAATACATTGGAGAAGCGGTCTATAAAAGTGTCGGAAAGATTGAAAAGTCTAACTTCTTTGGCTAAATCCTTGTTTGTCATCAATCCGGAATAGTATTCCATCTGACGACGGTCTTTGGAGCGAAAACGCATATAATTTACATTTTTGCGTCTGAAAACAAAGTTTACTATTGCAGTTGGAATGCCGAGAAGTGCTAAAACTAAAGGGATCCAAGGGCCTATGGACCAAAGCAATACAACAAAGCTTACTATGGTGATACTGCTGCTTATTGCATTAAAAGTAGAGTTTAGTATCTGTAGCGGACGCATTGATGCTTCCCTGTTTGCATTTTCGAGTTTTTCGTAAAACTCGGGAATGTCAAATCTGCCAAGGTCGATTTCTTTTGCCTTTTTTAATATTTTGACTTTAATGTGGTTTGTTACCAGCTCGCCAGAGATACGTGTTACCATTGTATCAATAAATCCAAGAATCTTGCTGATAAATAAGTATACAAACTGCAAAACAAGCCAAAACATAACGGAATCAAGTCCAACTGTTCCATTATAAGCTCGAGCCAAATTATTGATAAGCTGTGCTGTTATATATGCACTTACGATAGGTAAAATACCGCGCAAAACAGCAATAAAAAGCAGCGAGAAAAATATCCATTTTCTCGTTTCCCAGACGAGCTTGAATATATATAATAAACGTCCGAAGAAATCACCTGTCAATTTTTTTATATAACCGGGAAGCTCTTTTATTCCTTTAGGCTTAGGCGGCTTTAGATGGTCGTTATTGGGTCTAAGCGGTGGTGGCATACCTCCGGGTCCCATATTATTCACTCCCTTACGTATAAATCAAAATATGCCGACAAGGTAATCGAGCGTTTTCGATAACATTGTCGGCATAACTGCAGTCTGGCCGGATAATCTTCTTATTAGTCTTTTACTTCAATTACCTGTTTGCCATCATATGTTCCGCATGCAGGGCATACTCTGTGGGTAAGAACATACTCACCGCATTTGGGGCATTTTGCCATTTCGGGAGCATCAAGCTTCCAAGTGCTTGAGCGTCTCTTATCGCGTCTTGCTTTTGATACTTTTCTCTTTGGTACTGCCATGGATTTTGCACCTCCTCATTGACTGTTCATCTATGATGAAATATGTGATATATTTTAATTCTTTTTATTATCTTCTAACAGCTTTCTTAAAACATCGAATCTCGGATCCGCTTCTTTTGTCTCGCAGCTACAAGTATCGGTATTTAAGTCTATACCACACACGGGACAAAGACCTTTGCAATCCTCTTTGCACAAATGTCTGAGCGGTAACTCGAGCACTATCTGCTCGATTAAAGCCTCATCAGCATCTATATAGCCGTCATTTGCCGTGATATAGTCATCGTTATCTTCATTTTGAAGCTCAATGGAGTTTGTAACAACGGTTTTTTCGAACACAATACTCTTTTGTTCAGTAATCGGAACCAAGCATCTTGCGCAAGCAGCGGTGTACTTAACATCAGCTTCCAACTTTAACGTAATATACCCTGCCATATCCTTTACTTTGCCTTTTACGGGAAAAGTATCGGGAAACCTAATATCGTCAAGTTCTTCTGTGATCTCCAAATCAAAACCGATTTCAAGCTCTGTTTTTTCGCCTTTGAGAATAGGGTTTATATCAATAATCATAACCTCATCCTCCTATAAACATAACACCCAATATTATATACAATAAAATACGTTTTGTCAAGTGATAACGGGTAAAAACTTGTAAAATTATTGAGAATATTTTGTGTATCGATGAATTAACCAAAAACATTCTCTATATATTTTATTATACAGAAAAAACGGAGGAAATCAATGAAAACCTTTAAAGTTTTTTTGAAAAACGGAATTATTTTAACTGCCACTTCCCTCTTTTTGAGATTGGTCGGTATAATCTTTAATACATACATATCGAACGCGGTTGGCGCTGAGGGGATGGGAGTGTATAGCCTTGTTCAATCAGTTTTCGGATTTGGGGTTACTTTTGCTTGCTCGGGCATAAATCTCGGTGCAACAAGGCTTGTTTCAGAGGCATTGGCTAAAGACAACTACAAAGAAATAAAAAAATCCGTCAGAGTATGTGTTTGTTATTCTCTCCTGTTTTCCGGCATTGCTTGCATTTCGCTTTTTTGCGGTGCAGAATACATCGGAACAGTGTTTTTGAAGGATACAAGAACAGTAAAGTCTCTCAGAATGTTGGCTTTAGCTCTGCCCTTTATATCATTATCGTCAGTTTTTAGCGGCTATTTTTCTGCGATGCGCCGAGTATATAAAAATTCACTTGTAATGATAAGCGAGCAGTTTGTTCGCATAACGGTTACCGTAAGGCTTGTCTCTTTGTATCCTTTTAAAAGTGTGGAATATGCGTGTGTCGGAGTTGCGCTGGGAACGATCATATCAGAGTTTGGCGCGCTCGTCTTTAACTTGATCTTATTGTATTTTGATTACAGAAAAATCTTGGATAAAAAAGAAAAGCCTTGTTCCGGTATTAGTAAAAAGCTTGCCGGAATATCTCTTCCGCTTGCATTAAGTACATATATAAGGTCGGGACTTGTAACCGTTGAACATTTGCTTATACCGTTTGGTTTACGTAAAAATGGGGCTTCGTATTCTCTCTCTATGTCCACGTACGGTATAGTACAGGGGATGGTTTTGCCGTTAATTCTATTTCCCTCTTGCATTATTTACTCTTTTTCCGGTTTGTTAGTACCCGAGATAGCTGCAATGAAAGAGAGACAAGAATATGAAAAAATCAATAAAGCCGTTTCAAACGTTATTAAATACGCCTTATATTTTTCAATTGGAGTCGCCGGTATATTGATGTGCTATTCATACGAGTTGAGTATGATATTTTATAATTCTTCCGAGGCATACGAGTATATTTGGCTTTTTGCACCTCTGGTGACTGTGATGTATCTTGATGGGGCGATCGACGGCATCTTAAAAGGGCTTAACGAACAACTACATTCAATGAAGATAAATATTGCTGATGCATTAATCAGTGTTTTGCTTGTGTATTATCTTGTCCCTCTTCTTGGCGTTAAGGGTTACATAATAGCAGTGTTTGTAAGTGAGATATTTAACTGCTCGATGTCTTTAATAAGGCTTGTAAAAATATGCAGTCCCGGCATTTCTATTTCAAAATTTGTTGTAAAACCCATAATCTCTGCTATAGTATCGATTGGTTTAGTAGTATTTTTGTTTAATAATTTCAATATTACGTTTTGGGGGTCGGGCTTGAATTTAGCTTTTCGTATTGCATGTACTGCGGGAGTATATTTGATTATACTGTTTCATAAAACAAAAATTAAGCTCGGTGTTTAACCGAGCTTATTATTGTATGTTTTGTTTGTTTATGCGATGTAACCCTTAAGAGCTTCGGGAACTTCCTCGACGGGAATAGAAGAAGTCATAACGAGTTCAATTCTATGATCTGTGCACATTTTGTCAACCTTCTGAACGAATTTTACAAACTCATCTGTATCGTTGTCGCAGATCTTAAGTGCAGAATCGATGAAGATATTGGAAACGTCATAGTTGCTTGCATACATACCTGCAACAAAGCCGTAAAGCATGTGCGCATCGTTGATTCCGTATTCTTCTGTATTTACAAGTCTTGCTTTGTTCTTTATTTCATGGGTAAGCTTTGTACCCTTTTCTATAACAACTACACAACCCTTAACGGTTTCGAGTGCACTGTTTGCCATATTAATGAGAGTCTTTGTTTTGCCTGTGCCTTTAACGCCAATGATTAATTTCAACATATTTACTCCATTTTCCCGGTGACTGTGGATTATTTTTTGTGAGAGTTCAAGCGGAAAGTCACCGTTTTCCGCGTACTCTTATAAAAGCATCAAAACCAAGAAATCAGTTTCTGTCTTTATTATACAACAAGAATGTTATATTTTCAAGTAGTTAACCAAAATTTTTAATTAATTCTTGACTTTAACTCTTCGCGGCGTTTGTCGTGCTCAGCACCGGGCTTGCCGAGGAGCGCATACATATTATTCTTGTAGCCTTCCACACCGGGCTGGTCGAAGGGGTTAACGTCAAGAATGTATCCGGAAATACCGCAAGCTTTTTCGAAGAAGTATACGAGATAACCGAAGTTGTATTCATCTCTTCTGTCGATTTCAATAACAATGTTGGGAACTCCTCCGTCATTGTGAGCAAGTGCTGTTGCAACAAATGCAGTGTGGTTTACAAAGTCCATTGTTTTATTGCTTATGAAGTTAAGCTCATCAAGGTTTCTGGGGTCATCCGG
This sequence comes from Clostridia bacterium, assembly GCA_017441005.1. Lineage (GTDB taxonomy): Bacteria > Bacillota > Clostridia > Oscillospirales > CAG-272 > RGIG1995. The sequence continues at coordinate 23,485 of JAFSAM010000073.1, read as the reverse complement.
AATCACAACAGTGTGCTTTGATTCTTTTACGTCGATGATGGTACCGAAGAGGGTTCTCTCTCCTTCCTGGATGATCTGGCCGAGGGAATGAAGGTCCGTCGAGAAAGTAACGGATGTCGGGAAAATTCCCTTGTTGTCCTTGCCTTCGCTTTCGCCGTAGAGCTGCTTCCACCATTCGGTAGTCATCTGCAATGCGCTTTCGTAGGTTTCAAAAACCTCTATCTTCTTGCCCTTGCGGTAAAGAATGTTTCTGATAGCGGCATATTTGTAGCAATCGTTTTTGTTGATATCAGTTTCGCAGAATGCTTTTCTTGCATCAGCAGCGCCTTGCATCATTGCGGTAATGTCGGCACCGGATACGGCAATGGGAAGAAGTCCTACTGCTGTCAAAACAGAGTATCTTCCGCCTACGTCGTCGGGAACAACGAAAGTCTCGTAACCTTTTTCGTCGGAAAGCTCCTTGAGCTTACCCTTGGCTTTGTCTGTAGTGATGAAGATTCTGTCCTTTGCTCCCTCTTCGCCGTACTTTTCTTCAAGAAGCTTTCTGAAGATTCTGAAGGCTATTGCGGGCTCTGTGGTTTTACCGGACTTGGAAATTACATTTATACAAATATCCTTGCCCTCGCATATCTGAAGAAGCTCTGCCATAGCGGATGAGCTGATGCTGTTTCCCGCAAAGTATATATCGGGAGTATCTTTGGGGAGTGTATTATAGAGAGGGCTCTTTACGAATTCAATTGCGGCACGTGCGCCGAGATAAGAACCGCCGATTCCGATAACAACAAGGATATCGCACGATTTTTTGATCTTTTCAGCTGCAGCTATAATTCTGTCAAACTCTTCTTTATCATAATCAACAGGAAGGTCAACCCAACCTAAAAAGTCGCTTCCCGCGCCCTTTTTGTTCATAAGAGTGTCGTCGGCTTTTGTAACCTCGGGCTGTATCATCTTTAGTTCTTCTTCAGTTACAAACCCCTTCAAGTATTTGTCATTCAGTTTAAGCATTTGTTTTTCCTCCAAGAAATAGATACAGTTATTTTACTATTATTCTTATCTTTTTTCAATAGTTTTTTTCAAATAATCAAATATTTTTTGAAAATTCTTCCAATGATACCGATATAGGATATTCTGTTTATGCTTTCACCGGCGGTTATGTCTACTTTTCCTATTACAGTTCCGTTAAGCATGTATGTGATTTCGCCGATTTTGCTTCCTGCCGAAATGGGAGCAGGTATGCTTTCGGGCAAGTTGATTATAGTTTCGATTTGCTTGTTAAGGCCTTTTCCTGTGAGTAAGGACAGTGACGGGTAGTACGTAGTTACGTTGTTTTTTACACCGCCTATCACCTTGACGTTTCCGGCACTTCCCTCTTCGAAATTTGCGATCGAATAGTTTGCAAATCCGTAGTCCAAAAGTTTTTTTGCGCACTCATTTCGTATGTCTCTTGTGGGAGATGCCATAATTACTGCAATAAGATGCATTCCGTCACGTTCTGCCGTAGCGGAAATACAAAACTTCGCTTTAGAGGTTGAGCCTGTTTTTAGACCGGTAGCACCCTTATAGAATCTAATAAGCCGATTGGTGTTTGTCAGACCAAATGCACCGTTTCTTATTGTATCCATCCAGATATTCGTATAATTTAAAATCGTTTTGTGCTTCAAAAGCTCTCGCGACATGATTGCAATATCCCGTGCGCTTGTCACGTGCTTTACGGTATTATCGTCAAGTCCGGTAGGATTTTCAAATACCGTATTCATCATATTTAGTTCTTTTGCGCGGGCATTCATTTTATCTACGAATCCTTCGACGCTTCCTGCAATGTTTTCGGCAAATACAACTGCCGCATCGTTTGCAGACGAAATAACAACCGACTTTAAAAGGTCTTCGACGGTCATGGTTTCTCCCGGTTCAATGAAAACCTGTGATCCTCCCATAGAAGCCGCATATTCGCTTGCCTGAAGCGTGTCTGACATATTAATAGTTCCGCTGTCTATTGCTTCCATAACAAGCAAAAGAGTCATTATTTTTGTTACGGAAGCCGGAGGAAGGGCTGCGTCGGCATTTTGCTCGTATAGTATAGCTCCTGTAGATGCTTCCATAAGGATCGCGCTCTGGCAATCCAGATTCAGTGTTGGTTGTTCGTTTGATTCTTCTGCATGCACCTGTGAAAACGGAAATATCAGACAAAAACATAGTGTAAGCAAAAGGGTTTTGGTAAGCTTGTTTTTTATAACTGTCACCTCGCTAAGATTTATTATTGTTACAATATATGCATTTGAAAAACAAATATATTCTTTTAACTTGATATAAAAAATCAAACCTCCTAAAAAAGGAGGTTTTGACTTTTTTAATTATAGTGATTCATTGCATTGGATCAGTTGTCCTACGGTCAAAAAGCAGTACCCTTCCTTTAAAAGAAGAGGTATGATACGTTCAAGAGCCTCGGCAGTATTTGTGTTACCTGAAATATAGTCATGCATCAAGATTATCGAACCGCTTTTTACATCAGATAAAACAGTTTCGGTGATCTCATCTGCAGATCTGTGCATCCAATCTTTTGTATCGACGTTCCAAAGTACGATTTTATATCCCATTTCTTTTGCTTCTTTTAAGGTGTGTTGGTTTAAAACACCACCCGGCGGTCTGAATAATTTTGGTTCGTTTTCGCATATCTTCAGTATGATCTCATGATTTGTTTTTAACTCATCTTTTATAGTGTCCAAAGTGCTTTTTTTGCCTAAATCATGAGAGAAGGTATGATTTCCTATTTCGTGACCTTCATCTGATATTTGCCTTAAAATATCGGGATAGAGTTCGGCATTTTTTCCGACGGTAAAAAAAGTTGCTTTAATGCTGTATTTTCGTAATATTGAAAGTATTTTCGCAGTTTCGGTGGGATGAGGACCGTCATCAAAAGAGAGCGAGATCATTTTACGATCATTTGAAACGCATCGGTATATTTTTCCTTCTTCTGATGCGCTAACTGTCATATTAAGCAGCAGTAGTATTGCGATAGTCAAACAAAGCTTTTTCAACTTTTTTCTCTCGTTAATTCATCAAGAGTGCCGAATCTATACCCTTCGTTTTCCCAGTAAGTCAAAACAGTATCAAGTATGTCGGCATTCGTTTTTGACGTTGGGTGAAGCAATACTACCATTCCGTTGTGTGTGTTATCCTTGATTTTCTTAATTGCATAATCTTTAGACGGTTGCTTGTTGTTATCCCAGTCGGCATAGGCAAAACTCCAGAATATTGTCTTATATCCTAGGCTTTCGGCAAATTCAAGATTCTGTTTATTGAATTTTCCTTCCGGGGGTCTATAATACTTTTTTATGTCAAGACCGATCGTATCTTTGTAGATCTTTTCCATATCCACAAGCTCTTTTTTGAAAGATTGAAAATCTGTGTATTTAGTCATGTCCGGGTGCTTTGCGGTATGATTACATACAAAATGCCCGTCTTCAGCCATTCGTTTGACGAGGTCAGTGTTTGCTGTGACAAGATGGGAGAGAACGAAAAAAGCGGCTTTTGCATCGTGCTTTTTTAAGGTATCAAGTATTCTTGAAATATTACCGTTTTCATAACCTGCATCAAAAGTCAGGTATATTACTTTATCACTTTCGTCGGCATGAGTGTCAAGATAATAGCCGTTAAATTCGGTTATATACGAGAAATCAGGCTCAAGGATAGGTTGCTTATTATCTTTCTCTCTTTTGATGCTCCAGCTGTCCGCTCTTGCACTTATAGGAAAACATAAAGATAAAACAATAAAAAACAAAAAAACTAACTTTAGTATTTTTTTCAAAATTATCACCTCTTTTTTTGATTGCAATGCACATTATATTGTAAATCAAATGAACACAATTAAACGTGAAAATTGATACCATAGTATTAAATAATTTACAGATAAAAAATATATGCTTTTTTTAAAAAAATAATAAAAAATGACAAAAAAATAGCAATAGACTATTGCATTCGGTACTTTTTATGTTATAATTAATACAATTGATTATTTTTATATTTCTTTTTTGAAAGGGTTTTATTATGGATATCAAAGAATTGGCAATGAAAAAGCACGAAGAATGGGGCGGCAAGATCGAAATCGCTCCCCGTACAACAGCTAAGTCCAAGGAAGCACTCTCAATCGCATACACTCCCGGTGTTGCCGAACCTTGTTTGGCGATCCAAAAGGATGTAAATCTTTCTTACACACTTACCCGTCGTTGGAACACAGTTGCAGTTGTTACTGACGGTACAGCAGTTCTCGGTCTCGGTGATATTGGTCCTGAAGCGGGTATGCCGGTTATGGAGGGCAAGTGCCTTCTCTTCAAGGAATTCGGCGATGTTGATGCAATTCCCCTTTGCGTTCGTTCCAAGGAGGTTGACGACATTGTAAAGACAGTTGAACTTCTTGCAGGAAGCTTTGGCGGCGTAAACCTCGAGGATATTTCTGCACCCAGATGCTTTGAGATCGAGCGTAGACTTAAGAAGTCATGTGATATTCCGATTTTCCACGATGACCAGCACGGTACAGCCGTTGTTACACTTGCTGCTATGCTTAACGCTCTTAAGCTTACAGGCAAGAAGATCGATGAGATACGCGTTGTAACAAGCGGTGCCGGTGCAGCAGGTATCGCAATTATCCGTCTTCTCATTTCCATGGGTCTTAAGGACGTTGTAATGTGCGACAGATCCGGTGCTATTTACAAGGGTCGTGAAGGTCTTAACTCCGAAAAGCAGGAGATTGCTGAGATCACCAACCAGCAGATGAGAAAGGGCTCTCTTGCAGACGTTCTTGCAGGGGCTGATGTATTTATCGGCGTTTCCGCACCTAACTGTGTAACTCCCGAGATGGTTAAATCCATGGCTAAGGATCCCATTCTCTTCCCCATGGCAAACCCCGTTCCCGAAATTATGCCTGACCTTGCTAAAGAAGCAGGTGCTGCCGTTATCGGTACAGGCCGTTCCGACTTCCCCAACCAGATCAACAACGTTCTTGCATTCCCCGGTATTTTCAGAGGTGCTCTTGATGTTCGTGCATCCGACATCAACGACGAGATGAAGATCGCTGCTGCAAAGGCTATCGCTTCCCTCGTTTCCGACGAAGAGCTTTGTGCAGACTACATCATTCCTGCGCCCTTCAACGAAAAGGTTAAAGACACTGTTGCTAAGGCAGTTGCAGAGGCTGCAAGAGCTACAGGCGTTGCAAGAATCTAACTTCAACAAAAAAATAATGGGATATGGATCATCGAATCCGTATCCCATTTTTTTGTAAATAAAAGGAGTATATAAGCCGAATTTTTCGGTATATATACTCCGATTTTATTATTCTATACTGTTTACTGCACCGATGAAGAGGGGGGTGTTCGAATCGCACTCTATTATCATATAGAGGAAAGGACGGTCAAGATAAACGTTTATGATCTCTGTTTGCGTAGGATTACTCATTTCCGCATCCAAAAAGACTGAGGTAACAGCTCCGGCTTTTGTTCCCTTTTCTGTAACTGCAATATAAGTCTTATGGAGAATATTGCTTATGTATATATTGCCGTCTGAACTTGATCCGATTTTTGAAAAATCAGCCTTTCCGGAGTCAAATGCATCGATCATTCCCATGTTTTTCAACACTTCGTTTGCTGTTATCGAGTATTCAATTTCGAATTTCGGTAATCTTGTGTGGACTATGCCGTTTTTTGTATTGTTGAGCATATTGTTGATTTTATCGCCCGTGAGGTTTGAAACGTATTCCGAGAGCGAGGTCGACTCATCCGGGAGGATCGCTACAAAAGCATAATTGTATCCATTGTAGTATTTAACTACACCGACAGAATTTTCGTCTTTGATATAGGTATCTTCGGTGCTGAATAAAAAGTCGCATTCTTGAGATTTATTATCCGCTGTCGTGAACACCTCTTTTCTTACAGAGTATGTACCATCGTAAGGTTTTGCCCACTCTGCTTCAAAAGCCACAGTGTTGAGTAAGCACATAACAAGCGAAGGAGAGAGATCTTTTACGATCTCGGGGATCATACCCTTGGTCTTCTCTTTTACCCACTCATTCATTTGGTCGATTGTTTTTTTGTCAAAAGAAGAACGGTATACTTCTGCTCCGTAATATTCTTTATTTGTATTTAAGAAGTTTTCCGAAACCGAAAAAGAATCGTTGTCCTTGAACCAGATCGAGTTTGCGATCTGAACGCTGAATTTATCGCCCTGAGGGAGTTTTTCGGAAAAAACTTTAAGCTTTGCGTTCAGTTCACCGGTCGTGTTGCCGAGCACTTTTTCCATTTCTGCAAGGGTATTTCCGTCTGCACCGTTGGCAGTCATAGTAAGAGCATACATAATTGAAATCGGGGAGAGGAGCGTATTGTTTTCATCATAGCACTCTTTGAATGCGGAAACGGAAAAATTGGTGATGAGATTTGTTTTTGTATCTTCGTTTGGTGTTTCCGGTACGGTGCTTTCAGCAGGATTTGTTTCGGTTTCACGTGCAGTGCTTTCAGCAGGATTTGTTTCGGTTTCACGTGCGGTGCTTTCATCGTCCGTTTTTGTTTCTTTGGAGTTTTGACATCCGGAAAGAATAAGAATAGACAATACGATCAGAAATAATAAACAACAAACAACAGTTTTTTTCATTATAATTCCCTCCTGTGTGTGAATTAATTATAAATAACTTGTTGACAAATCAAAATCTTTTTGTGTTTTTATTGACATTAGGCTCTAAAAGTATTATAATATACGCACAGTATGCAATTGTGAAGACTTATCATAAATATTATATCATACGCATATAATAACTGTCAACAGGAGAATACCGTTATGAAAAACACAAAATTAAGAGAGAAAGTTGAATTTAAAAATGTAAAAGACCTTGTTGAAAGGGTCGCTGATATGTATAGGGGCGATTATGTTTATTCTTATAAAAACAATCCCCGTGACAAGGAAGTTATAAAGGTTAAATACGAGGATTTCAGAAAAGACGTACGAGGCCTTGCAACAGAGTTTATTGCAAGAGGTTTCAAAGGAAAGCATATTACCGTTGTGGGAAAACTTACATACCAGTGGGTATTGGTTTATTGGGCTACCCTTTCTATTGGTTCTGTGCTCGTTCCCCTTGATCCCGAATGGACCGTTGATGACCTTGCGGATACAATCGAAAAGGCAGACTCAACTACACTGTTTGTAGGAAACGATATTTTGGAAAAAGGTAAGAATATTAAAGAAAAGAACGGAATCGAAGACTTTTTCGTGCTTGAAGGTGACGGCGAGGATGCCATTTTCTCGATGATTAAGTCCGGTAAAAAGCGTATAGTTAACGGAGATATTTCGTATTTCAGCACACAGCCCGATCCTGATGCTCTTTCGTTGCTTGTTTTTACATCTGGCACTACAGGTAAGGGCAAGGGCGTTATGCTTAACCAAACAGCTGTTCTTTCCGACCTTTCCGACGTAGTTCAATATGTAGACTTCGGTAAAAAGACGATTGCTCTTCTTCCCCCTCATCATACCTACGGATCAAGTGTTGCCATCCTCGGACAGACCTCGATCGGATGTGAGATTTATCTTTCTGCCGGTATCAAGTATATTCAAAAGGAATTAAAGGAACAAAAACCCGAGCACGTTGTTCTTGTTCCCCTCTACCTTGAAACCTTCTATAGAAAGATCATGGCTAATATCAAGGAGCAAGGCAAAGAAAAGCTTATTAAGAATGCCATTAAGGCAAGTAACGGTCTCAGAAAGATCGGTATTGACCGCCGTAAGAGTATGTTCAAGGCAATTCTTGAGGCGTTTGGCGGAAAGACCAAAATGGTTATTTCGGGCGGTGCACCTATCAGCCAGGAGATTATGGACTTTTTCGACGGTGTGGGTATCTCTGTGTTGAATGGTTACGGCATTACCGAGTGTGCTCCTATTATAGCTGTTAACCATAGCAAAAAAGTTATTCCCGGAAGTGTAGGCTTCCCTCTTGAGATATGCGATGTAAGACTTGACGATATGAACTCCGATGGAGAGGGAGAGATCTGCGTTAAGGGATCTAACGTTATGTTGGGTTACTATAAGGATGAAAAGGCTACCGAGGAAGCATTTACCTCTGACGGTTACTTTAAAACGGGTGACTACGGAAAGTTTGATAAACACGGTGCACTCCATATTACCGGTCGAAAGAAGAATCTAATAATACTTTCAAACGGTAAAAACGTATATCCCGAAGAGATCGAAACTGTTTTAGGTGCTGTTCCCGGTGTTTTGGATATTATCGTATACGAGGGTCAGAGCGTTCGCGGCGTTGAGCACAATAAGATAGTTGCTGAAATCTATCCCGACAAAGAATATATCGAGAAAAACAATATTAAAGACGTCGAGAAATATTTGCAGGAGTTTGTAAACGAATACAACAGAACAGCTGTTCCCTACAAGAAGATCGGTATCGTAAAAGTAAGAAAAGACGAGTTCCCTAAAAATACTCTTCGTAAGATACTCAGATTTAAGCTTGATATGTCTATTGACTGATAAAGTTGAAAAAAACACCGCTTTATGCGGTGTTTTTTGATTATGCTTCGGGAGATAAACGTTTGTAGCCGTCCCTGTCTTTGTAAAGCTGCAACTTGCCGTTGTCCATTTTGTAGATCTTATCTGCCATTTCTGCGATATTCATATCGTGGGTGACAATGATTAAGGTTTGACCGATCTGTTGCTTTAGATTCAATAAAAGCTCAAGAACTTCGTTTGCGTTTTGTTTATCGAGGTTTCCCGTCGGCTCGTCGGCAAACAATATTTGCGGACGGTTTATGAGCGCTCTTGCTATGGCCACTCTTTGCTGTTGTCCGCCCGAAAGCTCGCTTGGAAGATGGTGTAATCTGTCATCTATTTTCAGTGCTTTTGTGATCTTTTTCAAATGTTCTTCATAACGATAATCCTGTTGGTCGCACATAATTGCCGGGATCACTATATTCTCAAGCGCTGTAAACTGCGGCAGAAGATTGTGCTTCTGGAAGACTACACCCATAAATCGTCCTCTGAACTTTGCAAGCTCGTTTGGATTCATTTTCGTTATATCGTTACCGCGGATATATATTTTTCCTGCATCGGGCACATCAAGACCTGCGCAAATATTCAAAAGTGTACTTTTGCCCGAACCTGATGCGCCTATTATAGCTATAAACTCATCAAATTCAACCTTTAAAGATACTCTGTCGACGGCATTTATGGTACTGTCATACTGTTTATACTGTTTTATTACGTCTTCTGTTTGTAGTATGTACATATTCTAATCACCTCTCTAATCGTTTGGTACTGTATTCTTTGATTTTTTGAATATGGTATAGTTTATAAATGTCGACAGGAAGGCACTTAAAACGGTTATAAATGCTCCTGCAAAATAAAGAATAACAGGAATGCTGAAGGTGTATCTAACAGTATAGTCAAACAACCACGAATTCATAATATAATACACCGCATAAATGAGTATATATGAAAATACTGTATATAGAATTAAGCTCATTATGGAAAGGATCAAAGCATCGGTAAAAAACATCTTTCTGATATCCCTCGGACAGTAGCCTACCGCACTCAGCAAGATATATTCGTTACTTCTCCTTTTATAGAAGCTTATCTGTGCGAAGAACCAGATGATTACCGAAAATGCAAGTACAAAGAATGAAATCGCGAGCAGCTTATTGCCCAGCTCGGTGGTTTTTGTCATTGTATTATTGAAGCTTGTATTGAGATTTTCGGTGAATACGTATACAGAATTATCGGCATTTCTGAATTGAAGCTGATTAATTCGGATTATGTCCGAGTAAAGCTGTTTGATTTCTTTTGAAGAAAGCTTATTATCGACATACAGATCTACGGTTTTATACTCAGGCGTTTTACCCGTGGTTTTTTTATAAAGATCGGGAGACATATATAACGATAAAAATTCGGCACTTTCATCGTGAATTACTGCTCCTATGGTGACTTCTTGATAATAAAAAAGATAGTTTTCGAGTCTGAATTCCAATAAATCGGTTCCATGCATTGGAGTATCAGGCTCTGAAAGTGCTTTAAGGAAAAATGCTATGCTTACAGTGTCACCCGGATTGAAGTCGAAGTGAGTAGAATTACTGTACGAGTCAGAAATTATTACCGTATCAGGACTGTTTAAAACGGATGACAGGTCTCCTGTGTGTTTTGATTTCTGAAGATTTCTAACGACCTCGCTGTCGGCAGCGAAATAATTTACCATATCAAAAGCACTGCTGTATTTGTCATATTCAACGGTGTCTGCTGTCAGATTTGTACGACTATTGGGTACGAGTATATGCTCGTTCAACTCCATAGCGGTGGTGCTTTCTTGCTTGTATGTTCCCACTATTCCGTCAAAACTCAAAAAATATTCGGCATCTTCCTCAGAATAAGAGTTGTTGCCTGTATAGGTTACTCTGAATTGCGGGAATACGGTTTCTTGCTTTTCGTAAAACAACTGTGTGCAGTATGCACCGCACAGAAACAGTGACGCAAACAGCACGGAGGACAGGGTTACGGTTGCATAGTACTTGCAGTATCTGCGAAAACTCAACAGTCTCATCTTTAGCGTGTTTTTTTGTGAGAATATTTTACCGGATACGCGCGGAGAGTGTACCCAGTTTGAGTTGTCGCGGGCAGAAAGAAGAGATACCGGTGTCTTGCGAGCAATCTTGCTTATTGCGATGTATACAGAGGCGGTAATAACTATCAGAGTAAAGAACCCTGTAAGAAAAACGTCCCAAAGACCTATCGATATTACATTTCCTGATTTTGCGGCAAGAACGTAATTAAAAATTCCTGAACATATTATCGCAGGTAAAAGTGTCATAAGTGATATGACGGCAAGCTCCCAGAATGAGGTATTGAAAAGTTTTTTTCTGTCTGCTCCGAAAGCCGTATAGATACCGTACTCAAAACCTGAACCCGTGGAGCGAATAATATAAAGAATTCCAAGCAGTAACGTTGAAAAGACGACTGCTATCAAAAAATATAAGCCGTAATGAACATCATACTTAAAAAGAGTATTTTCTAAATCGTAGAGAGGTGTTGTTGACATATATACAGGCCCCAGCGCTTCAAGCTTAGGGAGATATTTTTGGTTGAAATATTCAAGACCTTCTGCCGGATCCTCGGCGAACAGAATGGATACGTCGCATTTATAGTCGTATTGCTCTTCACTTCCGTATTCTTTGATTGATTTAATATCGATAAAGTGATCGCTTTCAAAGTAATAGGTTGCACACTTTTTAAGATAATACTTTTGGTTTGTGTTCATATAGTAAAAAACACAGTGGGAGTCGTATTGCTCTTTGATCCGGTTTTCTGCATTGAGCTTATTTGTGTGCAATGATACGGTGATCGTGCTCAACAAAAACTGTATGATAAAAATAACAATGAAAAAATGAGCAAATTTCTTGAAATGAAAGGTTACGCTTTTTCGTGCAAGTTTGAAATTGTTGTGTATGTAATCCCTAAACTTGTCCAAAACAGTTTCCTCCTTAAAAATTTACTTTGATAATTGTTTTTTTCTGTATATTAAGAAAAAAATCAGTATGGCGGTCGTCGCACCGGAAAGGTCAAGCCAGACATCGAGCAGCATCGATCCTCTTTCGGAAAAATACTGTATCGTTTCATCTGTCATTGCTACTAAGCAAGACGCAAAAATACAATAAAAAGCAGTGTTTTTGTCCAATTCGGTATAAAGTAATGCGTTTATGAAGAGGGATGCGCCAAGGATGAAAAATTCAATGAAATGTGCCGTTTTTCTGATTATTAAATCACCTGCCATTGTCGGTATACCGAAAAAGTCAAGAATTTTGTTTATTATAGAAAGTGCTTTTCCGCTTGTTTGTGCAGATTCCTCTATCGAAGGAAGTGAATTGCTGAATATAAAAGCAATGAAAGCTACTAAATATACCGCAAAAATAATTCTGATCAATGTCTTCTTTTTCATTCTGTTATCCAAGTACCTCTTTTAAAAAACTTTTTCCGTTCAGTTCGTTGTCTATGCCGAATATTTCGAGTATTGTTTTTCCTATATCGGCAAAACTGTCTCTTGTGCCTAAGTTAAAGGGCTTGATCGACTTTCCGTACACAAGCATCGGTGTGTACTCTCTTGAATGGTCGGTGCTTTCGGTTGCCGGGTCGCATCCGTGATCGGCGGTTATGATCAATATATCATCATTTGTCAGCAATTCTTTGAGTGCTTTTAAACGAATGTCAAATTCGTTTAATGCTCCAACATAACCGACAACATCGTTTCTGTGTCCGTAGAGGGAGTCGAATTCGACCAGGTTTACAAAGCAAAGACCGTTAAAATCTTGCTTGGCTATTTTGATTGTTTTATCCATGCCGTCGGCATTTGATACTGTAGGGATGGCTTTTGTAATTCCTTTGCCTGCAAATATATCATTGATCTTCCCTACCGATATGACGTCATAACCCGCTTCCTTAAGGTAATCAAGTGCTGTATTTTCAGGCGGTACGACCGAGAAATCGTGTCTGTTGGCTGTTCTTGTATAATCAGGGTGATTTCCGATAAATGGGCGTGCAATTACTCTTCCTACTGCGTGTTCGCCAACAAGTATGCTCCTGGCAATATTGCAATATCTGTAAAGCAAGTCAACAGGAATGATGTCTTCCCTGGCGGCGATCTGAAAAACGCTGTCAGATGAGGTGTATACGATCAAATCGCCGTTTTTTTCGTGCAGGAGTCCGTAGTCTTTAATGACCTGTGTTCCGGAGTACGGTTTGTTACATAATACTTTTCTGCCGGTTTGTTTTTCAAATTCTTTTATTATATCTTTCGGAAAACCGTTAGGGTACGTGGGAAACGGTTTTTCGGAGACAAGTCCCATGATCTCCCAATGACCCACGGTCGTGTCTTTTCCGTTCGATCTTTCTGCCATACGTGCATACGCGGCAGTGGGCTTGTTTGTTTTTTTGATATAATCGATTCCTTCGATATTAAAAAGTCCCATTTCTGCCAAAGTCGGAACATCCAGAATAGATGAATCAAGTAACGTTTTCAGCGTGTTGCTTCCGCTGTCTCCGTATTTTTCGGCATCGGGAAGCTCGCCTATCCCTAAACTGTCAAGTACAATGATAAAAGCTCTTTTAATAATAATCACCCTTTTTACTAACTTCAATTAATCGAATAACTCTGTAGAAATATATCGTTCTCCCGTATCGGTAAGTACGCAAACGATTTTTTTCCCTTTGTTCTCTTGTCGAGCAGCTACCTCGGCTGCTGCGCAAAGCGCCGCACCTGCGGAAATACCAACGAGTACACCCTCGGTCTTTGCAAAAAGCCGACTGTATGTAAAAGCATCCTCGTTGCTTACTGCAATCACCTCGTCATAGAGCTCTGTATTCAGAATGGACGGGATAAAATTCGCACCTATTCCCTGTATCTTATGCGGTCCGGCGTTGCCTCCCGACAGAAGATTAGAGCTTTTTGGCTCTACTGCTATAACTTTTATATTCGGATTTTTTTCTTTTAAATACTCTCCTGTGCCTGTTAACGTTCCGCCGGTTCCTACAGTCGCGATAAAAATATCGATGTTTCCGTCTGTGTCGTTCCAGATTTCGGGACCTGTTGTTTTTCTGTGGGCATTGGGGTTTGACTGATTGTCAAACTGACCGGGTATAAAGCTGTCAGGCATTGATTCGTGGATTTCGTTTGCTTTTTTGATAGATCCCGCCATTCCCTGCGAAGCATCTGTAAGCACTATTTCCGCACCAAAAGCTTTAAGCAGCTTCCTTCTTTCGATCGACATTGACTCGGGCATTGTTAAAATAACTTTATATCCCTTGGCTATTGCTACAGCGGCAAGTCCGATACCGGTATTACCGCTTGTCGGCTCAATGATCACAGAGCCTTCTTTGAGTATTCCTTTTTTTTCTGCATCCTCTATCATAGACAATGCTACCCTGTCTTTTGCGCTTCCGCCTGGATTCATATTTTCAAGCTTGGTCAATATATATGCATGTGCGTTTACATTTTTTGCAAAATTTGACGCCTCAAGCAGCGGTGTGTTGCCTATAAGCTCTGTAAAGTTCTTTTTGATATTTGACATAGTTATCACTCCGAATGATTTGATATTTATATTATATTCGATTTTTCATCTATATTCAAGAACAAAATATAAAAAAGCGAGGAAGACCTCGCTTTTTTTAGAATTTATTTATCCATTCTTCCATATCGATCACTTTGCCATCATTGAGTCTTGATTCTTCTGCGGCAAGTGCGACAAAATGACTTTCAATAGATTTGTCAATGTAAGTTGTGGATTTTGAGGGGATTCCGTTTGCAAACAAGGAAATAACACCCTTGACTAATCCCATATCTCCGCCACCGTGACCGCCTGTATCACCCGTTCCTGCTGAAGCATCATTGTTAGGATGGAATATTTCAGGCTTCTTTCCGAAGACGGTAAGCTTGATCTCGTCACTTCCCCAGTCAGCAACGATCTCGCCCTTTGTTCCTCTGATTCTGATGGTTCTGTTGATCTTCTCACTAAAAGCAGACATTGTAAAATTGACTGTAACGTTATCCTCGAGTCGCATATTAACGATCTGGTTGTCAACTACATCGTTATCGCACTTGTAAACGCATCTTCCGTAAGGTCCTGTTCTCAATGCCTCAGTGACGTTTTCTACAGTAGGATCTTTTCCTTCGACTACTTTTCTTGGCCATCCCGTATAACCGTTTTTAATACCAATGGGACCGTCTATGTAGAATTTTTCAACTTCAAAGATACAATTCTTCTTGATTTCTTCGGGGCAGTTGCAGCAACGGTCTGCAGAACCCTCGGGGGCGTTGTCAGCGGTAAAATGCTTTAAGCTTCCGAAGGAAGATACCTTCAAGCACTTCTTGCCGATGAGCCAAAGAAGGATATCCATATCGTGACAACATTTTGCGAGGATCATGGGACTTGATTCTACAGAGTTTCTCCAGTTACCTCTTACAAAGCTATGAGCCTGGTGCCAGTAACCGACCTCTTCCTCTGCGTTCACGGTAACCAATTCACCGATCGTGTTTGTATCAATGAGGTCTTTAAGTTTTGTATAAAAGGCGGTATATCTGAGAACGTGACAGACAAGAACCTTTCTGCCAAGCTCTGCAGCCTTTTCCGCAATTGCTTTACATTCCTCCAATGAAGGAGAGATAGGCTTTTCGAGTACGATGTCATACCCCTTTTCGAGACCTGCCATTGTGTGACCGAAGTGGTCCCTGTCCTGTGTGCAAACGAACAGCACGTCAGCAAGTTTAGGTTGCTTGAGCATTTCCTCTCCGCTTGTAAAACGCATGTTTTCGGGAATGTTGTGGTCATCACCGCATATCCTTAACTTTTCTGCATCCAAATCGGCTACAGCAACAACCTTGATGTCATCCGGAAATTTCGAGAATTTTAAACCGTAGGCATTTCTGCCTCTTGCTCCGGCTCCGAGAATTGCAACAGTAATCATAAACTATAAACCTCCATTTAATATAATACTTTAAAATCTGTTTGTCCACTCTTCCATGTCGACAAGCTCCCCGCCGTTAAGTCGCGAGTAGTCGGCTGCAAGAGCAACAAAGTGGCTTTCTATGGATTTATCTATATATGTGACGGCTTTTGATGTTTTATCATATCCGAAAAAGTCGATGATGCTTTGAATAAGTCCGGTATCGCCGCCGCCATGACCGCCTCTGCTTGACTCTTTTGTCTGAGTATCATAGGTTATGGGAGCTTTACCGAATTCGGTTACAGTGATGGTATGTCCTTCCATATCGCCGAGAATCTCACCGAAGCAACCTCTAATTCTGATCGTTCTCCTGATCGTTGGATTAAATGCAGACATTGTGAAGTTGACAGTAATGTCATCCTCAAGAAGCATATTGACAATTTGGTTGTCGACAACGTCATTATCGCAGTGATATACGCATCTGCCAAATCTTCCGGTCTTGAGTGCCTCGGTAACGTTTTCAACGGTCGGAGCAACGCTAACCACCTTCTGGGGCCAGTTTACGGCACCCGCTTTGATACCGCGAGGACCGTCAAGGTAGAACTTTTCGCAGTCATAAGGGCATTTCGCTCTTACATCGGCGGGGCAGTCGAAGCAGCGATCAGCAGCACCCTTGGGGGCTTTTTCAGCCTTAAAATGCTTAAGGGAGCCGAATGAAGTGAGCTTTACACATTTTTTGTCAAGCAACCAAAGAAGAATGTCCATATCGTGACAGCACTTGGCAAGGATCATGGGGGCAGACTCCTCTGTGTTTCTCCAATTTCCTCTTACAAAACTGTGCGCCTGATGCCAATATCCAACACATTCTTCTGCATTTACTGTAATAATGTCGCCTATCACGTTTGAGTCGACGATCTCTTTAAGCTTCGAGTAGAACGGTGTATATCTCAACACGTGGCAAACAAGAACCTGTCTGTCGTATTTTTTTGCTGTTTGTGCAATTTCTTTGCATTCTTTCAATGAGGGGGATATAGGCTTTTCCAGAATAAGATGGTAGCCTTTTTTGAGTGCTTCGATTGCCTCTTTGTAGTGGTCCTTGTCCTGGGTGCAAATGAAGAGTAAGTCTGCGAGCTTAGGCTGTGCTATAAGCTCATCTGCTGAATTGAAACAGTTTTTGGGGTCTATGTTGTGGTTTTTTGCCATTAAAGCAAGTCTTTCGCTGTCGACGTCGGCGGCGGCAACGACCTTGATTTCGTCGTTCTTTTCAAGGATCCTGCTTCCGTATGCGTACATACCTCTGTTTCCCAATCCTACGATAGCGACAGTAATCGGTTTGTTCATGTGATTGACCCTCCGGTGAGTTTTTTTGTTCATAAAAATATTGTATCTTAAAAAAGCTTATTTTGCAATAGCATAAAGAAAAATAAGTTCAAAAAGGTTTTTCTGTTTTTACTATAGCATTTTGTCGCAATTAATATAATGATATTTTGTCACCAAAAAATGTTCTAATGTCGCTAAATAAGTTTGTTCTCGAAAAAAATAATACAAAAGAAGAAAAAACCAAAAAATATATTGCAATCGATCGCATTTTGTTGTATAATAAAGAGTAAATTTTTGTTTATAATATTTTGATTTAGGTGAATGATATGGTTGAATTGATTTGTTTGGTATTCCCTGCGCTTTTTTCGGCATTTTCACTCGAAAGATTGATAAAGAAAAAATTGAATATAAAGAATTTTTTGTTTGTTTTTGTAACAAATGTTCTTATTATAAATCTGTTTTCCATTCTTTTGGTTTATATTTTTTCGGGCATTGAATATTTCCCTCTGACAACACAACCAAGCCTAAAAACCCTGTATATTCTCTTGTACCTTTTTATATCGTTGATCGTTACTGTGGCAACTGTGCTTTTAGAAAGATTATACTTTTACAGACTTCGCATCGAGTTCAGTGAGAATAAAAATGATAATGAAAGCAATGACAAGTAAGGGGAGTATTTGATTATGAAAAAGTTAAAGATCCCGTTACTGGTTATATGTGCGGTTTTCACTTTTTTGGGGTCACTTGCTTTGATCTCCGCCCTTTGGTACGTAAACAACTTTGGTGATATAGGTTTTTCATCGATAGTATTTACCTTGACTACCACAAAAAGTAACGTTGAGACCGGAATCGCATCAAGCTATTTGTGGAAAGGTCTTATACCCTCTATCGTTTTGGCTGTTGCTGTTTTCTGTTTCCTTTGGTGCAGACCCAAAACCAAGATTACTTTTAAGGATTTAAAAAAGCATAAAAAGCATACACTGTACCCATTTTCAAGCGGGGTCGCGTCTTTTCTCTCGGTTATAATCATTTTATCGATGCTTATTTCGGCGGCGTATCTTGTTTCTCTCCCCCAGTACGTTATGTCATTCTTTGACAAAACGGATATATATGAAAAGGAATATGCAGATCCGTCGAGTATCAAAATCGAGTTTCCTGAGGAAAAAAGGAATATAATCTATATATACCTTGAGTCTATGGAGACTACCTTCCTGTCGCAGGAGCACGGCGGAGCCCTTGAGTATAACGTTATTCCTGAATTGTATGATATTGCAAAAGAAAATGTTAATTTTTCACATAACAATGATGTAGGTGGCTGGCCTGTAACCACAAATGCGACGTGGACTGTTGCAGCAATAGTGTCTCAGACCTCCGGTGTTCCCTTGAGCACACCTCTTGAAGAAAACCTATACGGTATAAACAACTCTTTTTTGCCGGGCATTACAACTATGCAGGACGTTTTGAGGGAAAATGGGTACTATCAAGCAGTGATGTTTGGCTCTGATGCCAACTTCGGCTACAGAGACAAGTATTATTATCAGCATGGCGTCGATAAGATCTATGATCTCTTCAGTGCTCGTGATGACGGAATAATTCCCAAGGATTATCAGGTTTGGTGGGGGATGGAGGATATTTATCTCTATCAGTATGCCAAAAAAGAGCTTGTCAAAATAGCTGCTCAAGATAAGCCGTTTATGTTTACGATGCTCACCGCCGATACACACCACGTTGGCGGATATAAGTGCAGTAACTGCCGTTCCGTATACGACGAACAGTATGAAAACGTTTATTCTTGTGCAAGTAAACAGCTTGCAATGTTTTTGGAGTGGCTTGAAAAGCAACCTTTCTACGAAAACACGACTATCGTTATATGCGGAGACCACGCAAGCATGGATAAGGCATATTTCGACAGAACGATCGAATCGTCGTATAACAGACACGTCTACAACTGTATAATCAATTCTGCTGTTTCGACAGACAATACAAAAGACAGAGTGTTTACTCCCTTCGATATGTTCCCCACTACCCTCGCGGCCGCCGGATGCAGGATCGAAGGTGAAAGGTTGGGGCTTGGAACAAACATGTTTTCCGACGTTCCGACGCTGTCGGAAAAGTATTCTTCCGAATATGTCAACGAAGAAATAGGTAAGTCTTCCGATTTTTATTTGAAGAGATTTTGTAAATCCAAGTAAATATAATTGATACACTTTTATGTGGGCAGTTTCGCCAATAAGTATGGAGGCAATGTAGTGAAAAAAAGCAAGATAGTACTAATAATACTCAGTGCCATACTCATATTATTGGGCTCAATTACCTTGATATCATCTATTTGGTATGTACTTACTTTTGGGAACGTAGGTTTTTCTGCCATTGTGTTTACTTTGCTTACCAGCAAAAGTAATGCTGAAGCAGGTATTGTGTGGAGTTATTTATGGAAAGCTTTTCTGCCTTCGCTTGTTTTAGCTGTTTTGTTGTTTGGGTTACTTTGGTATAGACCGAAAAAGAAGAAATCAACCGAAAAAACGAAGAATAAAACATTTGCGTTTTATCCTTTTTCGACACGCGTTGCATCTGTTTTATCAATAGTTCTCTCAATTTCTATGTTGATAACAGCATCATTTTTAGTTGCTTTTCCCCAGTATATAGAGTCCAATATCTCTAAAACCGAGATTTATGAAACCGAGTATTTTGATCCTGAAAACGTTAGGATCGTTTTCCCCCAAAAAAAGAGAAACATAATATACATATACCTTGAATCGATGGAAACGACTTTTCTTTCGAAAGAACAAGGCGGTGCTCTTGAACATAATGTTATTCCTGAATTATATGACATAGCAAAAAATAACGTTAATTTCTCGCACAATACCGACGTAGGAGGTTGGCCGGTAGTTCCAAATACAACCTGGACGGTCGCATCGATCGTGGCTCAAACTTCCGGAGTCCCATTAAATTCAAATTTTAATGCAAACTATTACGGAGCTTTCGATGCTTTTTTGCCGGGAATCAAGACAACACAAGATATACTGAAGGAGAACGGATATTACCAGGCTGTTATGCTCGGCTCGGATTCAAACTTCGGATATATTGACAAATATTTTTATCAGCACGGTGTCGATAAGATCTATGATCTCTATACTGCCCGAGAGGACGGAATCGTTCCGAAGGATTATTACGTTTGGTGGGGGATGGAGGATCTTTACGTCTACGAATATGCTAAGCGTGAGCTTGCAAAAATAGCAAACAAGGACCAACCTTTTATGTTTACTATGATGACGATCGATACACACCGAGTCGGAGGATATAAGTGTAAATACTGCGGTTCTGATTATAAAGAGCGATATGAAAACGTATACTCATGTGCAAGTAAACAGCTTTCATCGTTTTTAGATTGGCTCAAGGAGCAGCCTTTTTATTCAAACACCACGATCGTTGTGTGCGGAGACCACGCAACAATGGACAAGGAGTATATTGACAGAAGGGTTGATTCACGCTATGATAGGCACGTGTACAACTGTATAATTAATTCTGTAGTATCTACAGACAAAACTAAAAACAGAACTTTTACTCCCTTTGATATGTTTCCTACAACCCTCGCTGCAGCGGGATGTAAAATTGAAGGAGAAAGACTTGGTCTTGGAACAAATATGTTTTCCGACGTTCCTACCTTGACCGAAAGATATTCAATAAAATACATTAATAAAGAAATCGTTAAATCTTCGGATTATTATACGAATAAATTTTGTAAAACAAAATAAATGCATAACGGAGGATGAATTTTATGCAAAATGATAAACGCCCAGAGTCTATGGCTCGCATCACAACACTTGAACTCGCAAATGCTTTCATTGATGAGCAGGTTGCCGACATTCGCAAGCAGGTCGGTGACAAAAAGGTGCTTCTTGCCCTTTCGGGAGGAGTTGATTCCTCTGTTGTTGCTGCATTGCTCATTAAGGCGGTAGGTAAACAACTTGTATGTGTACACGTTAACCACGGTTTGATGCGTAAAGGTGAAAGTGAACAAGTTATCGAGGTGTTCGGCAAGGAGCTTGATGCGAACCTTGTTTACGTTGATGCTACAGACAGATTTCTTGATCTTCTTAAGGGCGAGGCTGATCCCGAGAAGAAACGCAAGATCATAGGCAACGAATTTATTAAAGTTTTCGATGAAGAGGCTTCAAAGCTTGAAGGTATTTCGTTCCTTGCTCAAGGTACGATTTATCCCGATATCATTGAGTCCCACGGAGTTAAGGCTCACCACAACGTAGGAGGTCTTCCCGAGGATATGCAGTTTGAATTGGTCGAGCCCGTAAGACTTCTTTATAAGGATGAGGTAAGAGTAGTTGGCGAAGCACTCGGTCTTCCCCACAATATGGTTTACCGTCAGCCCTTCCCCGGTCCCGGTCTCGGTGTAAGATGCCTCGGTGCTATCACAAGAGACAGACTCAATGCCCTTCGCGAGGCTGATGCTATCCTCCGCGAGGAGTTTGACAACAGCGGACTTGCAGGAAAGGTATGGCAGTATTTCATTTCCGTTCCCGATATGAAGAGTGTTGGTGTAAGAGATAACAAGCGTTACGAGGGATGGCCCGCGATCATTCGCGCCGTAAATACAAGTGATGCTATGACTGCAACGATCGAGGAGATTCCTTATGCCCTTCTCCATAAGATTACAGCACGTATCACATCCGAGGTCGAAGGCATCAACCGCGTTCTCTACGACCTTACACCAAAACCCACAGGCACCATCGAGTGGGAATGATTTTGCAGAGCAAAATCAACTATGATCGTTTCGCAGAAACGGTCATACCATAACATTTGGCGAAGCCAAATTCATAACTCTAAATTCATAACTTCTCTTTTCCCGTTGCGAAACGAGTTATCAGTTATGATTGCCTTTGGCAAGTTATGATTGGCTTCGCCAAGTTTATTGTAAGGAGCGACTTATGGCAGACAGTATTTTAAGAGATAAATCAAAAGCTTTTGCAAAAGAGGTTGTTTTTCTTTGCAGAAGATTAAAACAGAATAACGTTGAAGGTTCTTTCATAAAGCGATTCATAAATAATATCTTTTGTTGTAGCGCATGTATCTTCATAATGAATAACATTCGCCAAAGGGCAACCGAAATCGCAAACAATAAGTTAATCTATATTTAAACAAACAGCGGCAGTTCGTGGACTGCTCCAATTTGTGCGGACAGTACAAAAACAGCCTAAATGATAGAATTTATTAAATTTTAAGCAACGAACTGACTTCGCTTTTCAAGTGGAGTCAGTTTTGTTTTCAGTTGGATGCGATGATTGTTGTAGAAATGAATATACTCATCTATGAGGAGGCTAGCCTCCTCATATGTCTGAAGCTTTGTGCGATAAATACACTCGGTTTTAAGAATTGAGAAGAAATTTTCTGCTAAAGCATTGTCGTAAGGGTTACCGCGTCTTGACATTGACGGCGTAATGCCGTATGATTGTGTCAGGCGATAATATGCTGTGGATGTGTATTGGAAGCCTTGGTCACTGTGGAGCTGCAACTCTGCGGTGACCTTCTCTTTTTTCTTGGCTTCTTTAATGGTACTCAATACAAGATTGACATTTTGTTCGGTGCCGGTTTTGTGTGCAACAATACTGTTGTCGTACAAATCTCGAATAATCGAGAGATACAATACGCCTTGTTTAGTGTGTATGTACGAAATATCTGTAACCCATTTTTGGTTTGGTCTTTCGGCAGAGAAATCTCTATCAAGCAGATTGGGGTATTTATGCAGATATTCTCCGTAATTACGATATTTCTTTCGCCTGATCACCGACAACAACCCATATTTTTGCATTACCCTGAGTACCGTCTTTGGATTTCGGTGTATATTGTGCTTTTCAAGCCATATATGTACTCTGCGATATCCATAGGTTTTGCCGCATTCATTTTGACATTCTCGTATCTTTTCAGCCAATGGCAGATCCCATGCAGGTATATCCATTCGAGATACGTATCCGTAATACCCGCTTCGTGACACCTTGAAGAATTTACACATTTCACTAACCGAATATTTATCTTTGTGACGGTAAATTACCATATATTTTACGCTTGTCCTCACTTCCTTTCGGTGAGCGAGAGAAAATCCCGCATCAGTTCATTTTCCATTTCCAATCGCTTAATATATCTTTCTTTGCTTGCCAGTTCATATTGTAATTGAGAGAGTTTACTTAGTTGTTGGACAGATGGCGGCAGTGTTGCTCCATCCTTTCGTGGTCTGCCTTTAGGCTTGATTGCTATTCCCGTTGCAAGTTTTCGCTGATTTTTATTGTATCTGGTTTTGAAATCTCGCATTTCTTTGTATGTGAAACCATATTTCTGCATTACCCTGAGTACCGTTTTGTGATTACGGTGTATATTGTGCTTTTCAAGCCATATGTGTACTCTGCGGAATCCATAAGTTTTAACGCATTCATCTTGGCATTCTCGTATCTTTTCTGCCAACGGTAGATCCCATGCAGGAATATCCATGCGAGATACGTATCCGTAATATCCACTTCGGGAAACACCGAAGTACCGACACATTTCACTAACCGAATATTTATCTTTGTGGCGGTAGATTACCATATATTTTACGCTTGTCCTCACTTCCTTTCGGTGAGCGAGAGAAAATCCCGCATCAGTTCATTTTCCATTTCCAATCGCTTAATATATCTTTCTTTGCTTGCCAGTTCATATT
>JAFSAM010000072.1 GCA_017441005.1 Clostridia bacterium | reverse complement strand
TTTATTATATAAGGACGGTATAAGCTATGAACAAACAGGATATATTCAAGATAATTGACGACTCTTGCGAGGTCAGCAAAAAAACCGCTTTCAAAATCTTTGACCATCCCGAGTGGGACGGAAACGAGGTCTACGCGTCCGATCTTTTGACGTCCATTCTTACCGATATGAACTTCGAAGTCGAAAGGGGCATCGCCGACCTTCCTACCGCATTTAGGGCAACAAAAAAATTCGGTGAAGGCGGTCCCAATATAGGATTTATCGGCGAATACGATGCTCTGCGCGATTTCAAGCACGCTTGCGGACACCACATGCAGACTCCCGCCATCATTTCGGCTGTCGATGCACTCATCCCCTACATTACCGAAAATAACATAAACTGCACCCTTACCGTATACGGCACACCTGCCGAGGAGACCTTCGGCGGAAAGATCATAATGATGGAAAAGGGTTGCTTCAAGGAGCTCGACATTGCGTTAGCCAGCCACGCAACACAGGATACCGCTTCCATAAGCGGTCCCTCATACGGTCTCTTTACTTTTAAAGTAGAGGTCATAGGCAAAAGCTCGCACGCCGCTTCATATCCGCACATAGGCAGAAGCGCGCTTGACACCCTCATTCTTGCATTCAACGGAATAGAGTTTATGCGTGAGCACACGAAGGACAACGTGAGAATGCACTATTCGATCGACGAGGGAACGGGTCCCACCAACGCTGTTCATCCTAAGGCAAAGGCTACGATCTGCGTTCGTTCCAGAGAGAGCTCGGCTCTGCCCGACCTTGAAAAGAGATTGCGCAACATTCTTAAAGGCGCTTGTCTCATGTGCGAGACCAAGATCAAGATCAAAAAGAACCCCGTATATCTCTGTCAGATGCCAAACGAGGTATTGAGACAGCTTTCATACGATAACTTTGAATTGCTTGACATCGAAAAGATCAACAGAGAGGTCATCCCTGCCGGCGGCTCCACCGACTTTGGTAACGTAAGCACGGTCGTTCCCTCTATCCTTGTCAAGCTCCCCTTCTGCACAGCTCCCACGCACTCAAAGGAATGGATAAAAGCGGGCAAAACGGATGCCGCAGTAAAATGCATGCAGGACTCCGCCAAAACTCTCGCCGGCATTGCTTTTGACCTTCTGTCAAATCCTTCGCTTGTTGATGAGGCAAAAAAATCGTTTATCGAACAAAGTAAATATAATTAAGAAAATGGAGAATAGATTATGATTATCGGCGTACTTAAAGAGATCAAACCCAATGAATTCCGTGTTGCGGCAGTTCCCGCATCTGTAAAAGAGATCACCTCAAGAGGTCACCGCGTTCTTTTGCAAACGGGCGCAGGTGCCGGCAGCGGCTTTACAGATGAAGAATACGTTGCAGCAGGTGCTGAGATCTGTCAGACAGCAGACGAGGTCTACACAAAGGCAGATATCTTCTACAAGGTCAAGGAGTTTTTCCCCGAAGAATACAAGTATATGAAGGATGACAAGATCATCTTCACATACATCCACTCAAATGCACATCCCGAGGAGACAGACGCTATTCTTGCAAGCAAGGTTACCGCCATTGCCTACGAAGATATTACAGACAACAACGGCGGCTTCCCCCTTCTCAAGCCTATGAGCATACTTGCGGGTAAGGGCGGCTTCTTGGCGGCTCTCCATCACATGCAGTCTACAAATCAAGGCAACGGTCTTCTCCTTGCAAACGTATGCGGAATCGATGCTCCCGTAGTTTCGATTATCGGTGCCGGCAACTCCGGACTCGGTGCGGCTGAATTGGCTGCCGGCTTCGGCAACACCGTAAGAATACTCGACGTTAATATGGCGGCTATGGAAGCGGCTAAGGCAAAGCTTCCCGCCAACGTTTCGTTTATGATATCCAACAGAGAAAACCTCGTTAAGTGCCTCAAGGACAGCGACGTTATTATCAACTGCATTATGTGGCCCAAGCACAGAAAAGACCACCTCATCTACAGAGAAGACCTCAAAATGATGAAAAAGGGTGCTATGATCGTCGACGTTGCGTGTGACGACGAGGGTGCTGTGGAAACCTGCAGAAGCACTACCCACGACGATCCCGTTTACTTCGAGGAGGGAATCAAGCACTACTGCGTAGACAACATCCCCTCCGCTTTTGCAAGGACCGCATCCATTCTTCTTTCCACCGCAACTCTTCCCTATTTGCTCAAGATCGCAAACAAGGGCGTCAAGGCGGCTCTCAAAGAGGATGCTCATCTCAGACGCGGACTTACCGCATACAACGGTATGCTTACACTTGAAGAAACAGCATTAAAGCAGAACAGACAGCTTACCGACGTCGAGGAGCTTGTAAAAGGCTTTTGACAAAAAATAAAGCTCTGTAATCAAAACAAGAGGTGACTCTTCTATGTCAAACAAGACAGTCAGAAAAATACTTTGGGATTATTTGATAATTACATTGGGCTGTGTTTTATATTCCATCTCGTTCACAATGTTTTTTGATTCAAACAATCTTGCAATGGGCGGCTTTACGGGCCTCGCTCAGGTGCTTGACCACTTCATCCCCGCGATCCCCATCGGTACTGCCGTGTTTGTCATGAACGTGCCTCTTATGATAATCGGCTTCAAAAAAGAGGGCTTTAAGCTGCTTTTTGCCTCATTTTACGCAATATTCCTTACTTCGGTGCTTATTGACGGTATTTCGTATCTTTACGTTTTTCCGCCTATGGATCCACTTCTTGCCTGCATTTTCGGCAGCATACTTCTCGGAATATCCCTCGGAATCATGATGCTGAAATCTGCGACGACAGGCGGAACGGAGCTTATGGCAAGGCTGATCAAATACAAGATCCACTCTCTTTCGATCGGAAAGGTTTGCCTTATAATCGACGTTACTGTTATTTGCATCTATGCTTTGAGCTTCCGTATGCTTGAAAGCGCACTCTACGGTATAATCGCAATGTATATATCCAGCATCGCCATGGATGCCGTATGCTACGGCTCGTCAAACGGTAAGATGGCATATATCATCAGCGAGCATAACGACGGCATCATGAAGGACCTTCTTGATCTTGGCTTCGGTGTTACAGTTGTCAACGGCAAGGGCGGCTGGACGGGCGACGACAAAAAGATACTGCTCTGTACGGTAAAAAAGAACAAGATCGCCGTCATAAAGTCAGTTGTATCAAAGCACGATCCCGAAAGAGCGTTCGTCATCGTTTGCGAGGCGAAGGAGGTCTTTGGAGAAGGCTTCGGCGACTACTCGGGCATCGGACTATAACTCTACAACACAAAAAGCTCCTCAAAAAGAGGAGCTTTTTTATTGTTTAAAAGTTTTTCTACCCTTCTCCATTTACCTTTTCGGCGATCGCCTCTCCGGCATAATCCCACAAAAAGTTCTCTGCCGCCTTGACTGCCGTTACGGTTGCCTTGTCATCCCTGAAACCGAAAAACAAAGCAAGATTTCCGAAATAATCATCGATTATCTGCACAAATATTTGAATCCTTTTTTCCTCGAGCCAGGCAAAGGAAACGGCATCCTTATATTTATGCCCATCGGTAGTCCGCATTCCGCCATACTCTTTGGAATAACCTTCCTCAGGAAATATGCCGAATCTATTTTTATTCACGTAAAACGGCAATTCTTTTTTTCTGCCCGATTTGGTATATATCAGCTTTCCGCCCGATCCGTCTTCAAATTCAAAACAGAAATCCTGCCAGCCTAAAGGATTTTCAATGCATTTATATGTTATTCCGTCAAGCTCGCTTCTGAACGGTGAATCAGCCATTCCCTTTGCGGAAAAAAGCGGAAATGAACAGATAAGAGGCTCTTGATTGGTGTCCGTGTCTACGGCAATTGCAGCATCACACATATTATCATATATAATATCCATAAGCTGTGCCGCTATGTAATCCCTTGCAAATTGATTTCCCTGCATATCTCCGGTGCACACCATTATCAAGTCTTTATCAGGCAAGCATATTGCAAGCTGATTTCCCATACCGACAAATGCAAAACCGTTATTTTCCGTTCGCCAGAACTGATATCCGTATCCGTGTTCAAACATACTGTTATGTCCCGAACGCAAGTTGCTTACAACGCAAGAGGTAGCCATTCTTAAATACTCTTCGTTCATCAGCCTTTTGCCGTCATACGTTCCGTAATTCATAACAAAACGTGCGAAAATCGCAAGGTCGCGAGGAGTACATATCATTGCCGAATCCCCCCAAGTAACTCCGTTCGGTGTCTTGAGCATCTTCGCGTTTTTAAATGCGTCGAGGTGAACGAATATACGCTCGTTCAGATAATCAAACAGGCTTTTTCCCGTAACCTTTTCCACAAGATTGCAAATAACCTGACTTCCCGAGCTATCATACTGCCAGACCGTTCCGGGAGTGCGACACTGTGCTCTGTCTTTAAAATACAGATGTGTTCTGTCGGGGTCCCCCGCTTTGAACCAAGATGTACAAGGTCCTACCGTAGTCATAGTCAGCATATCGCGTACAGTTTGTTTTTTCAGAGCTTCGCATACTTCCCCCTCGATCTTTTCGGGAAAATATTCAATTATTGGTCTGTTAATATCCAAAAGACCGTCTTCTTCAGCTAAACCGACAGCGACCGAAACAAAGCTCTTTGTTACCGAGTACATTCTGTGCGGAGTCTCTTTGGTAAAAGGTGCCCAGTAGCTTTCAAGGAAAATATCCTCACCCTTCATCAAAATCAAACTGTGCAAATGCAGTTTTCTTTTTTCAAAAGAGTACAGGAATTTATGAACCTCTTTCGCTCTTATTCCGACTTTTTCCGGTATAACATTTTTTAACATATCAAATATCGCCTTCCGCAATTTTTCTTAATCTTATCAAAGTGTTATTCAGATTTTCCGACGTATCAATGCCGCCTTCAAATGCAACTGCGCCGTCATAACCTATTTTTTTCAGTATTCCCATCCATTTTTCAATATACTGCCAATCTTCCGTTGTTACAGGAAGTTTTCGCAAGGATTGACTTGCAAAGTGGATGTGAATGATATCTTTCGCATACTTTTCGATGTCGGCATAATTATCTTTGTTGCAGTCAAAATGATAAAAATCCACCATACATTTGAAATTGGCTCTGTCTACGTTTTTTACGTAATATGCACCTTCTTCAACGGTGTTTAGTATATTCGTTTCGCTGTATGCCAATGGCTCGACTGCTATTTTCTGTCCGTATTTTTTCGCTTCATCGGCAATCATTGCACCAAACTCAAAAAGCTGTTCCCATGCTTTTTCACGCGAAAAGCCCTCTTCGACGTCCTTCACCTTTCCCGACCCAAATACTATAAGCTTGGTCTTCAGCTCTGCAAGTCTGTAAAAAAGCTTTTCAATATATTCCTTTAATAAAGTGAAATTTACTTCCCGTCCCGTCAAGCGGTATTCTTTTATAAGATTTTTTACACTGTAAAAATCAACTCTGCCACTGTCTGCAAGCCTCTTCAAGCTTTTATACTCTTCCGTTTCCATGTTGGCAACAGCGCATGCCGGTATTTCCGCAAATTCCGCAAACACCGGATACATTGTCCAAAACTGCTTCATACTCAAACAAGAACCAAACTTCATAATAATACCCCTTACAATTATACTTTTTCTGATTATACATCAAACACAGCTGTTTACGCAATAGACAATCGTTCAAAAGACTGACATATCGTTCAATTACGATCAGTTTTTTTATAGTAATCTCGCTATAATTGACAAATCATTCAAAAAGTGTTATCATAAAGCTGATCAAAATATGGAGGTGCTGTTATGCATATCCCAAACGACGGTCACCCGTCAAACCAACAATGCTACGTTAGCTTCAAGCACGGACACTGCCCCGACCCCGCAGATTTTCATTCCCACGATTACTACGAAATCAGCCTTATTCTTTCGGGACACATGAAAAGCATGCTCCGCGACAAGGAACAAGACGGAAATCAACCGCGCCTCATCCTTTGCGCGCCGGGAACACCGCATTTGATCTTTATGTCATCCCCCAGCCATTATGCGCGTATGAACCTGTTTTTTGAGCCTGACTTTATAGAAAACTCCATCGAGGAATGGCACACACTCTCGCGCGCTTTCGGTAAAAACGGCAATATCATTAACCTTTCGCGTGTCGATTGTGAAAGATATCAAACCGAACTCTATCAAATAATGGACGATAATAACGTCATAAGAAAAAAGCTTCGAATTCTTGCTCTTTTGACATATATTCTTGAAAACGACTCTTTTACAAAACAAAAGACAGAGCCATTTTCTTCTCCGATAGTGCTTGACGCGGTGAGCTATATAAACAAACACTATGCAGAAAGAATCGTTGCAGCCGATCTTGCAAAAATCCTGAACATCGGAAGAACCACACTTATGACCGCCATAAAAAAACACACCGGTCTGACGCTGTCCGACTACGTTATGAAGGTAAGGGTAAAAAAAGCCGTTGTACTGCTGAAAAAAGGTATAAGCCAGGAAGAGACCGCACAGCAAACGGGGCTCGGCTCGGGCGGCGGCATTATCCGAGCATTTCGCAAATGCTACGCTATGACGCCGGGACAGTATATGAAAACCTTGCTTTAAACTATGCATATTTCTTGTTCAAAACAAATTACAGTAAAAAAACTGCCGAAATCGGCAGTTTTTTGTGGTTATATATGCTGTTCGATAAATTTTACAAGCTCATCGAAGCCGCCCTTATTATAAGAGGACAGATCTTTGTTTTCGCTGTTTATGAGGCAGTCGGTCAGGAGGAAGACTCTCATACCGATATCCATTGCCGTCATATCCTCGGATACGTCATTGCCTACCATAAGACATTCCGACGGTAAAACACCGAGTCTGTCGGCAATCTCCTTATAGTATCCGACATCGGGCTTACAGTATCTGCACTTATCGTAGTCGGTATAATACTCGAAATCCGACAGCTCAAGTCCCGCCCACTCCATACGCGATTCGATCGCAGACGGAGGAAATATAGGCTTTGTAGCAACAACGGTACGAATCCCCTTTTGCTTCAAAAGCTTGACAGTCCGGTTTGCCTTAGGATTAAAACCGCAAAGGCTCTTCAGAGAATTAAACTCGTTGCGGTAAAATTCATCCAGAATCTCCGCCTTATTATCAAGCTTGACCTGTGCAAGATTACGGTCAAAAAAGTCCCAGAAGACCTCGCCGTTATATCTTGTTCCGTCATTTTTTATTGCCTCATACACACCGCCGACAACCACCTTGATAAGCTTCTCCGAGTCGGTATATCCGTAAGGATAAAGCTTTGCCGCCAGGAGCTTAAAATAGTTTTCAAAAAACTCGTCAAGGTCCATGGGCAACAGTGTGCCATCGAGATCAAACAACACCGCTTTTATTTTTGTATCGTTCAATTCTTCAATCACTTTTCGGATCATTTATCGTATTGTTTACAAATCTCTTCGAGATTGTCGCTTATAAGCGCAAGGTTCTTGTAAAAGTTCTGTCTCGATTCCTCGGTAACACCGTCTCCTACCAGTTCAAGAACTCTGTCTATCTTGCGCGCAAGATCTATTGCGATCTTTTCGCCCTTTGGGGTAAGAGCCATTTGAGCGCGATAACGCTTTTGACTGCCGTCGGGATAAAAAACATATTCCTCTTTTTCAAGCTGAACAATGGATCTCGAAATAGATGCCTTGTCTTCATCGCATATCTCGCAAAGCTCCGTTGCCGTCATTTTGCCATACTTATATAAATAATACAAACAAGAAACATGAGGGCTCTTCAGATTATATTCAGCCATCTCTTCGGTCTTTATCTTCTGTATACTACGCCTTATTTTGGTCATATAGACCGTAAATAATTTGAATCTTTCTTCCATTGTATTTTACACACCTGTAAGCTCTTATTCTGCAACAAAAATATAGGGGTAAACCTCTTGACCGCCTTCAACAAAGTATATTTCAGCAGAAGGATATGCGGTTCTGAGGTATTCCTCCAAAGCAGAGCACTCCTCTGTATCGGAATCTGTACCCGTAAATGCAGTGATCATAAACTTGCCGTCATCTTCCAAAAGCTTTGCAACAAGCTTCTTCGCCGCCTCAAGCCTTTCGGGCTCGGATACGACGATCTCCTTTTCGATAATACCGATTGTATCGCCGTTGTTGATATGAACACCGTTCATATCGGCATCCCTGATCGCGGGCGAAATATAGCCTGCCGTTACTCTCTTCATAGCCTCGATCATTTCTTTTTCGATCTTCTCGGGATCATCTCCGCTGAGATCGGCTGAAGATACCGCAACGTATCCCGTACCGATATTCTTACTGGGAATAACGTGGACTATCGCCTTTTTGTATATTTCGGCAGCCTGCTGTGCTGCCATAATGATATTTCCGTTATTGGGGAACACGAAAATGTGCTCGGCTGACACCTTTTCAAATGCCGAAAGGAAATCGTTTGTAGAGGGGTTCTGCGTCTGACCGCCCTGAACTACCTCATCTGTTCCAAGCTCCTTGTAAAGGCTTTCAATTCCGCTTCCGTTTGTTACTGCAACGATTCCGTACTTTTTCTGTGTAAGCGATTCCTTGACCTCGGATTCAGCAATAATGGGAGTATTGTCAGACTCGTCCTCTTTTGCCTCAAGCTCGGTATGTTGCAAGGACATATTCTCGATCTTTATTGTCAAAAATTCACCAAAGGTACGGCAATGCTCAAGCACCTTTTCGGGGGTCATTGTATGTACGTGGAGCTTGACGATGCTGTCGGTCTTAAAGCAAACTACCGAGTTACCTATCTCGCCCAAAAACTTTTTCAAAGGCTCGATATCAAACGACTTAACGTCAGTTTTTGCATTCATCAGCTGAACGAGAAGCTCTGTGCAGTACCCGTATTCCATTACGCTGTCAGCGTTAAAATCCGATGTAAACAAAGGAGCCTTCGCCTTGGGCTTATCGTCGCCCAATTCAAGTGTCACCTGCTCGCCGTTAAGCACCCTGTTAAAGCCGTCCATGATGTAGAAAAGACCTGCACCGCCGCTGTCTACAACGCCCGCCTCCTTCAAAACGGCAAGAGCCTCGGGAGTACGTTCAAGAGATGCATACATTTCCTTTACAAGGTCGCCGAAAAGGCTTCTGATCGTACTTTTGGGGGTAATTCTGCTTACTGCATAGTCGACAGACTCTCTTGCAACGGTAAGGATAGTACCCTCTGCAGGGTTCATAACAGATGCATAAGCCTGCTCAACACCCTTCTGCAAAGCCTCGCCCATGGTTCTTACGTCAGCCTTCGCTGACTTTTCAAGTCCCTTGGCTACGCCCGCAAAAAACTGCGACAGGATAACGCCCGAGTTTCCTCGTGCGCCGAGGAGCATTCCGTGCGAAATGACCTTCATTACTTCAGCAATATCATCGGAGTCCATATTCTCAACCGCCGCGATACCGCTTTCGATGGTCATTCTCATATTGTCGCCCGTATCACCGTCGGGCACGGGAAATACGTTCAGTTTATTGACCTCATCGGACTTTGAACGAAGTCTTGCGGCTCCGCCCTCTGCCATTTTTTTCAGCCAAAAACCGCCAATGATCTTCAGCTCTTTAGATTCCTTTGTTTTCTTTTTGGAATCCTTTTTCTCAGATTTTTTGAAAAACATAAGTATAATTCCTTATTTGTTTATTTTAGGTGGATCACGGCACTGGTGTCCGTGTACTGTAAAAAATTATCTTTCTTTACCTACAAAGAAGAATGCTAAAACGCCGGGACCTGTATGAGCACCGATAACGGGGCCGACGTCGGTGATGATCTCAACGTCAATACCGTGCTTATTCTTGATTATGGAAGCCAGGTACTCTGCATCCGACATACAGTCGCCTTGAGATATAAAGAGTGTTCCGCCGTTTTTGTCAAGAGCTAATTCATCAAACTTCTGAGCCAAAGCCTCGACAGAGGTCCTTCTGCCTCTTACCTTTGAAACGTTTACAAGGTGTCCCTCGTTGTCCATGTGTAAAACAGGCTTAATGCCGAGCATATTTCCTACAAACGCAACCGTGGGACTGATTCTTCCGCCCCTCTTTAGGTAAACAAGATCGTCAACGGTGAACCAGTGGCAAAGATGCAATCTTGTATCCTCAACAAACTTTGCCGCCTCCTCAATTGTGGCACCCTCGTTCTTCTTTTTTACCGTAAGGTAAAGCAAGAGACCGAATCCCGCAGATGCGGAAAGCGAGTCTACTGTAATTATCTTGTTTTCGGGATACTTTTCGGCAAGCTGTATGCCCGCAAGTCTTGCGGAATTATAGGTCGTGCTGAGTCCGGAGGAAAATCCGACATAAAGCACGTCCTTGCCCTCTTTGAGATAATTCTCAAAAAGCTGCACGAATCTTTCAACGTTTACAGCGGCAGTTTTTGCAGCACCGCCCTTACGCATTCTGTCATAAAAATCTTTTGCTGTTATTTCAAAATTGGAATATTCTTTTTCGTCGCCTTCAAATCTCAAAGTAAGGCTCTCAAATCCAACTCCCCACTTTTCAAGTATTTCGGGTTTAATGTCACAAGCGGAATCGGTTAAGATTATATAGTCTTTCATACTATCTCCTTATTCTTTTGCTTATTTCGATACGTACTAACTAATGTTTTTCCCAAAACATACCAAGTTTATTATAGCACCACTATGTTGTTTTGTCAACAATTATTGTTGTTTATTGCTTTTTTTATTCAAAAAAGCAAATAAAAAAGAGCCCCGGGCATAACATTCCGAAGCTCTGTATCTTATCCCAACAAAATGTCGGTAACGAGCATAACGCAAAAGCCAACAAGCAGAGCGTAAGTCGCCCCTCTTTCGCTTCCGTGAGAGTGTGTTTCGGGAATCATCTCGTCGCTGATAACGTAAAGCATCGTTCCTCCCGCAAAAGCCAACGCAAACGGCAGGATCACCGTGGCGACACTGACTGCAAGATAACCTATCAAAGTCCCTACAACCTCAACAAGCCCCGTCGCCATCGCACACAAAAACGTCTTTCTCGGCGATACTCCCGCCGCAAGCATAGGACCGATTATGACCATTCCCTCGGGAATGTTTTGTAAAGCAATTCCGCCGGCAATTACCATTGCCTGTGAGACGTCTCCCGATCCGAAGCCGACACCCGCAGCAATACCCTCAGGCAAATTATGTATCGCAATTGCCATAACAAAAAACAATACCTTGCTCAGGTTTTCGTTATTGTGCTTTTCGGTGTCACTTCCCATAAGCTTATGAAGGTGCGGAACGAGCTTATCTATCAGATTTAAACAGAATGCGCCCGCAAAAATACCGATAACTGTTATGATTATGCCGTATTTACCTCCATAATCAAGCGACGGAAGCACGAGCCCGATCACAGCAGCGGCAAGCATTACACCCGCGGCAAACGATAGAACTATGTCGGAAAACCTATGCGATATTTTTTTGAACATAAATCCCATCAGTGAGCCTATGACCGTAGCCCCGCCGACTCCTATGGCAGTAAGTAAAACCATTCCCATATAAACACCCTCTGTCTCATTGAATTATTGTTAAAAAACATTAGCCGCCCGTTCTTGGGGTTACGGGCGGCATTTTTCAAAAGATTTATGCTTCGCTGAAGTTGGATTTGTCAACGCCGCAGATGGGACATACGAAATCCTCGGAAACGTCCTCCCACTTTGTTCCGGGAGCTATTCCCTGGCTTTGCTCGCCTACTTCTTCGTCATATTCGTATCCGCAAATATCACATACGTATTTTTTCATTATAATATTCTCCTTTACTAAATATTAGAGATCTGCCTTCCAGATTCCGTGAAGGTTGCAGTAAGCGTAAACCGCAACGGGCTTTTCATCTGCCAAAGCAAACGTTACTTCGGGAGCCTCCCCCGGATTAAGGCACTTACGCTGGCCGCCCTTATCTGTCTGAAGGTATACCCAAGTGATGCTGTGCTCTTCGGTCATAGGATGAGCGACAGAGCCGATTTGTACCTTTACAAGATTATTCTCAACCTTTGCTACGGGAATATGCTTTTCATGGCTTGCTTCAACCGTTCCCGGCTCAAGCTTTACCATTTTCTTTCCACAACACATAAGCGGTACACCGCCGTTTTTGATAAGTCCTACAATGTTTCCGCAATGCTCGCAGATGTAAAATTTGTTATCACACATGATCAAATCCTCCTGTTTATTATAAAAAAATTATTATTTACTCAATGACTTCAAAGTCGGCAGCACCGTGCTTGCACAAGGGACATACAAAATCCTCGGGGAGCTCCTCTCCCTCGTAAACATATCCGCATATTCTGCACACATATCCCTTTTTACCGTCCGTCTTGGGTTTCGGCTTTACGTTGTTCTGGTAGTACGTATAGGTCATCGTCTCTCTGTCGGAAATAACTCTCGACTCGGTTACCGAGCAAATAAACATTCCGTGAGTATCGAGGTCGAGATACTGCTCCACCTTCAATGACATAAACGAGTTGATATGTCTCGGCAGGAACACCAATCCGTTGTCAGAACGCAACGGTGTGCAATCTGCAAACTTATCGACGTTTCTTCCGCTTTGGAAGCCGAATTTTTCGAACACCGCAAAGGGAGCATCTACCGTCAAGCAGTTAATGTTCATGATTCCCGTCTGCTTGATCACGTGGTGCGAGTAGTTTTCCTTGTTTATCGTAACGGCTATTCTGTTCGGAACGCTGGTTACCTGGGTAACCGTGTTAACGATCAGACCGTTGTCCTTCTTGCCGTCGTTCGACGTTACTACATAAAGACCGTAACCGATATTGAAAAGTGCTGTCATATCACTCTTGTTTGCCGTTACCGAGCTTTGTGCCAGATAATCCTTGCACAGCTCGCCGACAAGCTTATCTACCTGTGCCCGGCTATCCTCGTTAAGAGCCGACATTATTCTGACCGTCGTATCGGTAAAGTTAAGATTCTTGCACTTCTCGAGCATTCCCTTCATCACCTTAGCCGCCATGGGTGCCCAGCTGCCGTTTTCTATCAAGGCAACAGTGCGGTTGCTGAAGTTTCTTTCGACAAGGTGGTTGATAAACTCGCGCATAAAGGGGAATATTTCCGCATTGTAGGTCGTTGTCGCAAGAACGAGCTTACTGTAACGGAACGCATCCTCGACAGCCTCCGCCATATCGCATCTTGCAAGATCGTTTACGGTTACCTTTGGACATCCGTTTGCCTTCAATGCCTCCGCAAGCTTGAGCACAGCCTTCTTGGTATTTCCGTATACCGAGGTATAGCAGATCACTATTCCCTCTTCCTCAGGCTGATAGCTCGACCAGGTGTCGTAAAGACCGATATAGTAGCCAAGGTTTTCGGTCAGAACGGGACCGTGGAGAGGACATATTTTCTCAATGTCAAGTCCTGCCGCCTTTTTGAGGAGCGCCTGTACCTGTGCTCCGTATTTTCCGACGATACCGATATAGTATCTCCTTGCCTCGCAAGCCCAGCCCTCCTCAATGTCGAGAGCACCGAATTTACCGAAGCCGTCTGCGGAAAAAAGTACCTTGTCGGTCGAATCATAGGTTACTATTACCTCGGGCCAGTGCACCATCGGGGCTGTAACGAAGGTCAATTCGTGCTTGCCGAGCGAAAGCGTGCTTCCTTCGCCGACAACTATCTGCTTGTCGGGAAAGTCCGTTCCGAAAAAGTTTTTCATCATTGCAAAAGCTTTTGCCGATGATACGATCTGTGCATCGGGATAGGTCTTTGCAAAATTGAATATGTTTGCCGAATGGTCGGGCTCCATATGCTGAACTATAAGATAATCGGGCTTTCTTTCGCCCAACGTATTCTGGATATTGTCAAGCCATTCATGAGTGAAATTTGCATCCACAGTATCCATTATGGCGATCTTCTCGTCCATGATCGCATACGAATTATATGCCATTCCGTTCGGGACAACGTACTGTCCCTCAAAAAGATCTATACTGTGATCGTTGACTCCGATATATTTTATATCGTTTGTAATCTTCATATATTGTACCTCCAACGGTTAGATCATACGATATTATTTGTTCAATAAAAGCCGTCTTATTTACCCTGCTTATATAAAACATGTAAATATTTTTACACTTTGTCTTGACTTTACGGTATAATTATAGTACAATCACAAAGAACTGTATGTTGAAAATTCAACAAAAGAGAGAAAAATATGTAATTTTATCTACAAATTTTAAAAAAATGCCCCCTGTTTGAAACGATAGAAGAAGCTGATCTGCTTCGAATGCTTAACTGCCTCGGAGCAAAGATACAAAAGTATAATAAAAAGAGCATAATCCTATCGGAGGGCACCCCAACCAAACACATTGGAATTATACTTGACGGAAAAGCACAGATGACACAGATCGACTACTACGGAAATCGAAGTATTCTGAGCACAATGGGAAACGGCGACATATTCGCCGAGGAATTTGCCTGCGCCGACTCGGTCACGCTCCCCGTAAACGTTGTGGCGCACGAGCCCTGCACGGTAATGCTGATAGAATCATCGCACATTCTACACACCTGCTCTAACAACTGCGCCTTCCACCAAAGCCTTATCTACAATCTTATGAAGGATCTGGCGACAAAAACGGTCGGCTTCCACCAAAAGATCGAGGTCACCTCAAAAAGAACGACGCGCGAGAAGCTTCTGACCTATCTGATGCTCCGATCAAAAGAGGTCGGAAGTGCCGATTTCTTTATCCCGTTTGACCGACAGGAGCTTGCAGACTACCTACAGGTCGACCGAAGCGGACTCTCCGCCGAGATAAGTAAATTACGGGCAGAGGGAGTTCTTAAAAGCAATAAAAACCACTTTGTTCTTTTATAATTCTATACTTTATTCTTGGATATAAACGTATATCACCCCAAAAACACCGTCTGAAAAAACGGAATATCCATAACGGAAAAAATATTAATGACAAATAAAACAATCAAAATGACAGTATGGCCGAAAAGCTATACTGTCTTTTATTTTTTGAGCTTTCTTCTTTGGGTTTACCAAAAAATGATTTTACATCAACTTTACATCGGTTTGCTTACGGATTTTACTACCCCGCTTTACAATGTAAGCGTACTCAAAAGAAAAGCACAAATAAATACAAAAGGAGATACAGAAAATGAAGAAGATTATCAGTTTGATCACATCAGCAATTCTCATAGCATGTGCGCTTACCGGTTGCGGCGGTAACAAAGAATCTGTTGCAACAGACGGATCCACATCAATGAACAAGGTCATCGGAGCTTTGGGCGAAGCCTTTGAGAATGAAACGGGTATTACCGTAACCTACAACGCTACCGGCTCCGGCGCAGGTATCCAGGCAGTCCTTGAGGGAAGATGCGACATCGGGCTTTCCAGCCGAAACCTTAAAGATGAAGAAAAGGCAAACGGACTTGAAGGTACGATCTTGGCCTTTGACGGTATCGCCATTATCGTAAACCCTAACAACCCGGTTTCAGACCTCGACATTGATACTCTCGCAAAAATCTACACCGGCGAGATCAAAAACTGGAAAGAGATTGGCGGAAACGATGCGGAAATCGTACTAATCGGTCGTGAAGCAAACAGCGGAACAAGAGATGGCTTTGAATCTATAACAGATACCAAGGATAAATGTAAATATCGTCAGGAGTTGACTTCTACAGGTGACGTTATCACAACCGTTGCAAGCAACCCCGGTGCAATCGGGTATGCCTCTCTCGCTTCTGTAAAAAACAACGTAAAGGCTTTGACTATCGGCGGCGTTGTTGCAAGCGAAGAAACCATTAAGGACGGCAGTTACGTAGTACAACGCCCCTTCGTTCTCGTAACCAAAAAAGATACTGCTCTCCCTGAAAGTGCACAAAAATTCTTCGATTATATTACTTCAGATGCGGCAGACGAAATCATCAGCAGTACAGGTGTCGTTCCTGCCAACTAAGAACACTAAACGACGGCTCACAAGTGCCGCCGTTTGTTCCACTTGAGGTCAAAAAACTATGAAGAAAAACAGATTATTCGAGAATATCGTACACGGCATATTCCTCATACTCGGTTTAATAACGGTCGGCTGTGTTCTGCTTATAACGGTATACCTGATTATTTCGGGTATTCCCGCCATTAAGGAGATCGGACTGTTTAATTTCCTTTTCGGAAAAGAATGGGCATCCACAGCCCCCGAGCCAAAATACGGGATACTGCCGTTTATACTGACAAGCGTGTACGGAACGGCAGGCGCAATATTGATCGGTGTACCGATCGGATTTTTTACCGCCGTCTATCTTTCTAAAGTAGCTAACAAGAAGGTCAGAGCCGTTATTGAAGCTTCAGTCAATCTGCTGGCAGGCATCCCTTCGGTTG
This sequence comes from Clostridia bacterium, assembly GCA_017441005.1. Classification (GTDB taxonomy): domain Bacteria; phylum Bacillota; class Clostridia; order Oscillospirales; family CAG-272; genus RGIG1995. The sequence goes on along the minus strand of JAFSAM010000072.1, from coordinate 15,923 downwards.
TGTACGGACTTGTCGGTATGCTTGTACTTGTACCGGCGATCCGTGAATTTTTCAACATCCCGGACGGTGCAAGTTTATTTGCGGCAATTATCGTACTAGCGATCATGATATTGCCGAACATTATAAAAGTATCTATCACAGCGTTAGATGCCGTCCCGAAGGAATATGAAGATGCATCTTTGGCTCTCGGCGCAACACCTACCGAAACCTTTTTCAGAGTATCTGTCCCTGCAGCAAAGAGCGGCATTGCCGCCGCTGTGGTGCTCGGTGTGGGTCGTGCGATCGGTGAGGCAATGGCTGTTATGATGGTTGCAGGTAACGTAGCTAATATGCCTTCCCTCTTTGAGAGTGTACGTTTTCTTACAACAGCCGTTGCAAGCGAAATGGCATATTCAAGCCCCGGCAGCTTACAGAGAAACGCTTTGTTCTCTATTGCCCTTGTACTGTTCCTGTTTATTATGCTGATAAACGCTACGCTCAATTTTTTCTTGAAGCGTAATAAGGAGAAATAATATGAACAAGAAAAGAAAAATATATATCGGTTTTATGCGTGGCTTTATGATCGCATCAACAGCGATTACAGCAGCACTTGTGCTGTTCCTGCTTGTGTATGTATTTATAAACGGCATCCCGAATATTTCGTGGGAGCTACTCTCCACCAAGCGAAGCTACTTAACCGAGAGGATCGGTATTCTGCCGGACATTTTGAACACGGTCTATATCGTACTTGCCACACTTGTTATCGTGCTTCCCTTCGGTGTCGGTGCGGCAATTTACCTTACCGAATACGCTAAAAATAAAAGGTTAGTGGCTATGATCGAATACGCCGCCGAAACTCTTTCGGGCATTCCGTCTATCATCTACGGTCTTGTCGGTATGCTTCTTTTTTCCAATAATTTCGGAACAAGCCTGCTTGCAGGTGCTCTGACTTTGGTTATTATGAATCTACCCACAGTAATGCGTACCACACAAGAAAGTCTGAAAACCGTTCCGCAGAGCTACCGTGAGGGGGCTTTTGGTTTGGGAGCAGGTAAATGGCGTGTCATCCGCACCGTAGTTCTCCCCGGATGTGTAGACGGTGTTATCACCGGTTGTATCTTATCCGTCGGCCGTATTCTCGGCGAATCTGCAGCCTTGCTCTTTACCGCAGGTTTTGCACACGCTCTTAATGGCATTGTCGAAGGCTTGGCTTCCCCCGGTGCGACCTTAACTGTCGCCTTGTATGTGTATGCAAAAGAAGAAGGTGAATTCGGAATAGCCTTCGCCATTGCCGCAATATTGATGATACTGACACTACTGATAAACCTGTCTGCCACATTGGTTGGCAAATACTTCGATAAAAGGAGAAACGTATGAGTGAAATAATAACGGCTAAAGACCTGTGCCTATGGTACGGAGACAATAAAGCCTTAAAGGACATAAATATTGCCATACCCGAAAAAAGTATCACGGCGCTGATCGGCCCTTCAGGATGCGGCAAGTCCACTTTTCTTAAAACCCTTAACCGCATGAACGACCTTATCCCGATCGTAAAGATCACAGGTGAGGTTTGCTACAATGGCAGCAACATATTCGACAAAGGTGTGGACGTAAACGAGCTGCGTCGCGACGTTGGTATGGTGTTTCAGAAACCAAACCCTTTCCCGATGAGCATTTACGATAATATTGCCTACGGTCCCCGTACACACGGTACCACAAGCAAGGTAAAGCTGGATGAGATCGTAGAACAGGCTCTTCGTGATGCGGCTATCTGGGACGAGGTAAAAGACCGCCTCAAAAAGAACGCTCTCGGCCTCTCGGGTGGTCAACAACAGCGTTTATGTATTGCCCGTGCCCTTGCTGTAGAGCCTAAAGTGTTACTCATGGACGAGCCGACAAGCGCACTCGACCCAATTTCTACTTCAAGAATTGAGGAACTTGCATTGCAATTGAAAGAAAAGTATACTATAATTATAGTGACTCATAATATGCAGCAAGCAGTTCGTATTTCTGATAATACGGCATTCTTCCTTCTCGGAGAGTTAGTAGAATTCGGTGAAACCGAAAAAATATTCTCCCAGCCCGTTGATAAACGTACCGAAGATTACATAACAGGAAGGTTTGGTTGATATTATGAGAAGCAGATTTGATGAGCAGCTTAGCCTGCTGAACAAAAAAATGATTGGTATGGGTGCTGAATGTGAAAGTATTATCGCCCTGTCAGCAAAAGCACTTTTGGAAGGCAACGTTGCAAACGCCCGAAAAGTAAAGGAGCAAGGTCATACGATCGACCAAATGGAGCGTGAAATCGAAGCAATTTGCTTAAAATTGCTTCTCCAGCAGCAGCCCGTAGCAAAAGACCTTCGTGTGATCTCCGCTGCCCTTAAAATGATAACCGATATGGAAAGGATCGGCGACCAGGCAGAAGACATTGCCGAGATCATCACTTTCCTTAACGGCAAGACCGGTGAGGAATGCCACGACATTCGTCTTATGGCAGAAGCCACTATTAAAATGGTGACCGACAGCATTGATGCCTATGTAAATCAGGATCTGAAGCTTGCCAAATCGGTATTCGATCACGATGACATAGTGGACGATGCCTTTGACCGTGTAAAACAGACACTTATTAAGTTGATCGCGGAAAATACCGCAAATGGCGAGTATGCTCTCGATCTTCTTATGATAGCAAAATATTTTGAACGTATCGGAGACCACGCCGTGAATATTGCAGAATGGGTTGAGTTCTCCGTAACCGGTATTCATAAAGGAGAATAATATGATTTGGTGTGTTGATGACGACAATACCATACGAGACATCGAGGTTTATACGCTGACACAGACCGGCTTTGAAGCGAAAGGCTTTTCTGACGGTATTTCTGTACTCGAAGCGCTGAAAACCGAAAAGCCGGAGCTGATCGTGCTTGACATTATGCTGCCCGGTAAGGACGGCGTTGAAGTGTTGAAAGAAATCAGAATGAACCCTGAAACACGAAGAATCCCTGTGATCATGGCAACAGCTAAAGGTTCGGAAATGGATAAGATACAGGGTCTTGATACGGGTGCTGACGATTACCTTGTAAAACCGTTCGGTGTTATGGAAATGGTATCCCGTATTAAAGCGGTACTGCGACGCTGTGAGCCTGACGGGAAAGAAGAAGTACTTTCAATCGGTGAAATCACTCTCAGCGACAAGGAACACCTTGTAACCGTTAACGGTGAAAAAGCGGTACTTACCTTCAAGGAATTTGAAATACTGAAGCTCTTTATGCAAAATCCCGGTATCGTGTTCTCCCGCGATAAGCTCCTGTCGGAAGTATGGGGCATCGACTATCTCGGAGAGTCAAGAACGGTAGATATGCACATTAAAACCCTGCGACAAAAGCTGGGGGATAGCGGCTGCCTTATTGAAACGGTGATCGGTGTGGGTTATAAAATGGAGTGGAAACGATGAGTAAAAAAATTTTTCGCTCTATTATAGCCGTTGCAACGGTAGTGCTTTTGGCCAGTCTTTTCATCGCAAGCAGCTTTCTGTATGATTTTTTTAATAAATCACAGGTAACACAGCTCAAAGAGGAGCTTTCCCTTGTTGCTGCCAACGTAGACAAGTCCGGTACAGAGTATTTTGATAATTTCGATTCTTCTGTATTCCGTTTTACCTTAGTATCAGCTGAAGGTACGGTGCTCTACGATTCGCAGGCAAATGCCCGGGATATGGAAAATCACCTCGAGCGCGAAGAAATTGCCGAGGCACTTAAAAAAGGAAAAGGCAGCAGCGCAAGATATTCTTCTACCTTGACCGAGCGTACCTTTTATGAAGCCATCCGCCTTAAAAACGGCGACGTGCTTCGTATTTCTGTTAGCCAGGTAACGGTGGGTGCTCTGATTATCGGTATGCTTCCCGCCATTTCCGCTATTATCTTGATCTCCTCTGTTGTAGCTTTTTTGCTGTCTCACAAAATGGCAAATGATATTGTAAAGCCGCTTAATGAACTTGACCTTGAAAATCCTTCAAAAAACGAAACCTATGAGGAGCTTGCACCTATTCTTACAAAACTCAACAAACAGCACAAGCAGATCACAAAACAAGTGCAAGAGCTTCGGCAGAAGTCCGATGAGTTCGAGCAAATTACTGCTTCTATGAACGAGGGACTTGTCCTGCTTGATAAAAAAGGTATAGTACTCAGTATCAATGCCGCCGCCAAAATGCTGTTTTCGGCAGATGAAACGGCTGTTGGGCGTGATTTTCTAACCCTTGACCGCAGTATCGATATGAGCCATGCAGTTGAAAAGGCACTCGGCGGCAAGAGAGCCGAGTTCCGTGAGGAAAGAAACGGCAGAGAGTATCAGTTTGTGATTAACCGTACCGAATCGGACGGCAAGACGGTAGGCATTGTTATTCTTTGTTTTGACGTAACTGAAACGGCGTTTGCCGAGCGTAACCGCAAGGAGTTTACCGCCAATGTTTCACATGAACTGAAAACACCGCTTCAATCCATTATCGGTAGTGCCGAGCTTCTTGAAAACGGTCTTGTAAAACCGGAGGACACAAAAAGATTTGTGGGTAATATCAAAAACGAAGCAACAAGACTTGTTTCGCTTATCAATGATATTATTCGGCTTTCTCAGCTCGACGAGGACCTTGAACCTGCCACCGAGGCTGTTGATCTCTACGATGTAGCAAACGAGGTTGTTGAAGAACTGAACGTTTCCGCGACAAAAAAACAAGTAGAGCTTCACCTACACGGCGAGTCTTGTATAATGAACGGAATCCGCAGATATCTTTATGAAATCATCTATAATCTTTGCGACAACGCCATTCGTTACAACAAGGAAGGCGGCAAGGTAACGGTTGATCTCAAGAACAAAAACGGCAGTATTATTCTCTCAGTAAGTGACACCGGTATCGGTATTCCTGCCGAGCATCAAAGCCGCATTTTCGAACGCTTCTACCGTGTTGATAAAAGCCACTCCAAAGAAACCGGCGGCACCGGCCTTGGACTTTCTATCGTAAAACATGCTGTAGTTTATCACCGTGGAACGATCAAGCTTGACAGCAAGATTGGAAAAGGTACGACGGTCACAATTGAATTTTAATATAAAAAAGCACCGTTCAAAAAAATGATATGCACCTCAAAAAGTGTCTAACTTTTGGGGTGCATATCAAAAAAGACGGTGATTTTTTATTTGCTTGTTTCTTTTATAAAAAGGTCAATGCTTTCGCATACGGTAGAAATACTCTTTCTCCAGAAGTTGACGTCGCTAAGATCAATGCCCATTACAAGAGCCGCATCCTCGACTGTCTTCATAGGAGTCTGACGAAGCATCTCTCTGTATTTCGGCACGAAGGAGTCGCCCTCCTCCAGATACTTTGCATATAGTCCGCGGCCAAACAGACCGCCGAAGGCATAAGGATAGTTGTAATACGTTCTCTTTGCCGAATAGTAGTGCGATTTGTCGCACCAGATGTAGGGATAGAGATAATCGTTGTCGAGTGCATCTCCGTATACCTCCTTCTGGGTATCGGTCATAAGCCTGTTTATCTCGTCCGCATAAACGAAACCGTTTCTCCGCCTGTTGATCAACTCGTCCTCCGTCCTGTATCTGATATACATATCGGGAAGTATCATAAGTGCATCGGTGATCTGCTTATCAAGCAACACGATCTTGTCATCGCCCTCGGCGTTCGCAATGGCATCATTCATAAGGAATATCTCGTTGAACGTGGACGCCGTCTCCGAAACGGGGAGCGGATTCAGCCTATTAAGCGGTCTGTTGAGCTTTGTCTGCATACTGTGGAACGCGTGTCCAAGCTCATGAGCAAGAGTATTTACCGCACCGAAGTTGCCCGCATAATTGGTGAGTATGCGCGCCTCTCCGAACCAGGTCAAGCCATAGCAAAATGCCCCGCCCGACTTGCCCGGTCTTGAGTAAAAGTCGATCCAATCCTCTTTGAATGCCTTATCCATCATTTCGGACATATCGGAAGAAAAGCTTGCAAAATGCTCCACAAGATACCTGTGTGCCTCCTCGACGGTATAGGGCTTCGACACGGCATTCCCTACCGGCTGGTATATGTCATACCAGGGCAATCCGTTTTTGTGACCGAGCAGCTTTGCCTTGTGCTTCAGATACTCTCTGAATTTGGGGAAGCTCTCGATGACCGCAGTCCACATTGCATCGACCGTCTCTCGCTTGATATGTGTCTGTGCCAAGGTCATTTCAAGGGGAGATTCATATCCGCGAAGCTCTGCCTCTGTCAAGACGTGCAGCTTTATGTTGTTTACCGAAAAAGCAAGAGCATCGGTTATTGCGGGATAGTGTGCAAGCTGTGCCTCGTATGCCGCTATACGCTCATTTCTGTCAGAGCTTTTTGCAAGTGTCTGAAGCTGGTTAAACGATCGCTTCTCACCAAGCACCTCGAATTTTGTGTTCGACATCAAATACGCATACTGCTCCGCCCAGGCAAGCCCCGCCGCACTTGAAAGACGGGAAAATGCATACTCGGCATCACCGTCCATGCTGTGCTCGACCTCGGACCTTATATTACGGAGATAAAAGCCGTATTCTTTAAGCAATTCGCTTTTTTCGATCACATCGTCAAGGTCTCTTATTTCCCCGATATACTTGACAAAAATTACGTCCTCTTTTGCGTTTGCCGAAGAAAGCTCGGTTATTCTCGTTCTGTAGGAGTTGCCCTCTTTATCCGAATTGTTTGCCGACTTACGAAGCCTGAAATAAACGAACAGCCTGTTTGTTACGTTCAATATCTGTTCTTTGAGCAACAATATCTCTTCGATAGCTTTGACAGTATCTTCGGAAGATACACCTAAGACCTTTTTTCTGTAATCGGCATTCAATTTCTCCCATTCTTCAAAATCCTTTTCGATTTTCGGATCGTCTATTCCCGTATAGAATACGTCAAGTGACCATCTGTCGTACATAATAATTACCCCTTTTCTTTTCCGGAATATGTAAGCCTGTAGAAAATATCGCTTTGCCAGACAGTTCCCTTCTTTGGCGCCTGCCCCTTGGCAATATTAAAATAGATCTTGTTGTCAAAAGCCTGACCGAAACGCACACAAAGATGTGTATCGATCTGCTCATCGGGTATCGTATCGTCTATTACATTATACCCTCCCTCTATGGCAACGCCGCTTTTCTTTCCGTATACCTTGACGTAGGTCGATTTTGTATCCCTGCAAAACGACTCACTGAATTTTCCGTCGAGACGATCGCCGTAGGAAGTCGTATCAAACGAAGTCAACAGCTTTCCGCCACGATCGTCGTAAAACTCGACGGTGTCTGTCAATATGCTCTTGTCAGACGGATTTAGCCTTTGCGCCGTCAGCATCGGTGAATACGCCGCGACAAGCGGCATAGCATCTTTTAGCCATTCAATATACTGCATAAGGCACAGCTCGTTATTTTTCACCGTATATTTTTGCTTATGGAAAACAAGCTTTTCTGTCGGTGTGTTGCAACGAGTAATAACCGATCCCTCTTCAAAAGAAATATCCTCAAAGCTGCCGAAATACGGTCTGTCAAGATCCATTCTCTTCCCGTCGGCGATCAAAGCCACCTCTGTCATAACCTCGTCTCCGTGGAAGCCGCCGCAAAAATCTCCAGCGCCCTTCTCGCAAAAGGCAAAACCGACCTCTCCGCCCTGAAGCACTCGAAAATGCGGCATAAATACGCCGCTTTCAAGCTTACCCATATAAGCCTCTCTTATTCTGTAAAACTCACAGTTTGAAGGATCGTTCGGTCCGCCCGAAAACAAAAGCTCCGTATTAATTCCCTTTTTCATATAGTAAAAGCGGTATTCGGCATAAAGTCCCTTTCCTGCGGGAAGATAGATGCTGAACGGTGCATACTTTTGCCCGAGCTCTGGAGAATATATCTTCAAAAACTTTCCGTCATTCATATTTTTCTCCGTTTTTTGATCATATATAATAATCTTCAAGAAAATATGCATTGGTCGTTGCGGGAACGTTGTTTTTATCGAACACCGTAAACCTGACGTAGCCGTATTCGGGCTTGATCTCAAATCTTGCCCCCGTCAACGTCGAATCCTTTTCGGCATACTCAATAAATGTTGGTCTTATTGAGGTATGCATCACTATTCTGTCGACCTCCGAGGTCTCGATATATATAAAACCGTCCTCATACCAAAGTGCTTTTATCATAGGCCCGAGACTTGAATAAAAGTTTCCGTCCGTAAGTGCCTTTGTTATTGCTCTGTATTCAAGCTTTTCCGCCTTGATCACGGTATATGCTCCGCAGGAGTCAAAGCGACTGCTGTCAATTTTTCGCGAATTATGGTTATCGTCGCCGCCGACGCAGTAGACTCTTTTGCCAAGCCGCAGAAGGTCGTCATATTCCTTTTCGTTGAAGTCGATAAAGCCCGAAACGAGGCAGGAATAGTTATACATCTCCATCGCATCAAAGCCCTCGTATCGGCTGTAGTGTGAATAGTTTTCAAGCGACCACGCCGGGTGGTTATACGTAACGAAAAAGCCGTTTTCCTTCGCCTTTTTGATTGCTTTATTTATGATTACGGGATCGTGATCTCTTTCAAAATCGGGCTCGGTCTCGTCGAAAATCACTGCGTCTCGGTAGTTTACGGCATTGCCTATCAGATACTTGCTTCTGTGGAAGCATACCTGCTTAAGATTATCGGGCTCCTTTGCGACAAAACAAAAGTGAGCCGTTTTTTTCATAATTGTCGGCTTGTCTCCCGTCTCGGTAAACTCCATTTCATAGCCGTTCAATGCCAAAAATCCGTCGTCGCAAAGATCGCTGTGATCGATCAGCACGTCATGATCGGTAAAAGCTACGATCGAATATCCTTTTGAAAGGTATAGAGCCTTTATCTGTTCGGGTGTCATTTTTCCATCGGATATTGTAGTATGACAATGCATATTCGCCTTGTAAAAATTACCTGTTTCCGATAGCAAGTATTTCTTCATTTTAGTAATCCCTTTTTTAAATATACTATTGATTTGATTGTAATACACTTAACTCCTTTTGTCAATCAAAAGCATACCTTTTTATTATTTCTTTCGATCCTCAACAAAACAAAGGCGCACCGCCCCTTATCCCCACACTTTTTCCCACACTTTTATCCATTATTTTTTTAAAAACCCACACTTTTTTCATCAAAAGTATGGCGACAATCTCAATGTTCCGTAGTATACTTCTAATATAGAGATGGTGACCGGTTGTCATCAACCGATCACAACCTAATACTTTTTATCAACTTAATCGTATAGGAGGATTACAAAAATGAAAAAATTAGTATTGTTGGTACTTACTCTAATTCTTGCATTGAGCGTGCTCGTTGCTTGTGGCGGCTCTGAAGACAGCGAAAAGGGCGGCGACAAAACAATTACAACAACTGAATTTGATGCAGGAAACATTTCGGTTTCCGTCCCCTCGGGCTGGAAAGCATTCCCTGTTGTTGATATGTGGGCAGAGCCCGCTGCAAATGACCCCAACAAGATCATGGTCATCAAGGGCGGAGAATCCGATGCCGATGTATTCACAAAGCCGTACGTTAACATTTTGTACTACAAAGACGTTGAGATGATGCTGTCACTTGATGATATGAAGGAATTTTACGAAGAGACAGAAGATATCGAGTCCTTTACCGCAGGCGACATTAATTGGAACGGCTTCATAAACAAGGCTACAAACGCTATAATTCTCGTCAGCGATGACCAGAAGTTCCAGGTAGATATCTTTGCTGAAACGTATAACGGAAATATCTCGCTCGAGGATGCTGACGTAAAGATCATTCTCGAAAGCATCAAGACTTCGGCTGCAACAGAAGATGCTACCGAAGCAGCTTAACAACTGCTTATTTAATTATGCAACACAAAAAGTCATTTGCAAAAAAAGCAAATGACTTTTTTAATTACTTTTCCCAGGGGAATACGTATTTTGTGAGTCCGAGCTCATCGCGGACAGAGTTTATCTCCTGCTGAACGGATTGATTTATAGGCACACCCGCACTTCTTGCAAGTCTCGTCTCGTATTCCTTTTCGCCCGCGGTATATATTCTGTCTGCGCCGGGGGCTTTTTTTGATGCACGCATACTGCGCGTGATCTCGCCCGCCTTCTTTCTTGCAACGTCCTCACCCATAAAATGGTCGGTATCTATTGCTATAAACCAATGACCGAGGCTGTAGTGACGTCGGTTTCCGTTTTCGTCTCTCCCGCTCAAAGCCTTGCCGTATGAGCCGTCCTGAAGGATGGAAGCGAAAAACTCGACCGCCAAAGCGAAGCCGTAGCCCTTATAGCCACCGAGAGACTCACCTATTCCGCCGAGGGTTGTAAGTGCAGCTGTTCCGCCGTTTATCCTTCTCAGTGCCTCACCGGCATCCCCCTCGACCGCACATCCGTCATCGCCGACGACCGTACCCTTAGGCACGTCCTCGCCGATTCGGTCATAATATTCGAGCTTGCCGTTTTGGGTGATCGATGTTGCGCAGTCAAAATTGAAATCAAATGCCTCGTCAGTGGGAACACCTATGGTAAACGGGTTTGTTCCGAACATTCCCTCGACTCCGTTTGTGGGAGCGACCGTGGGGCGGGCATTTGTTCCCGTCATACCAATGCATCCCGCCTTTGTAGCCATCGAGGAATAGTATCCCGCTATACCGTAATGGCAGGAATTACGGACAACGACCATACCCATGCCGTATTCCTTCGCCTTTTTTATCGCCAGCTTCATAGCGTTATAGCCGATCACCTGACCCATACCGTGATGTCCGTCTATAACTGCGGTGGTAGGCGTTTCTTTTATTATCTCTATTTCTGTGACCGCATTTTGGATACCCGCCTTTATTCTGTCAAGATATACGGGCTTAAAGCGGTTTACACCGTGGGACTCGATTCCTCTCTTGTCTGCCTCAAGAAGAATGTCGGCACATATCTTTGCATCCTCAGTCGGCACTCCGTAGCCGACAAAAGAATCTATAACAAAATTAGTGATCGTTTCCCAATCGACAACCGTTGTTTTATTGTTTTTCGCCATATTTTCTGCACCTCCCTAAGGCTCTGTACCGGAAAAATCTATTCAAACCGTAAGTTTTGGCATAAAATAATAATTTATTATACCATATCAAATTAAAACTTGCAATAGCTGTAGGCAAACTATATCATTCTGTATGGCTGATATTTAATTCACGCAACGTTAGTTTCATACAGATCGATGATTTGCATATTTTTATTTTTACCCATTATTTGACAATAATCAAACTTCGTGATACAATATGCATACTGTATATTTGAAAGGAAAGTTTTATGAAAAAAGGAAACGCGTGGGCGCTTTTGCCGATCGGCATCTTCGTCATACTTTATTTAGGTCTTGGTATTACATTTGAGTATATTATGGGTGTTTCAATGGGATTTTACAACATCCCCATTGTGGTTATATTCTTGATTGCTCTGCTTGTAGCTTGTCTGCAAAACAGAGAAGTAAGCTTTGATCAAAAGCTTGCACTTATGGGACAAGGCATCGGGGATAAAAACATCATAACGATGCTGTTGATATTCCTTATGGCGGGTGTTTTTGTTGGGGTAGTCGGAAGAGACAGTGCCGAGAGCGTGGCGTATTTTATGCTCTCTCTCGTACCTGCTCGCTTTGCTGTATGCACCCTCTTCCTCGTAAGCTGCTTCGTTTCCACCGCAATGGGCACGTCTGTCGGCACAATAACGCTTCTCACCCCCATTGCTGCCGCAATTTCTACTACAACGGGCTTTTCTCTCCCTCTTTGCGTCGGAACGGTTGTTGGCGGCGCAATGTTCGGAGACAATCTTTCTTTTGTCTCCGACACTACAATTGCGGCTTGCAACGGACAAGGCTGCAAAATGAAGGACAAGTTCCGTACAAACTTTGCTATAGTCCTTCCCGCTGCCATCGTAACGCTCGGTCTGATCCTTTTGCTCTCCCTGCAATCGGATATCCGTCCGATGGAACAACATTCATACGATCTCATTCAGATCGTACCATACCTCCTTGTGCTGATAGGCGGAATCATCGGCATAAACGTGTTTATCACTCTTTTGATCGGCATTGCATCGGGATGTGTAATCATGCTTTCAACGGGAGCTGTAGGCTTCTCGGAGCTTCTCAAAAACACGGGCACCGGTGTCTCCGGAATGTTCGAGACCTCGATGGTTGCAATTCTTGTGGCAGCTCTCTGTGCCTTGATTCGTGAAGCGGGCGGATTTCAGGCTCTTCTTAACGGAATACGCCGAGTATTCCGAGGCAAAAAGGCAGGTCAGCTCGGAATCGGTCTGCTTGTCGGACTTATGGACATTTCCACGGCAAACAACACTGTGGCAATCGTTATGGCAAATCCGATCGCCTCAGATATGGCAAAGGAATACGGCATTGATCCCAAAAAGACCGCATCGATCCTCGATACGTTCAGTTGCATATTCCAAGGCTTTCTTCCCTACGGAGCGCAGATGCTTGTTGCACTGTCGGCAGTCAGCATGGCGGGACTCGAGCTTAGTGCCTTCGACGTGATCAAGCACCTATTCTATCCTATGATGCTCCTTATAAGCTCGCTTGTATTTATGTTCTTTGTCCCGGACAGAAAAAAGTAAAATATAGATAGACGGACAATATATAACAAGAAAAACGGGAATCAAATGATTCCCGTTTTTCTTGTTTTTTATGGAATATATCACTTTTTGCTTTCGGCAAGCTTTCTTACGAAGTCGGTTATTTCGTTGCCAATGCGCGTTAACTCCTCCAAAAATTCTTTTGAGGTCATTCTGGAGATTCCCGAATGCACCGCCGAAAATTGCAAGAGCTTATCGTCGGTCACCATCCGTATGCTGTAATCGGGCCCTAACTCGTGCATCATCTTTTCGATATATGCATCGGCGGTCTGGTTAGCTTTCGTATACACTACCTTATAACCGTCGTGCATAAACTCCGAGCCCTCGCCCTTTTTAACAAGATATGCATCAAAAACAAGTACAAGCTCTGTTTTTGTATAGTTCACGTAGTTGCTCAGAATATCCATAAGCTCGTCGCGCGCCTTGTCAATGCTGAAAAGCGACGTCTTTTTCAGGTTCTCGTCGGAATAAATAACGTTGTATCCATCGACGATCAGCATATTTCTCTGTGAACGTAACGTTTTTGACCTATTCGGCTTATCCTTCTTGTCTGCTGTTATTTTCTTAGGCTCACTGTATTGCTTGCGCTTGATCGGTCCGAACAGCCGAAGCATTATTGCTTCAAGCTCATCATCGCTTATGCTGTATTTTCGCGCCAGCGTGGATGCCTTCGGTATGATCGACTCGGTTGCAGAAGCTTCATCAAGGCTGACGTCAAGATGCTTGTAGCTGTCGACCTCGCTCCAATGAACGGTAAAGCCTGCACCGTGCGCACAAAAAACAGAGTGCGGCGGATTTTCGAGATCGGCTTCGGGGTCATACCCGATTTCGGCTACCACCTCATCCTGATTATGACAGGGCTCGTAACCGTCGGAGGTGCAAAACAGTCTGCCCTCCCCTTTTGTATATGCAATCACGTCCTTTGTATAATCAAAAAGAGTGGCTACGGGTGCTCTTCCGCTTATCGTTGTGCGCTCTGTGTCAGAGTCCTCGATGGCAAACTCGGCAAAACGCGTCTGCAGATCGGACATTGCTCTGCCTACAACAGGTGACGGTATCTCAAGTCTGAACTTATAGTACGGCTCGAGCAGTATGCATCCCGATTTCATAAGCCCGTGCCTGACCGCACGGTAGGTCGACTCGCGGAAGTCTCCCCCCTCGGTGTGCTTGAGATGCGCCTTGCCCGCCACAAGGGTTATCTTTGTATCTGTCAGCAACGCTCCTGTAAGAGTGCCGCGGTGGTCTTTTTCATAAAGATGGGTCAGAATGAGCCTTTTCCAGTTGGTATCAAGTGCGTTCTCGGGCAAACGGGTATCAAAAACCAGACCCGTTCCCTTTGGCTGAGGCTCAATAAGCAGCTGTACCTCCGCATAGTGACGTAAAGGCTCAAAGTGACCGACACCGATAGCCTTTTCAGCCGCCTTTTCTTTATACAGTATCCTGCCCGCCCCGAGTGTGCAATCAACGGAAAACCGATCTTTTATCAGCCTTATTATAAGTTCGGTCTGTACCTCGCCCATAAGTCTCGCTTCAATTTGTGAAAGCTCCTCGTTCCACATAAGGTGCAACGACGGCTCTTCCTCCTCCAGCTCCTTAAGCTTTGGGAAAATCATCCTTGCATCGCAGCCTTGGGGAAGCTGAATAGCGTAAGACAGTACCGGCTCGAGAAGCGGCTTTTGTGTATCCTGCATAAGCCCCAGCCCCTGACCGATGTATGAATCGGAAAGTCCGATCACTGCGCATATTTCGCCTGCGCAAGCCACGTCGACCTGCTCGAATTTATCGCCCGAGTAGAGTCTTATCTGACTTACCTTTTCTGTGATACGAATGCCGTCCACCGACAGATAGCTTATTTCATCACGTGCGTTCAGCCTGCCGCTCGTTATCTTCATATAAGTCAAACGCATATTTCCTATATGCGATATCTTGTAGACCTTAGCACCGAAAGCCTCTTGATCATATACGGGAGACAGGGTGTATCTGTCTAAAGCCTCAAGAAAATAGTCTATGCCATGCATACGCAGTGCCGATCCGAAAAAGCAAGGAAAAAGCTTACGACAGCTTATCAGATGTGCTACGTCTCCGTCGTCGATTCCCTTTTCTGCAAGAAAATCATCCATAAGGTCCTCGTGAACAAAGGCTAATTTTTCCTCAAGCTCCCGTCTTTCCTGCGCCTCCATAAAGCCGACACATAACGAAGACAGCGAATGCGAAAGCTCTTTTTCGATCTCTTCCTTAAGTTTTATGGCAATGTCGCATTTATTTACAAAAATAAAGGTAGGCACACCGTAATGCTCAAGCAGCTGCCAAAGTGTTCGCGTATGATTCTGCACTCCGTCAGACGCACTTACAACAAGTATCGCATAGTCGAGAAGCGCCAAAGTGCGCTCGGTCTCTGCAGAAAAGTCAACGTGTCCCGGAGTATCAAGGAGGATGAAGTCGCAATTCTCGCTCGAGAATCTTGCCTGCTTCGAAAAAATGGTAATACCCCGCTCGCGCTCAATGGTATTTGTGTCAAGATAAGTATTCTTGTGGTCTACTCTACCCAACGTGCGGATCCGCCCCGATGCATAAAGCAATGCCTCGCTTAAGGTGGTCTTTCCCGCATCAACGTGGGCAAGAATGCCGATCGTGATCTTCTTTCTCAAAGCCTGTCCCTCCTTTTTTATAGAATATCCTGTATATTATATCACATACCGGTTTTATTTTCAACGTCATTAAGTAAAAAGCATATATAAAGCTTGGTTCCTGTTATTTTGTATAAATTGTTTGGGAGACCTGCGGTTTCTTGCATGGGCGGACACGCAGCCCCCCTATGGAACAGATCGCACAACAAACGAATATGGGGAGTTTTTTTTGTTTATTTGCTGTATAATGCCGATAAGCACAAAAACGATTTACTTTTTTGCAAATACAGTATATAATTAGAAAGGAGCTATTATATGAGGGTATACAAGGATCAATTTATTAAAGGTAACAGTGTCAATTGGAAAAATTGTTAACTTATGACCATTATAAAACATTTTACGAGGTAATATAAAATGAACGAAGAAAAAATAGAATACGAATACTATACAGTCGATTTTGACGGGGTAAATTCAAGATACACTATGTACGATAAAATAAAGAACGGCCTTGATTTTCCCGACTATTTTGGTGCAAATTTAAGTGCTATTTGGGATTGTCTTACCGATATGGTATATCACGGAGTTACAATTACACTTGATAACTTCGATTTAATGGAAAAGTATGATAAAAATATGTCAGAAAAATTATTGGAAGTATTCAAACGCTCAAAACATTTCGGC
>JAFSAM010000071.1 GCA_017441005.1 Clostridia bacterium | reverse complement strand
TGTCGTTTGCGTCGGTGTTGGTCGCTATGTCGTCGCAAAGGGACGCAATAGCCATTTCAATATCCTTGTTCATAAATAGCCTCCTTAAATTTTCTCGCTATAAGCGTTTACGAGTTTTTCGAGCTCCTCAAACAGAGGGGCGATAACGCGCTTGTTTGCGCGGGCGGCGAGGAGTTGTTTTCCTACCGCATAGAAAGCGGCGAGCTCCCGCTCGGTCGCTTTTACTTGTTCGACGGCTTTACGGGCTTGTTTAACCTCTGTGCGTGCCGCTCTCATTTCGTCAAATTCCTTTGCCGAGAGCTGTACACTTGCGGTTATACCGCCACCTTTGGACTTGCCGCCGTCGCGGAGCAAATATAGGCGGTTGCGGGTCGCGTCCTGGGAGCGGTTAAGCTCCTCCGCGATCTCCACAATTCGCATACGCTCCTTTTGATACATTCGGAGTAACTGCTCGTCCTCCTCGGGAGTCCACGGGCTCGTATTAAAAGCCTCTTTCTCGGGGGAAAATTCGTGTCCGCATTGTGGGCACTTTACGGGCTTACACATTTTTTATTTCCTCCTCAACTTTTCTTTTGATCGCTTGCAAACAATCCTCCCCAGGCTCGCGCGTGCACTCTTGCACATCTTCTCTCATATAGGAGCACGGGCAAGCGTCGCAATCCGCGCCAACGGTGCCGTAGATTATTTCGGCGACCTTTTGTAGCTCTTTTTCTTTCATTTCACACCTCCTACATATAGTCAAATATGCTTAACTGCTCGGGTGGCGGTGGCGGTGGGTGCGCTATGTATTCGTCCACCTCCGCCGCGATCTCCGAAAATGTTTTACTATACGAAAAGCACCGTTGTATTGTGTTCTCCGCCGCGTCGAGCTTTAATAGCTCGTCCCAATATTCGGGGTGGTTGACCTTTAGATATGCATGCTCTTTTGTTTTTTGGTTAGGGCAAAACCAACACCCGCCACGAGATGTAATTTCGTAATTCGGAGAGATCAAACCATAGGGGCGGCATATCTCGCGCGCGTCTGCTGTTGTTTTTCCAAACCGTTCCAGGAGCGATATTTTCCCTTTTTGTTTTCTTAACCGCTCCAACCGCTCGGGCTCGTCTATGCCTATGCCTATATATTCCTCTGTTTCGGTGTTAAGTGATTTGAGGTAGGCTTTTACCGCGGCGGGTTTTTCGCCGCTCATTTTGCACATTCCGCCAATGAGCCACCCGTAATATTTCCCTACATACTCGGGGTATTGGCTCTCTTGCCGTACCTGGTAAAAGTAGTTCATATAATCCCGCTTTGAGTCCACCAATTCCACCTTATAGCCCCAGGACTCAAAAAGCGGTTTAGCGTAGTTTTTTACCCATTCCAAGTGCTCGGGGTGCTCGGCGTATATGCCTCGCTTTTTATCAAACCAAAGCAAGCCCATAACTATAAGGTCAAGAGGTATTCCGTGCTCGTGGGCGAGTATAATTGTCGCGGTGCTGTCCTTGCCCCCGCTCCACGAAACGACGCGGAGTTTTTCGGCGGGGGTCATATTGTGCCGCCCTCGATCAGTTTTAACGGTTGATCGTCCGAAAGCCCGCGCATTAAGCGGCACATTTTCTCGTAATCCTCGTCGGAGATTTCCGCGGGTTGGTCGCCCTCTTTTGGCTCTCCAAAAAGGCGGTGTTTCTGTATAAAGGCACCGTATAGAGCCTCGGTTTCCTTTTTCCACAATCTTTTATAAAAGTCGTGTAAAAATTCGATTTCGAGCTTTTGTGCCTCCGTGCAGTAAACGCGAGCTTGAGTGCGGCACGGTCGCCCGCTCGCCGTCCAGGTTAGGGAGTGGTAGTTGCTCGCGTCGCCCGTAACCTTATAAACGATCTGCAAAAGCAACTTGCGCTCGATCTCCCCGTGAAATTCGAGGTCAAAGCTCTTTACCTGCTCCTCGTCGAGATCGTCTAAAGAAATGCCGTATTTTTTAGTGAGCTTTGCCAGGATAGCGGCGGCGGTTTCCTTTTCGCCGCCCACGCCCCGCATTGCGAGAGCGTATAGCTTTTTGAGGCGTTCTCTTTGGTCTGCCATAATAAAATCACTCCGTTTTATTATTTGCGGCGGCTTTACGCCCGCGCCGCTTTAGGCTCAGCTGTACATTACTCTGTGCAAGCTCGGCGTTATAGCCGTTTCGTCCGTTTTGGTCGAGCTTGCCCGTATCGCCTCTAATGAGCTCGCGGTAAATGGTAGCAAGATGTACCCCGAGAGCCTCCGCGATCGTCGAAAGTTCCTCGCCCGCGGAGTATAGAGCCTCGAGGCTCTTTCTGTTCTCAAAAGTGAGGTAACGGCAACTCATACGCCTTACTCCTTTCTTTGTCGGTATGTAGAGCATAAAAGCGGGGGCGCGCCCCCGCTTTTATTCCCTTATGCTAAAATCTCATAACGCGCTCGAGTCGCACCTCTGCGTTGCTCTATCCTCGCTATGAGCAAAAGCCATAAAAAAACAAGTGCGAGAGGTCTTAAAACCTTTCGCACTTATTCTAAAACTTTTTAATTTTTTCAATAATTAATTAATATTATTGACAGTCATCGGCAGAGAAGGTATAATAATATAGTTATATGACAGAAACGGTGGATAAAATGAGAGCATACGAAAGATTGTTAAAATATGTGACCTTTCCTACGGGATCGGACGAGAATAACGAAAAATGCCCCTCTTCCGAGGGACAAAGGGCATTTGGCGAGTATTTGGTCAACGAGCTGAAGAGCTTGGGGGCAGAGAACGCACGTATGGACGATAATGGATACGTATATGCCAAGATACCTGCAAATGCACCTGCAGAATCGGGTAAAGTTATTGGTTTTATTGCCCACATGGATACAGTAAGCGATGTAAAGTATACCGACGTATCCCCCCGTATTATACACGGTTATGACGGAAAAGACGTATGTCTGAATGCCGAAAAGGGTGTGATTTTACCTGCATTACCCGAGTATAAGGGATGTTCACTTATAGTGACGGACGGAACTACCATTTTAGGAGCGGACGACAAAGCGGGGATTGCCGAGATAATGACGGCGGCAGAATTGCTTTTAACCGATAAGAGCTTGCAGCACGGCGACGTTATGGTGGCGTTTACTCCCGACGAAGAGATCGGCAGAGGTGCAGACCTTTTTGATGTATCATCATTCGGGGCTGATTATGCATATACGGTCGACGGAGGTCATCACGGACAGATCGAATACGAAAACTTTAATGCGATCAATGCAAAAGTAACCGTTTTCGGAAAGTCTGTACATCCCGGCGAGGCGAAATACGGCGGAATGAAGAATGCAAATTCTATTGCTATGGAGTTTGACTCAATGCTTCCCAAAAACGAAAGACCCGAATATACCGAAGGATACGAGGGATTTTATCATTTGATGGAGATCAGATCCGACGTAGAAAAGGCAGAAATGCGCTATATCCTCCGTGATCACAGCGACGTAAATATAAAGATCAAGAGAGCAATGTTTGAAAAATGCGCCGAGTTTTTGAACGCAAAATACGGCAAGGGCACAGTTGAGCTTGAATTATGCGACAGTTATGCAAATATGGCAAGTATGATCGAGCCCCATAGGCATTTGATCGAAAATGCTTGTGCCGCCATAGAGGAATCCGGCGGAACTGTAGATATAAGCCCGATAAGAGGCGGAACAGACGGCGCAAGACTGTCTTTTATGGGACTTCCTTGCCCCAATCTCGGAATAGGCTCGTCAAATCATCACGGCAGATACGAATATGCCGTGATCGAGGAAATGGACAAATGTGTAGAAACTCTGATACGCATTGCCATGAAGTATAGATAAAACAATGATCGGGTGAAGAATGAAATACAAATACATTTTTTGGGATTGGAACGGAACCGTGCTCGACGATCTTGATGCATCGTTGTGTGCTGTAAACGGGTTGCTCGAAATATACGGAAAGCCGCCGATCGGGCTTGATGCTTACTATTCATATATAGATACCCCGATCTCCAAGTTTTATGAACACTTATTCGACTTAAATGAGGTTACAATGGAGGTCATAAAACCGATATTCGGCGAGCTTTATGCCCGGTTTGACGATAAGATCATATTGTCAAACGGTGCTATGACCACATTGTTATTTTGCCAAAATAACGGAATCAAGCAATATATTTTATCGGCGGCACATAAGGATGATATATATTATTATGCCGATAGACTTGGTGTAACAGAAATTTTTGACAAGATCGAGGGCGCATCCGACTACGATGCGGGCAGCAAGATCGAACGGGCAAAAAGGCTGATCGCTGAAGAAAGAATCGCTCCTAAAGACTGCTTGATGGTTGGAGACACACTTCATGATCTTGAAACAGCAAATGCGATCGGAATGGATTGCGTACTGTACTCTGGCGGTCATACCGATTATGAAAAACTGAAAACTACCGGGAAGACGGTCTGTTCATCTTTTGAAGAAATAAGAAAATATATAATGGGGTGAAATTTTGGACATTATTTATATCATATCTACCGCAATAGGGTTATCCATGGATGCATTTGCAGTTGCGATATGTAAGGGCCTTTCTCTCGGAAAGGGTTTCAGACTCAAGCATGCTATAAAGGTAGGACTTTATTTTGGTATATTTCAGGCATTGATGCCGACGATAGGTTATTTTCTCGGAGGACTTTTCAGTGAATATATAAAGGCGGTCGACCATTGGATAGCGTTCGTTTTGCTTTGCATTATAGGTATCAATATGCTGAGAGAGGCGTTTGAAAAGGAGTGCGACGAGTGCCTCGACTGCGCTCTTGATTATAAAACGATGGGACTTCTTGCCATTGCGACAAGCATAGATGCAATGGCGGCAGGTGTTGCATTTGCTTTTGAAGATATCAAGATCGTTCCTTCAGTTATTTCAATAGGAATTATTACGTTCCTTTTCTCATTTGTCGGCGTAAAGATTGGCAACGTGTTTGGCTCAAAATACAAGTCGAAGGCAGAGTTTGTCGGAGGCGTCATTTTGATTGGAATGGGACTGAAATTTCTGATCGACGGCTTGATAGAAACACTTTAATAAAATAGAGAAAACCTCCCTTAAAACAGTATAAATGCTGATTTTAAGGGAGATTTTTAGTTTTGTCAGACTGTGTAGGGGATAAGATATTTTATATCTACAGCACCGGTGATCGGTCCCTCGGGAAGAATGGATATTACCGCCCTTGAGCCGCTGATCTCCCTTACGTAAAGCAAGGTCGTGTAGATAAAATCGGCAAATTTTTGGTTTGTTCCGAAAATTACCGCGTTCTTTGACAGCTTTGCCATATCACCCGCTTTTACAGTAGAGATGGGGGTGGGAGCAAGTATTTTGTCTACAAGTGCCTGAACCTCGGTATAGTCATATCCGGCTTCCGTAAGCTTTTTTCTTCTGACTTCGCCGTTGCCCCAAAGCCCGTTTATAACTTCATTTGCAAGGGTGGAAACACTCTTTTTTTGGGGGGCGACAGAGGGGGGGATGACGTTGTCGGACAGTGCAGGAGCATCGTCGGAAGAGGGTTCAAAGCCGTTAAATCCCCTCTGTTTAATTATGGATGGAAAGTCCGTATACATATAATTCTGATCACACACGACCCCCGAAATATATTTGTTTCGGAGTAGGTTGACCTCTCCTCCGAACTGCCAGAGACCAAGTATATTTTTGTTAGGGTAGGTGCAGACAGAAGACCACTGAGCTACCCAGTGGGTGTAAGGCTCAAGGCGGCTGTCATCCATATAGGCGGAGAAGGCGTAGACTGTCGAGTATATTCCGACCCAGAAGCCTTTTTCTTCAAGGCGTTCGCACCAGGCAATAACGGTGTCGGTAAGAGCCTTTTTGCCGAGAGCAAAGACGTCGGAGTGTTCAACGTCAATGAAAACAGGCAATTCAAATTTTCTGCCCTTGAGAATCTTTTCATAGAAAAAGTCAGCTTCTTTTATAGCGTCGTTGACGTTTAAAGCTCTTGTGAACCAGTAGGCGCCGACAGGAATGCCGAGCGCTTTGGAAGCATCGTAGTTTTTCTTGAATTTAGGGTCGATGTATAATCCGTCGTCACCGCCGCCACCCTTTATTATGGCAAATTCGACACCGTTTTTCACGGCGTTTGTCAGGTCAAAGTCGCCCTGCCATTTTGATATATCAATTCCAAATTGCTTCATAGTAATCTCTCCGAAAAAGTTTTATTTGACGATCGAATCGGGGGAGATCATTGAAGCTGTTTCGGCGTCGACAAGCCCTTCGCCGAGAATATAGGCTATACAGGATGCACCCGACATGATCACACCGGCAACCTGAGTTGCCGTGCTTTCTGCCACACCGAAGGCGAGCAGAAGCGGGGTAATAAAGCCGACGAGTGCAACCCAAAATTTTCTGCTTGTAAGTTTGCGTTTCCAGTTTGTTTTCATAGGCTGTTCTCCTTTGTTTTGTTATTGATGTTTTCTGTCGTTAATACAGCTTTCCAAATCTGCGATTCGGTGGTTAACGACCTTCATGTCCTCGTCAATGACCGCACTGTGCTTTTCAAGAGAATAGACCCTGTCGATGACTCGGTTGTGTGTGTCAACCTTTTTTTCGAGCTGCTCTATACGGTAATTTGTGAGTTTGGAATTCAGTGCGATGCCTGCAAATGTAGCAAAAAAGCTACCGAGGACGCTTGCAATCGATGTGATGATTTCTATATTCATAGTATATGTCCTTTTTGGGAAAATGGGAAAATGAGTCGTGCTCGAGTAAAAAGGGGGTACAAATACATTTTAATTGACAAAAGACTTTTTGCTTAAATAGAAGATGCAAATCAGATCATATATCGGCTTTACTCGGCATATTTGTTTGCAAAATATGCATCAAGGTATTCAGGCTCAACACCGAGCGTAAGGGCTTTAAGCCTTACCATTTCATCGTCACTGTAGTTATAGTCGAGAGCGGCAATAAGATCGAACCAGTATTCGTTGCCGCGAAGGGCATACAATTCATTTGTGGTGTATTTTTCCGCGTGATCTGAATTAAATTCAGCCCAGAACTGTGAGTTTTGATTTACTACTTTACGCCGTTCTACCGCCAACTGTTCCTGACGGTAAAGCTCGTTTGCGGCATCAAGCTCTTTTTGATATGCAAGCTGTGCTTCAAACTGAGCTTGACTCTGATTTGCGGCATAGTATTTATATCCGAGCTCGGCATTGGCGATTTCTCTTTGCTGTTCTGCCATAGCGATCTTATAGGCGGATTCCCATTCGCTGTCCTGGATGGCAATATCGTTGTCATACTCCCGAAGATAAAGCTCACGCAGAGCGTTTACTTCGTTGGTGTAGGCGTTGTAGCCGTCAAGGTAACGGGAATATTCTTCCTTGTTTTGATCGGAAAGGTAACCGAGCTTGTGCTCGAGGCGGTCAAGCTCATCGTTGTAACGGGAGTAGGCGGCATCGTATAGCTGAGGTATGACGTTGTTTAGCTTTCCGAGGTAGGCGTTGTATGCTGAGATTCCCGCTGTTTGCGCGTAGGAGTTGCCGTAGCCTCCTGTGAGAGCCGATGCGTTTCCGACCGAATCCTCCATAGCTGATCTGCCGGCATCGGTGTACATAGACTTGTACTGACCGTAGAGCGGATCTGATTCCACGTCGTAGGAGAAGTCTTCTTTGTTGAAAAGCTCGTCCTGTGTAGCTTTCAGAAGCTCATCCTGCGAGAAAACGTAGTCGTTCGGGAGATTACTGTCCTTGTAATCAAGATAGTTTTGATAGGCTTCTTTCACTTTGTCGCTTTCTGTGTATTTTTTTTGCTGAAGTGTAGCCAAAGTAAGTCACTCCTTTCAAATATCCAGCATAAAGTCAATGCATTGGATGAATTTAGGGGGGAAGGTTATACTTGAAAGTGTATCGGGATCGATAGACTCGATCGGGATGTTGACGGAATCATTATTGAGTTCTGTAATGAGCCTTAGATATTCCTCTTCAAAACCGGCTTTAACAGTAGGAGCAGCTCCCTCGTTGTTAAGATACTTTTGGTTAAGCTCGTCCTTTTTTTTCATATAGGCTTCGATGGCGTTATCGATGGCAGAAACGTTTTTGCTAATGGCAATTGCAGCAAGAAACGGGATGTTTTCTTTGTCGCACAAAAGCTTCATCGGAGAAACGCATCTCAATAGATCAAGGTTTTTAATGATCATAAAAATACTCCTTATTCAAAGATTAACAGAAATAAAAACGGAAATCAGGAAAGCGGAATATTACCGACCGCTTGGCCCGAGCCGTTGAGGACAGAGAGGGCGTAGGAGGAGCCGCTTCGGAGAAGGGCGAGAGAGAACATCGAATCTCCTGTTCCTGTGTCAAATGTCAGAATTCCTGAATTGTTTACAAACAAGCGGCAGTTGTTGTAGCCGTTTGTTACGACCATACCGCTTCCGATTTTTATACCGTTATAGTTGTTGGTGAGGTCAAGCCGTTTTTCAGTGTCGCATACGATCTTATCTGCCGAAATACTGCCGCTTGAAATATAGCCGCCATTGAAATAACAGGCACCGCTTTTTGCAATATAGAAGGTGGTGTAGCCGTATGCATCGGTCGCTTTGATCCAATACGGATCGCTCGATGTAGCGGAATTAAGGTAAAGCGCACCGCCCGATTGCGATTTGCTTTGAATTGCGGAGGAAGAGAGGGACCAGCCGCCGATATTGGCGGACAGTGCCGACAGGTCGTTTACCGTGAGCTTATCTGCAGTGATAGAGCCTGAAATAATATTTGATCCGTTTATGACGGTTTTTCCGTTGTATTCGAGATCAGAGAAAGTGACGTAGCCCGTAATGTCTACGCATTTTGAAATCAACTCGGTGGCGTATGGGGTAAATGAGAAATCGGTTGAGGAGGTCCCGTCTGATACGATCCAGCTGATCTTTTCGGCGGTTTGAGAAAGAACAGACATAGATTCATCGAGCTGTATAACGCTTTCTTTTAGATCGGTCACCCCCTGTGATGAGGTGGAAATGGTAGTGTTAAGACTGTCCGACAGGTTGTCAGTGTCGATGTTAAGCATCATGTATTTCAGCTGATCGTGAAGAGTTGCGAGGTAGCCTCTGATCTTTTCGGCATTGTTCTTGTCGCGTATTTCCTCAAGCGTGGGGAGTGTAATGTTTGAGAGCATTTACATGACCTCCCCTGCATATTCAAAGGTTTTGGAAACAGAGCGGATCATACAGCTTCCCGTTCCTTTGATAAGAAGCTTGATTTTGTCGCAACGAGGAGGAACAAAGTGCAGGGAATAGGCTCCCGCCTTTTTTCCTTTAATGCTGCCGCATTCGTGCCACACATTGGATGAATCCGTTTTGTAGAAAACGGTAAAAGAGCAGTTGTCTCCCGTTTCCAGACGAATACGAAGTTTAGAAAGGAATTTATTTGTATCTGTGAAAAAACCGAGATATCCGCTTTCCGCAGACCATTTGAGCGAGCTTTCATAACTTATTGAGGAATCGTAGAGTTTTTTACAAAGAGAAGGTATTTCTTTTGCAGAAAGCAACTCGAGGGAAAAGACGTCATTACTGCTTTTTATTCCGAGAAGAGAGCCTTCAAGCGGGGAAAGAAATATATAACGAACGGAATCCTCTTTGTGCCAGATGCTGTAACGGAGATCGTATGTATATAGCTCAAAATCTCCGCTATTGTTGCGAACGGAAAGATAGTATTTGTTTTTGCTTTTCCCCCCGACTCCGTCGTGTAGCTTTTCGTTGCCCAGTTTGCTTGATATGAGGGTGGGAGAGCTGCCGCTGTATGCGTAGACACCGTTGTTGCCGAGATAGTAAAGTATGCCGTCGGCAAGACAGAGAGAGCCTTCACTTCCGATTGCAACTCCGGGATACAGGTCCTCGTAGAGGGTGTAGTTGGCAGGCTTTGTGCCAAACAGACGGTGGATCCTGTTTTCTTTGAAAAAGACGACGTATCCCAAATGAGAGGCGATGCCGGTAAATGGCCCTTCGCTTCCGCAGGAGGCGGCATAGCTGTCGGTCGATAATCCCGAATAGGCGGTCCATTCTCCGGGGTCACCCAATTTTGAGGCATATATCTCGTTGACAAATTTTCCCGTATTATCGATGCCGTATCTGCAGCCGAAGATCCTGTTTTGATGTTCGCATACAAAGTCGAGACGGGGGAGTACCGAGGAAAAAACAACAGTTTCGTCTGCTGATATTTCAAAAGCCTTAAAGTGCTCGCTTTTTTTGTTGACGGTAAAGTAACCTTCGCCGACAGAGGTGATCATGGAGATACCGTCTACCCAAGAATCAATTCCGCAAATTTCAGTCAATTTCTCCGGAGTAACGTATTCGTGAACGTTATCCATACCGATATGGGTGTGCGTTGCTTCGATCTCCACCCATTCGTTAGTATCGGGAGAATATTTTTTTAAAATATTCGGATAAATTGTGTCGTCAAGCCAAAGGGAAGAGGACTCGACGTCGGGAGGAACGGATGATACGGTAGGTTGGATTCCGCTGTCGTCGCAAGGCGTGATCGCTATGTAAGTTGAAAAGTTATATGTTTTTTTTGACGTGATGTAGCCTTGCTCTGTGCAGAGTCCGTTTTGATCGGCAGAAAGTGTGTTTATGTAATATCCGTCGGGAAAGACAATGAGCTTTGATCCCATAGCGACAAGTTGCTTTTTTGTGTCGGGAATCAGATTGTCATACTGTAGGACACCGTTATAATAGAGGGAAGAGCCGCAGGTGAATGTAATTCCATTGACTGTAAGGAGAGAGGAGGGTCTACCGTTAAAAACGGTAAGACGTGCCCGTTTATCTCGGACAGAAAGCAGCGGGTAGCTGTCAGATGAGGTGTTGAAGGTGTCCGAAAAAAAGTTTTCGGGGCAAACCGGGGAACGGTCAAGTCCACCGAACGATGTTATGTAAGAGTCAGTGGTGTTGGGAGGAGTTAGAAAGGGATGATGCATTGAATTTGCCTCCAATCGGGAAAGTCAGACGTTAAAACAAGTAGTGGTTTTGTTGGGTAGATGCGTTTTGTTGATGTGCTTAGCGTAATCGGAAAATGCGGATGAATAGAGTAAAAGGTCATTGTTGTAACGGGCAAGATCGCCAAAATACAGATCATACCTCATAGCGAGAAAGTGAAGATAGATGTCGGAGAAGGGGGGAGAAACAAGCAGCTCGGTATTGAGGTCTGTGTCGGGGAGAATATGGGAATACGAAAGACCGTCCGGGTTTTCGTGGGTGTAGATCACTTCAAGAAAAAGATTGGCTTCAAGAGTGTCGAGCCAGTCAAGCTTTGTCTCGAGCGGGATCGTGTTTGGGCGATAGGCATCGAATTTTTCGATGGCGTTTAAGATGGTCATGGCAAGTCACCGCAGAAGGTGGGCATCAGTCGTTTGCGACTGATGCTTTGTACGATTCTGCAAGGTCTTCCGCAAGACAGGCATTGGCTACCGCTTCTGCAAAGCAGGGCTCGATCATAAACTGCTTTCCTGTGGGAATGTGCTTGTATTTACCGTTAACCGATACCGTGCGAACGTCGTCGCCCTTAAAACGCTTGGGAATAAAAATGGGAACCAATTTTTTAGTTTCTTTATTCATATCAATTCTCCTTTGTAATATAAGGTCACCCGTTGAGGGTAACGATTGCAGTTAAAAATGCCGGAATTTGTACTCTCTTTTCAGAGAGTACAAACCCGATGATTATAAGATAGATCCTTAGTTTGCTTCGGTGATATCGTTGGAGAACGAAGATCCCGATTCGACACGGAGAATGTAATCGTCGGCAAGGATCGCGGCACACATAAATGCTTTCCAACCGATGGAGCTTCTCTGATTGAGCGGATCGTTTCCGTAGCCTCTCTGCTTAACGATATGCTCGATCGTGCCGGAGCCGTTGATATCGATGACACCGTATGCATCGGCACCGAGGAAGATGGTGGAATATGCGGCTAAGCCCATATTGCCGCCTTCTCCGGGATAGAGCGTATCACCGTTATCGGATGAAACCTCAATGTCTTTATCAATGAAGAGCATTTTTTCATCGACGTTGATACCTACGACCTTAACGGGAATCGTAGTGTCAAGTATAGTGGAGAAATAGAGGATATTTCTGCCGAGAATATCGGAAGAAAAGGAATTAAGTGTTCTTATGGCGTAAGAGGTTTGGACACCGGTTGCTTCAACGTTTTCGCTTTCGGCAGAAACGGTGTAATAATCAACGTCCAAAGAACGGGAGGACTTGGAAAGATCGCGTCCGTAGTAGATCTTTGCTTCGGATGATTCGACGAACCTTACACCGCCGAGCGTACCCAATTCACCGTTAAGTATTTTATCGGGCTCTGCGTACTTTTTGATGTCGACCCATGCGTCTCCCGATTCCTGCATAAGGTCAAAGGCAACGTGTGGATGAATGATTGCGACGTATTTGCCGTCG
The DNA here is from genome assembly GCA_017441005.1 of Clostridia bacterium. Lineage (GTDB taxonomy): Bacteria > Bacillota > Clostridia > Oscillospirales > CAG-272 > RGIG1995. The sequence goes on along the minus strand of JAFSAM010000071.1, from coordinate 7,259 downwards.
ATCGTGGGAGCGTTGACTGCTTTAAGCTGAGCGGCAGCCTTGAAAACGTCGACCACGCGGAGCTTTGAACCGCAGTCAAGCTGACTGCGTGAGGTGGTTGTTACGTAGCCGTTGGGGGTCTTTTTAGGGCAGTAGTTAACGTTTGTACCGGTCTGAAGAACGTCACGGACGATGGTGTCGATAGTTCTGCCAGCCTGGTCAGCAAGAAGCTTTGTTGCTTCAAGAACCGTATTATCGATAGCAGTAGTTTCAATAAGATCTGTCTGCTCGATGTAGTCACCGTACTGGTTGAGTGTAGCCGTAAGAGGAACAACAGTCATTTTTGTGCCGGCGGGAGTGATACCCTCGGTGATGGTGTTGAGATTTTTTGCAAGAGGCTTCATTCTGCGGAATTCTATCGTTTTGCCTCCGTGAGGGGGAATGGGTCTCTTCTGTGCGAACTGAGTATGTACCAAATTGGGTTTGGCAAGCTCAATAAGAGTTTTGTCGTAAAAGGTTTTCATTTCGGCGGAAAGACCGCCGTTATCGTAGGATGTGGTAATACCGGTGGAGGCATTGACCATACCTTCAGTGCCGTGGATGGCTGTGTTAGCGCCGAATGTTACGTTGTTTTCCATAGTGTATATCTCCTTTTTTATTTTAGGATGTGGTGCAAGTGAGAAAACGGAGCAGTAACAGATAGTTTAAAGACGTATCTTTTTTCCGTTTTCCACTTGCTTGATGATTGAACGGATATCGGAGCCCGAGAGATTTGAGACGTCGGTTTTACGGAGCAGGGCGGAGCCGTTATGGAGTCCGTTTTCCGAGACACGATTTCCGTTAGCCCGAATAGACTGGAGTGTTTGCATAGCTGCTTTTTTTGCGGTTCCGGATACGGCGCTTTTCAGAATTTCATCCGAATGAGCGGCAGTATATGCTTTCCTGAGCGGAAGACCGCTTTTTAGCAGAGAAGCAAACGCCGGGTTGTTGAGCTCAGTTTTAAAGTCAAATGAGGGGAAGATTTTTTTGAGCTGCTCTCCCTCCTGTGCCCAGCGCTGTGCCAAGGCTTTGGCTTTTTGTGATATGAACTCATCTCTGTTAACGGAGGTAGTTTTTTTATCTGCCACCTCGGGAGCAGATTCGCTCTTTGGCGAAATATCATTCTGCATTTTTTCGAGAAGCTCGTCGATGTTTGATGGATCGGTTCCGTACTTAGCGGAGAGAAGATCGAAAATAGGCTTTTGTTTAGCCTGAGACTCTTCAAGGGATTTAAGGTTTTTGAAGCGCTTGTCAATAATGCCCTGCGTGCGTTTTTTGAAAGCGTTTTCAAACCTGCCTCCCTTGATGAGCTTTTCGAATTCCATTTCAAGCTGATCGTCACTTGTGGCGGAAGCTTGTTCGTCGACGGACTGAACTCGAGGCGATGCGTCGCCGTTGTTAGAAAGCAATGGATCGGCAGCTGCAGAGACGGATGGTGTCTCGGATTCAACGCTTTCATTGCCAAAGAACTGAAGACTTAATTTGAGGGGTAATTTTTTTGTTGACATAGAATCATCGTTCCTTTCCGAAGTGTCAGAGTTATTTGTGTTATCTCGCTGTACATTATACCACTCAGTCTAATTTTTCTCTCCCCAAAGTAGAGTGAGACAACAAAAAAACAGAAAAATTTTAAAAAAAGATTGACAATGGCGTTTTAATAATATAAAATGGGAGCAAGCGGATGGCTTGCGGACGGCATTTTTTGCCAATGCAAAGCTAAAACACAAACGAAGAGTAAGAGGTTTGAAGACTATGACAAACACTTATTTTAGTTTAGAGCGAATAAAAATTTGGTGAGGGACCGTTCATAGGCGAAACGGTGTCTCTTGAGTCGGCGTCGTTTCGGTGAAAACGGTGTCGGCTATTTTTATTTGAAGTAACGCAAAAAAATGCGGTATAACCACCAAGACGTCAGGACAGTCGCAGAATGCGGAATACGGAGGAGAAAAGTATGAAAGAACTGACAACGGCAATCATCAAGGAAGACGTAAGGCAAGCCATAGAGCGAAGCGCCGGTGAAGAGGAGCTTATATTTACGATCTCAAGCACCATGAAGCGCAGTGCTGAATATGACAATTGCTATATGTCTGCAACGGAGAGTAAGCTGATCGTTTATGAATCGGGTGAGTTGTTCGAGTACGGTATAGTGGATTTTGACAAGATCTATATTACCCGTATGTACGGTAACTCTGCTTTGAGATTAAAATCGGGTGAAAGTGAAGATAAAGTCATTTTTCGTTTTTCGAATGATGTGCTTTCTTTGTGCGAGGCTGCAATCGAGTATGTAAACAATGTTAAGAAGGGCGAAGACCGGCAGGAGCAGTACGAGATACTTGAATCTGTTTATAAGAAACAGCAGACAACTTGTCCTAAGTGCGGGAGGGCTTTGAAATCGCCGGACGCTGAGTGCTTGAATTGCTCGTCAAAGCATAAGCTTGTAAGCAAGTTTGCAAAGCATTTAGCTCCACAAAAGTATATACTGATAATTGCATTGATACTTTCTGCGATTGTAACGGCAGTCAATCTGTTGCCACCGTTTTTAACTAAGCTGCTGGTTGACGATGTAATCGAGAATTCAAAGCAAAAAATGCTTTATATGATAGTTGCGTTATTGCTCGGAGCACACTTGACGCACTATATATTGGCGGCAGTCAAGAATTATATGTTGAGAATAGCGGGACACAAGATACTGTTGTCTTTAAGAAATGAAGTGTACGAAAAGGCACAATATCTGCCGATGTCGTTTTATGACAAGACATCAACAGGCTCGGTGATCAACCGAATAAACAGCGATACAAACACTTTGCAGGCGTTTATGATGCGTGTCACTCAGGAGGTCGTGGTACAGTTTTTTACGTTGATAGGTATAGTGATCATAATGCTTACAATGAACTGGAAGCTGACGTTACTGTCGCTCATACCCGTACCGCTTGTAGCGTTTATAGCAAGAAAGTTTTCGAGGAAGATATTGCCGTATTACAGGAGAATATGGCGCAGACATTCGGCTGTATCGGGACTTTTGTCCGACACGATTCCGGGAGTACGCGTAATAAAGTCGTTTACGGGCGAGAAAAACGCAGTAAGCACGTTTAAGGCACATACAGACGAATGGTTTGAGGTTGACAAGAGCGGAGCGAAAATAATAGTAACATTTCCGCAGGTAATAAGCTTTTTGATGACGTGCGGATCGCTTTTGATATGGGGAATAGGCGGCTCGGAGGTAATAGCGGGCGGCGGTATCTCACTCGGCTTGCTTATGTCGTTTATAACTTACACGTCGATGTTCTATACCCCCGTCAACTTTTTTGCTAATTTGAGCGACACATACCAGTCGGCAATAGCGGCGGCTGAAAGAATATTTGATATTATCGATGCCGAGCCCGAAAAGGATTTTGGAAAGGGCAATGTCCCCAAGAGACCGGCAAAGGGCAGGATCGAGTTTAAGAACGTAAACTTCTCGTTTGATAAGGCGAAGAAGATACTAAAGAATGTAAACCTGACCATAGAGGAAGGCGACGTTGTCGGTATAGTAGGCACGACGGGAAGCGGCAAATCAACGCTTGTCAATCTGTTTTTAAGGTACTACGATGCTTATGACGGAGAGATATTGCTCGACGGAGTCAACATCCAGGATCTTGATATGCAGTGGTTCAGATCGCAGATAGGCTATGTACAGCAAGAGCCGATGATGTTCCACGATACGATCTTCAATAATATAGCGTTCGGAAGCGAAAACGTGCACGTAGAGCAGGTAATAAACGCGGCGGAGATCGCAAGAGCGCACGATTTCATAGTAAAACAGCCCGACGGATATGATTCGGTGCTGGGCGAAAGAGGCGTTGGACTTTCGGGCGGTGAAAAGCAGAGGCTTTCGATTGCAAGAGCGGTGCTGAAAAACCCGTCAGTATTGGTGTTTGACGAGGCGACGGCATCGGTCGACTCGGAGACGGAGCACCATATTCAGTCAGCGATAGAACAGCTGATCGGCGGAAGAACTACGATAATGATAGCCCACAGACTGTCGACACTCAGTATGGCAAACAAGATAGTAGTTTTGGATAACGGAGAGATCATCGAGTGCGGAAGCCCCGATGAGCTGATGAAGCAAAAGGGCAAGTATTATAGACTTGTAGAGATACAGTCAATGTCCGACAAGATAAGGGCATCCAAGCAAGAAGAGCGTTTTGAGTGAGGTGAAAAAATATGCCAAGAAACTATGTAGGCGGAGACAGCGTCAGATTTAAAGAAAGCGGATTATGTTCGGTCGATATGGAGGTATACGGCGGCGAAACGGTCAAGGGACTTACCCCCAAAAGACTATTTCCGATGACAGGCGAAAGAAAGTATATAACCTTGCTTGACAGCGACGGCAAGGAGGTTGCCATAATAAGAGACATAGACAGTCTAATGGACGAGTCGAAGGCAGTGATCGAAAATGCATTGAATGAATATTATTTTATGCCCAAGATAACGAGAATACTGAACATCGAGGATAAATTCGGCGTACTCAAAATGTCGGTGGAGACCGATAAGGGTAGGGTTGAATTTGCCATAAAAAACAGGCATTATGACATCAAGAAGATATACGGAAACAGAATACTGATACGCGACAGAAACGACAACCGATATGAGATAGTCGATTATTATGCCCTTGATAAAAAGAGCATACGTATGCTGTATCAGTACATTTAAAAAAACATTTGATTCGGAGGAAAATTGATATGAAAATGATAATTGCGGTAATAAATAACGATGACAGTGCGGCGGCATCTGCGGCATTGTCGAGATCAGGCTTCTGGGTAACAAAGCTGTCTACCACCGGCGGATATCTTATGGTAGGAAACTCGACTTTTTTGATAGGAACTGAGGACGAGAGGGTAGACGAGGCGCTTGAGGTGTTGTCGAAGCACTGCTCGGCAAGAAAGCAGAAGACCGCGGGCAGATTCTCATTGGGCAAGGGACTTGTAAATGACAGTGTAGTAGAAGAGGTAACGGTTGGCGGAGCTGTAGTGTTTGTAATGTCAGTTGACCGCACAGAGCATCTTTGATCGAGTTGATTATACAGTATACAGAGAAAAACAGAGTAAACATCCCCCGAAAAAAGGGTGATGTTCTTATCGGAGAAAACGAAAACCGAATAGGATAACAAGAAAGGCAGCATAGTCTATGATGGCTATGCTGCCTTTTGTATTATTTAATATCAAACAAATCGAAGCGTCGCAGAAATGCGGTGCCTTTTTGAATTTTATATCGAAAATCGCTGGACTTGTGGAAAGTGTTGTGGTATGTGTTTGTGTTGCAAAAAGGAGGTGCAACGCACATGACAACACTTGAAGATTTATACTACGGTAACATCAGTCCGCACGAAAGGTACATAAAGCGCGGTTCGAGAGTCGACAAACTCGTAAAGCTCATATGCAAAAACGAAGAAAGCCTAACGACAACGCTCACCGAGCAGCAGAAAGAAACCTTCGAAAAGTTTAAGGACTGCCAAAGCGAACTTGCAGGACTGACCGAACGAGATGCATTCAGGGACGGATTCATCCTTGCGGTGCGAATAATGGTTGAAGCGATGGAAGGGTTAGAAACGGTGGATGATATATGAAAAAACTAATAATTTATCTTCTCTGCTGTGTGGTGCTCGTGAGTATGGTGGGATGCGGTAGCAACACCGCACCGCCTCCTACAGAGAGTCCGCCGACAATGGTATTGGAAACGGTAATAACAGAAACACCACTCGAAACAACGCCGCTCGTGACGGCGGTATAGCCGACAGAGAAAGATCCTGTCACAACCGAGCGCGAGGATCAAGTAACCGAGCCAACCGTGGTCGCTACAGAGCCGACAACGATACAACCAACAGAAGAAACAACGACGACTGCAACAAGCACCATTGAAGAAATGTCTACTCCCCCGATCGTTGAAACGGTGCCAAGCACGGCACCGCAGCTTACGGAAAAAGAAACGACGGAAACTGCGCCGCCCAAGGATGAACCAAAAGCCGAACCGGAATCTCCGAAGGTAACCGAGCCGGAACCTACGGAAAAGCCTGCTCCCTTCGATATTGATCACTGGATCGCATATGCAATGAGCTGCGCCGAAAACAAAGGGCTCGTACTGAGCGACACAGCGGTGGAATGTTGGGACAACCCCATCCGCGCAGGCGCACACTGCATTTACCTCGAAAGAGATATCCAAAGTCGACTTGATCGTTACGCAAGGGACGAGGACATCACTGACGTGTGGATTTGGGCAGAAGCTACGGGCAACGATCGCTACGACATTTATATCGGCTACGCTTAAAAACGAATAGGATAATTCATGCGACAAAAATACTGGTCATCATTGATGGCCAGTGTTTTTGTTTTATTGATCTTTCTTCCAAATGTCAATTAATAACCCCAAAAACAAAATTGCGATGCTAATTTTGGACAGCCACTCACTACTGATATTTATTGTTCTTAACCCATAACTAATTAACAAAGAAATAAAGAAAACAAGCACTTCCTGTATTCCTTTAAACATAACATCCTTGTAAAGGTATATTATTCGATCTTTAATTCTTATTCTAAGTAACGGGTTTCGTTTATTAAGAAAAATACCAACTTGACAAAGAATAGTAAAAATAAGCGCAGCAAGGTCTAAATTGATTTTGGCAGCTACCTGTGTAAACGATAAACCAAAGAAAATGGCAAAGCAGAACAGAATCAAACCAAAAGACATAAAATAGTCATTCAACTTGATTGCACGCATTAAAGAGATTGCACACTTATCGCTTTGCCCCTTCACACCTTTGAAGAATGGTATATCAACAGACTCTCTTCTTTTTTCGAATGAGTTGCTTATAAATAATGCTACTTTTGTCCGTTTAAAAAAAGCGCCTTTTTGGAACAAAAACATCTTGCGTAACGAAACGGGATAATGAATATTGGAGTTATCAAATTCTGTATTTTTAAAAGGTGTTTTTTCTTGTATTTGTAAAGCTATTTCTTTTCTAAGAGATTTATTCCACGAATTAAACAAACCACCCTTTTGTATGGTATATTGGTTGAACTTAAACTCATCTTCGACGAAAGACCTGCTTATATAGTATTCTCTATTGTGCCGAATTACTGCATAATATGTATGCTCGGTAGTACCTCTAAATTCATCGATTATTGTTTTGAATTCAGTTGTACTCATTCTAACATACATTTTTTGCACATACTCATTGAGAAATTTACACACTTTTTTATAAGAGA
>JAFSAM010000008.1 GCA_017441005.1 Clostridia bacterium | reverse complement strand
TGGACTTTGATAGCTTAACTGCAATAGTTAATGACATCTAATCCGTCAAATTCCAATATGTCGAACATATGATGTTTGTTTAGAAATGGGTTTTAGGTTCTCATAACAAGTGATATTTGGCGCCCAAATGTCCTGCTTGTAACGGCATAAAACGAAATTAAAAGGAAGCACGAAATTTCGTGCTTCCTTTTTTACTGTCCTTAACAGTACGATCCTTAAAATGCCTCTTTTTATTTATTATCTGATACCGTAATTCTCGATTACATAGTCCATATCCTTGTCGCCTCTGCCCGAGAGGTTGATAAGAATAGAACCGTTGTTCATCTTCTTTGCAAGCTTCATACCGTAAGCGACAGCATGTGCACTTTCGATTGCGGGAATGATGCCCTCGAGTCTGGAAAGCTTGAAGAATGCATCGATAGTTTCTTCGTCATCGACAACGTCATAAATTACTCTGCCGATATCGTGCAAGAATGCGTGTTCGGGACCGGAAGAGGGATAGTCAAGACCGCTTGCTACAGAATATACGGGAGCGGGCTCGCCGTTTTCATCCTTAAGCATAATGCTGTTGAAGCCGTGCATAATACCCTCTGTGCCGTATTTAAGGCTTGCGGCGTGGTCACCGAGCTTGGGACCTCTGCCGAGAGGCTCGACGCCGTATATGTCAACGTGGTCATTCAGGAAGCCTGCAAAAAGACCTGCCGCATTACTGCCGCCGCCAACACAGGCAACGATCGAGCTTGGCAAATGACCTGTCATTTCAACAAACTGTTCTCTCGCCTCGATACCAACAATGCTCTGGAAATCACGAACCATCATCGGGAACGGATGAGGTCCGAGAACAGAACCGATGCAATAGATAGAGTCCTTATACTCCTTGCTGTATGCATCAAAAGCGGCATCGACAGCTTCCTTCAACGTCTGGAGACCGTGTGTTACCTCAACAACGTTTGCGCCGAGTATCTTCATTCTTGCAACGTTGGGAGCCTGCTTCTTAATATCAACAGTACCCATATATATATCGCATTCGAGTCCGAAATATGCTGCTGCCGTCGCAAGAGCAACACCTTGCTGTCCTGCACCCGTCTCTGCAATAACCTTTTTCTTACCCATATATTTTGCGAGAAGAGCCTCACCCATACAGTGATTGAGCTTATGAGCACCCGAATGGTTCAAATCCTCGCGCTTTGCATAAAGCTGCACCTTGCCGCCGAGCGCATCGGAAAGTCTTTCGAGATGGGTCACCGGTGTAGGTCTGCCCTGGAATTCCTTTCTTATACGTCTGAGCTCTGCAATAAACTTTCTTGACTGACAAATGCTGTAATATGCCTCTGTAATTTCAGCCATGGCAGCCTTCAACTTGTCGTCAATATAAACACCGCCGTATTTGCCGAAATATCCGTTTTCATCGGGATAATTATTAAAATAAGTATCAAAATCGATTCCGTTAAATTTCATTTTATTTTCCTCCAAATATATGTATAGATTATTTTTAAACTAATTAAATTATAAGGCAAGGAGTCGCCATCGTTTTGTTAAAAGAATCATATTTATCCTCCAAATGAAAAAAAACAAAAATCCTCGACAGAAAAACACTTTCTGTCAAGGACGAATAAACATATCCGCGTTGCCACCTTGATTTGCGGTAGATCACCGCACACTCTGCAAGATACAAACATATCTCAGACTACTTACGGGAGCCAAACTCCGTCGCAGAATACTCGGCAGAAATGCCTTTGACTGCGCCCTCCGCGGTCCATTTAACGCACTGTTTTTCATCGGGATCTCAGCATTTACCCGACTCTCTGTGGAAGCATAAGCGTTTTTATCTCCGCATCAACGGTTTAACTTATAACATTGTATTGATTATATCACCTATTATTCTGCTTGTCAAGTGAAATAACAAAAAAACGATCCGTTGTTTTCACAAAGGACCGTTTTTTGATCGTATTCTTATATATTTTTTAAGTATTGCCTGTCTTCATCTCGTATATTTTCGCGCAAGCCTCATAGCCTTTATAAGCGGAAGAATAAGCACACCAAAAACCAAATTGCCTATTCCGTGGGTTATGTCAAAAGGTATACCCGCTACCCACCAGGCAACAGCTTTTTCAAACGTAAGACTGAACATGACCGCCTGCGCCGGCATATAAAGTAACCCATACAAAAATCCGTGTATCCCGCACACAAGCATATAAACGATCATAGCAACGGTGGGATGCATCTTTTTCGGCAAAAGCATTACTATTGCCCAAAGCACTGTCCAAATGTACAAGTACGGAATCCACCACATATTGAATCCGGCAAAAACGCCTTGCATCAATACGAATATATAGATCGGATATAGTGCCTTAGCTCTGTATACGACAGTAATCGATACAATAAACACCCCTACAAGGTGAATATTCGGCAATACTTCCATGGCAAGCTTTGATGCGTACATCAAGCTGCCAAGCATGGCGAAAAGAGTGATCTCTCTGATATTGAGCTTCATTTATTTCGACACTTTGAAAGAATAGACCTTGCCGTCTTCGATTTCGGTTTTTTCTACACCGGTCATAGCATACTCACCGTCGATGTAAAAGCCCCAATAGGTCTGATCGATATCGTAATCTGCGGTAATTCCGTTTACCTTCTTTACGTACAATCCGTAAGGCCCCTCTTCGCCTTCAAGAAGCTCGAGCTCGATCAATGCCTCTCCAACAGTCTTCTTGTCGGTATGGATCACAAACTGCGTGGTCGTGCCGTCTTTGTATACGACGTTAAAATCGAACTTTTTTTCGCCCTCTCCGAGTACTATTGCCCCGACCTCAACTTCACCATTGGTCTCGGCATTTTCTTCCGAAGTCTCATCGGGCTCACCGTTTGTTTGGTCTACGGTTTGAGGATTTTCATAAATCTTCGTCTCGTTTCCCAAATCTTCTGAGCTGTTCGTGCAACCGGTTGCCAAAAGTGCCATAGCCGCAATAAGCACTGTACAAAGGATCACAGACAGCAATCTTTTTGTTTCTGTCTTTTTCATTTGCATTTTCTCCTTTTGTAAATATTAAATTATAATATCTTGCCTTCTCCGGCCCTCGCGGTACGTCGACAAAATCTTTGCTTTTTTCGGACATTTCGGCTTAATGCGTGTTTTTCAGTCTTCTCAAGCATACGCTCAATGACACTTTCTCCGATTATTGCGGCAACGGATAAGAAAAACAGTAATAATACATATCACGGCGACGGGCTCGCGCGGGAATCACACCCGCTTTCCCTCAAAAAGCACGACTCCATTATAGCACAATTATTTTATTTTTCAATAGCAAAAGGGCTGAAAAATCAGCCCTTTTTTATATTTTTTTAGGTTTTGCATAAGTCGCCATAAGCTTTTTGGTGCCCGCGTTATCAAATGCTATCTCGTAGAGAATATCAGCCCCCATAGGCTTTAGCGAAAGAAGAGTTCCCTCTCCAAAGGTTATATGACGAACTCTGTCACCAATAGAAAGCTGTGAAATATTCGCCGCCTTTTGACGTCCGGGTTCTTCGGGTTTCTTGATAAATTCTCCCGAAAACTCAATCTTTCTCCTCGGCTTGAATGCCGCCTTCTGTTCGTTTGCTGCCTTTTCTGCATCGGAAAGCTCGCGAACCGTATAATCCTCGGGAATCTCCTCAAGAAAACGCGATATTCTGTTGTACTGTGTCTGACCGAATACCATTCTTTCTTTAACGTGCGTGCAGATAAGTCTTTCCCTTGCTCTGGTTATCGCAACGTAACAAAGTCTGCGCTCTTCCTCGACCTCCTCGTCGATCACATTCTGACCGCCGGGGAATATTCCCTCTTCAAGACCGGGAATGAATACAACGGGAAACTCAAGTCCCTTTGCGCTATGTACAGTCATAATGGTTACAGCATCGGCATCTTTATCGTAGTTGTCGATATCTGCAACAAGCGACACCTCTTCAAGGTAAGAAGAAAGAGTACCGTCGGGATTGTTAGTCATATACTCCTCTGCGTTTGAAATCATCTGAAGCACGTTTTCGAGGCGCTCCTTCTCTTCCTCACCCGCAAGCAAAAGCATATTTTCATAGCCCGAAAGTCTGATAGTCTTTTCCACAAGCTCGTTTAAGGGAGCAGTTTCCGAAACCTTACGTAAGCCCTCGATAAGATAAACGAAATCCAATATCTTCGACTGTGCCTGTGACAGAGCTCTGTAATTCTTGCAGTTCTTCATTACCGTAAACATACTGCAATTTTCCGCAACGGCGATCTTTTCGACAGCATTCATCGTAGTATCGCCAAGCTTTCTTTTCGGCTCGTTTACAATTCTTCTGAGTCTCAAATTATCATCGGGATTGTTTATAAGACAGAGGTAAGAAAGAATGTCCTTGACCTCTTTTCTCTCATAAAATCTTGTACCGCAAAGCATTCTGAACGGCACACCGCTCTTTACAAAAACATTTTCGATCGTGCTCGACTGTACGTTCATACGGCAAAGAATGGCAAAATCGGAATAGCGTCTCTTTTCCTTGATTACAAGCTCTACGATCTTGTTGATTATATATTTCGCCTCGTCGATCTGATTGTCACAACGGCGAAGGGTCAGCCTTTCTCCGCCCTCTTTATCGGTCCAAAGCTCCTTCCCCTTTCTGCCGATGTTGTTTCTGATCACCGAGTTTGCGGCATCGAGTATATGCTTGGTGGAACGGTAATTCTGCTCAAGCTTAATGACGGAAACGTTTTCAAAAGACTTGTCAAAGTTCAGGATATTCTCGATCGTCGCCCCCCTGAACTTGTATATGCTCTGGTCATCGTCTCCTACAGCCATAATATTGTTATATCCGCCGGCAAGGATGGATGCTAAAACAAACTGTGCTTTGTTTGTATCCTGGTATTCGTCTATGCAAACGTATTTGAATTTTCTCTGATAATAAAGTCTTGTCTCCTCGTCAGTTTGGAGAAGCTCGACTGTCTTCATAATTATATCGTCGAAATCAACGGCATTGGCCTCTGAAAGCTTTTGCTGATAAAGCTTATACACAGACGCAATTTTTGCGAGTCTGTAGTTTGCATTACCGTTTTCATCAAAGGCGTCTTTTGCATAAACCTCCGGTGTGATCAGCTTATCCTTCGCCCTGCTTATCTCGTTTCTTACAAGCTTGGGATTGAGCATTTTTTCATCAATGTTCAATTCCTTCATACAGGACGAAACGAGTTTTTTTGTATCGTCGGTATCATATATCGTGAGACTGCTTTTTGCAAGACCTATTCTGTCACCGAATTTGCGAAGCATTTTTAAACAAACAGAGTGAAATGTTCCCGACCAGATATCGTTGACTGCTTCGTTAAGATCTCTTTCAAGTCTTTCGGCAATCTCCTTTGCCGCCTTATTTGTAAACGTGATGGCAAGCACGCCCCAGGGCGGACAAGGCTCGACTGCATATTCCTTCAGCAAGCCTTCTATCTCTTCTTTGTCTGCATTTTTAGCGTTTTCCAACCGTTCAACGTCGCTCAGATCAAGCTCATAAGGAATAGTATCGGAATAGTATGAGTTGCCAAACTTGATGATATAAGCAATTCTGTTTACAAGCACGGTAGTCTTACCGCTTCCCGCCCCCGCAAGTATCAAAAGCGGATTTTTTACGGTAAATACCGCCTTTCTTTGCATCGGATTCAAATGCCCGTACAGTATATCAAACAGTTCCCTTTTTGCCTTTAAAAAACGATCTGCCAACGTTGTCATTTTTCTTTCCATTTTGTCCCCCTTGAGTCCCATGAAAAAGTTTTGTTTTACGGTTGTAAAAAACTTTGATCAATATAAGTTTTTATTCGAATATATCTATCATATTATAACACAATTCTTTCAAAATTGGAATAAGCTACGTCAATTTTTTTAAAATTTTTATGTAAAACAGAACATATTTTTTAATATAGCATACTATATTACAAAGGTATTTTACAAAAACAGTATGCCTTAATATAAATAACATCAATGGAGGAATTAACACTATGACAGACAACAAACCAAGCTGTCTCAATTCTTTCGCAAACAAGGAAAACGTCTGCATCGACGTAAGCAGAATCCTTGATTCGTGCAGAGATAAAGATTGCTTTGAAGATGTCAAGGTCTTTCTCAATGCCTATGGCAGAGAGGTTATAGACAATGCCACAAGTGTAAGAGCAAAATGCAGTAAGATCCTTGCGGCAAACATTAACATAGAGCCATTGCAGTTTAACCGTGGCTTCTATCAGATCTATATCAGATACTACGTAAAGATAGTCTGCGAGGCTTGCATCGGACTCGGCAGAAGCCGCGAATTTGACGGTCTTGCAGTATGCGAAAAAAACGTTATACTCTACGGCAGTGAGGGTAACGTAAATATTTTCAAAAGCGAAATGGGACTTGCAAACACGATATCCTGCGGCTGTAATACAACTATGAGCACAAATCTTCCCACGGTTGCGGTTGAGGTAGTTGATCCTATTATTCTCAACGCAAAGATCGCCGAAGACAGCAAATGCTGCTGTTGTTGCTGTTGCACTCCGGAGGAAGTCCCCGAAAACATAAGTGAATTCTTCGGCGGCGGCTTTGAAAATGATGAAAATACAAAAAATCTCTATGTTTCTTTAGGCTTTTTCTCTGTCGTAAGGATCGAACGTCCCGGACAGTATATCATTTCCGCCTCTGAATTCAGTGTTCCCGACAAAGAGTGCATTATGACACAGCCCGACGACCCCTGCAGCGCATTCGCAAAAATGGCATTTCCCGTAAACGAATTCAATCCCCCCTCTATCGGCTGCACCAAACGTTGCTAAACCTATACAAAAAACCAAAAGGAGACGAAATACACGTCTCCTTTTAGTATTAATTATATTTAATTCGAGCCGACCTTTTCAAGCCTTTTTATACGATTCTCCGCCTTTTCGGTAACCTTGCTTTCGTAATATGCTTTCCGCTCGTCATCCATAATGTAAACCGTTCTGTTTGCGCGGTACGTCTTATCCTCATTCTTCCTGAATCTGACTTTCACAAAGTATTCCTGACCGCAACTGCACTTTACAGCCGATAAATATCTGTCCGGCTTTTGTGCAAGCCATCCATCGATTACAAGCTTTCCTCCGCAGGAAGAACATTCAAAAGTATTTAATACAGCATCATTCTTTGCATCCTTGCAATAACGGTATTTATTCGGTGAATTAAACGAATCAGGAACGAGCCGACGTTTGCACTGTATGTAGTTAGAAAGTCCTTTTTCCATATCAAGGTGTTTGCATATTGCAGCGGTGCTCAAAGCATCGTTCAAGGCATCGTGTGCATCAAAAGGAGGCTCACCAACCAGTGACATCGCGGTGGACAAGGCGCACTGCTTGCCGGATTTTGTTATCTGAGCATCAAATATAGGCTGTAAATTATAAGTATCGGGAATCCATTTTTTATCTAAACCGTATACAGTAAGGTTATCCTCCAGCATCGGGATATCGTCCCATCCCCAGGTCAGTATGCAAAAATCGTTTCCGCACCATTTGCTGAACCTTTCAAATGCTTTTTCAAACGGTATGCCGTTTTTCAGGTCATAGTTACTTATCATTGTAAGCTCTGCTACCTTTGAATGCATTTTTGTATAATACTTCGGGCATATCATCTCGTTAAAAGTTCCGAGCGGACGGAACCTTTCGTCAAGCTTGACGGCTCCGATCTGTATTATTTCCCCTTTAAGGTATATCGGTTCTTTTATTGCAAGTGAAATATGCCGGGGCTGATTCCACTCCATATCAAGAACTATATATCTCATTATTCCCCCATAAAATCTCATAAAAAAGCCCTGTATTTAGGGCTTTTTTATATTTTTTAAACGTTAAATCTGAAAAGAACAACGTCTCCGTCCTTCATAACGTATTCTTTTCCTTCGCTTCTGACAAGACCTTTTTCCTTTGCAACGGTCATGCTTCCGCATTCAATAAGCTCGTCGTAGCCGATAACCTCGGCTCTGATAAATCCTCTTTCGAAATCGGTGTGGATCTTGCCTGCAGCCTGGGGAGCCTTCGAGCCCTTTGTAATAGTCCAAGCTCTTACCTCCTTGGGACCCGCTGTCAAAAAGCTTATAAGACCGAGGAGCGAATATCCGGCCTTGATCAATTTATCGAGACCGCTTTCCTCAAGTCCCATTTCTTTCAGGAATTCTTCCTTTTCCTCACCCTCGAGCTCTGCAATTTCAGCCTCGAGCTTTGTGCATATCGGAAGAACAGCTGCACCCTCTGCATCCGCATACTCCTTAACCTTAGCAAAGTGTGTATTGGATTCAATATCCGAGGCAATATCGTCCTCACTTATATTAGCAACGTAGATGACCGGCTTTTTTGTAAGAAGGGGCATATCCTTCAATATTTCGAGCTCATCCTCTGTGTATTCAAGCTTTCTTGCGGGCTGGCCCTCGCTGAACGCCGCCATTATTCTTTCAAGGAAAGCAATTTCCTTTTCGTATTTCTTGTCGCCCTTAAGCATCTTCTTCGCTCTGTCAAGGCGGCGCTCAACCGCCTCCATATCCGAAAGAATAAGCTCATATTCGATCGTTTCGATATCACGAAGAGGATCAACGTTTCCCTCGACATGGATTATGTTTGAATCCTCAAAAATTCTTACGACGTGGCAGATGGCATCGACCTCTCTGATGTGAGCAAGGAATTTATTACCCAATCCCTCACCTTTGGATGCTCCCTTTACAAGTCCCGCGATATCTACAAATTCGACAACAGCGGGAGTATATTTTTCGGGGGTATACATTTCAGCCAAAACGTCAAGTCTGCTATCAGGCACAGCGACCACACCTACGTTCGGCTCGATCGTGCAGAACGGATAGTTAGCAGAATCCGCTCCCGCATTGGTAATTGCATTAAAAAGTGTACTCTTTCCTACGTTAGGAAGTCCGACGATACCTAATTTCATTTTATCTCATTCTCCTTTAAAAAATCCTTTATTTATCAGGGTTTTCAGCGTTCGGCGTTTCAGCTTTTACGCCATTTTTACGCCAATTTCGCATTGATTTATATTAAGATACATCCAAAACCCGATTGTTTTCAAATTGCTTCACAGCTTGATCCAATGAATCGCTTGTTACGTGAACATAACGATCCATCGTTGTCTGAATGCTGGCGTGGCCAAGTAATTTTTGCAGAACCTTGGGCTGCATACCTGCCTCGATTGCTCTTGTGGCGTAGGTATGGCGTAAAGCGTGCATACAAAAATGCTTAATACCCGCTTCATCACACAGCTTGTAGAGATGGGTGTCATAGGAACTGTTTTTCGCCGGTGCTCCTGTGCGCCAATTTATGAAAACGAGGTCTCGCATAACAAGCTGTGAGGTCGTACCTGTTCGCCTGTCGATGTATTCCAAGGTTTGCGACAGAAGGGGCGATTCTTTCCTATTGCCTCGGTTATCCCATATCCCTTTTAGAATTTCGTATGCGCGGTCCGTTAAAGGGATTGTGCGATAACTCTGCTGTGTTTTCGGTGGTCCTGCCCGCCAATATACCTGCTTGTGTCTGTATTCCAATGTTTTGTTCACCGTCAGCGTTCGCTTTTCAAAATCAATCGCATCCCAGGTAAGTCCGATCAGTTCGCCAGTGCGTAATCCTGTTTCAAGAATAAGGGCGTACTGATTGTAATTATGGGAGCGTTTTGCTGTTTGAAGAAAGATGCGCTGTTCTTCACGGGTAAGAAAGTGAATGTCGTCCTTTGCTCTGACCGGTTTGGTGTACCGCACGCCGTTCATTGGGTGCTTGGGTATCAGATCGTTCATCAGGGCCGCTTTCAGCATTGTGCCCATCGTGATGTAGGTCTGACGGATGGTGGAGCCTGCATAGTCCTCATCCATTTGCAGTAACACCTTTTTGCAGTGCATAGGTTTTACATTTGCAATCGCCATTTTGCCGATAACGGGCTGAATGTTGAATTGGTATCGCTCGCGGTAGTTGCGAAGTGTGTTGGGAGCTAAGTCACCAACAATGTTCTCGATCCAAAATTCAAACCATTTGTCAACCGTAGTTTCGGTTGGAACAAAAACGCCGTCGTGTTTATCGGCGTATCTGCTTTCTTCGATCCAGTTGCGTGCTTCGGGAACGGTATTGAAATACTTTTCGTGTCGTTTGCCCGCTTTATCCACAAATCGGGCGTGGTATAAACCGTCCTTTCTTTGGTAAATTCCTTTACCACATTCTTTGCCTTTGAGATTCTTTCCC
>JAFSAM010000070.1 GCA_017441005.1 Clostridia bacterium | reverse complement strand
TTCGCACAAATAATCATTTTATCCGCCTTTGTACAACCTCGCACTAATCGGTAGGGGAGGGGCTTGCTCCTCCCGATAGAACATATAGATTGTACAAACGCCATTCTCTATATACTCACCTATATAGTCTCTCCCTCCGTCTCGGCAGCAAAGCAAAGATAAAAATTATTATTTCTGCACTGCCGAGCCACCTTCTCGCTGAGGCTCGGTCACGGCTCGGCTCTGACAGTCCACCGGACTGTCATTCACTCCCTCGCCGCCGCTTCGCTACCCCGCCAGGTGGAGGTCTCATTTGTGCATTATTCCCCATCGGTTTGAAATTACTTCCCCTATAGATTTCTTTTTGTAACTTTCTCGTTACGCCGAGGAAGTAACTATAGAGGGTGTATTATTTTACAAAAAAATAGTACATATAAAAATTACTTTACTTGAAGAGCTTTTTCGTAACTTTCTCGTTACGCCGAGAAAGTAACCAAAGAGGGCGTTTTCTGAAAGGGGAAGACCCATGTCTCCCCCTCTCATACTCTCCCTCACGGCAAAAAGTGGCTCCGTTGCACTCCTCCCCCTTTTGAATCCCCCTCCCGCTCACATCTCTACAAACTCTATTGTTTGTACATAGTGGTCGCTTGTTTCTTCTAAAGGTGCAGTTTCTACTCCTATCTGAAGATAACTTGTCTGCTGTGCGGAGTTGATATTTGGTCTATAGTGGGGGTGTTTTTGCGAAGCATTTGTTTTTTATGTGCGATGTGAAAGGTTTGTGCATAGATGTGGAGGTGTTTTTTACTAAAAGGTTTACGTATTATGTTCTATTTCCGAATCTATGCAAATAGAATTGTACAAAAGTCAACTCGCATCAAAACAGAGGACGAAAGGCAGGAAAGAATCTATGGAAAAATACAGCTACTATCCCGAAGGAATGAGGCTTGACAGCAAAGAAAACAAAGAATACATCTCGTCTTTGGCAGGGCTCGAACGTGCAAGGCAAGAGGGTATAATACTTGAGGCTATGGCTATTCTATGCAATAACAGTATGTCTCTTCACGTTGATCTCGGAAACGGCATTCGTGGAATAATCCCGCGCGAAGAGGTCATCTGGGAGCCATCCGGCAACGAAGTAAAAGACATAGCTGTCATAACAAGAGTGGGCAAAGCGGTCTGCTTCAAGGTAAAGGAGATCAGATGTCCCGAAAACGGCACTCCCTTTTGCATTCTGTCGCGGAGAGAGGCGCAGCGTGAATGCTACGATTGTTATCTGTCCCACCTTGTTCCGGGTGACGTTATCTCTTCGAAAGTCACTCATCTTGAGCATTTCGGTGCATTTGTAGACATCGGCTGCGGCATAGTATCACTTCTATCGATCGACTGCATTTCGGTTTCGCGGATAAGCCATCCGTCGGACAGGTTCGAGATCGGTCAATACATCCGCGCTGTCATCAAGAGCATTGACCGTGAAAGCGGAAGAATATACGTCACTCACAAGGAACTGCTCGGAACTTGGGAGGAAAACGCGGGGCTTTTCAATGTCGGACAGACGGTTGCCGGCATCGTAAGGAGCATTGAGGACTATGGAATATTCGTAGAACTAACCCCGAATCTTGCCGGTCTTGCCGAGTATAAAGAGGGCATAACTGTAGGGCAGACTGCCGCTGTCTACATAAAAAACATAATCAGAGAAAGAATGAAGATCAAGCTCGTATTGATCGACAACTACAAAGGAGAAAAAACGCCTGTATCAAACACCTTCATTCTGCCGTCCGAGGTAAGGCATATTGACCGATGGCGGTATTCTCCCGAGGGTTCAATAAAGCAAATTGAAACGTTTTTTTAGTGATCCTGCCGGTAGGGAAAGGGAAAATATAAATAAATCTTTAATTTTGCGGATGAGGGCGAAAAAAATCGGTCTAAACTATTGATATTATTCGGGATTCGGTGTAAAATAAATATAATGTATCTTGCAAGGAGTTGAAATAAAGATGTACGATGAAAAAGATAAGACACTAACCTTTTCGCTGAACGGAGAAAAAGACGACGACACAAGAAAGATATTGCTTACCGTATATGCGGCACTTATCGAAAAAGGTTACGATCCTATCAACCAGATCGTCGGATACGTTCTTTCCGAGGACCCGACGTATATTACCAACCACAAAAATGCAAGAAGCCTTATCCGCAAAATAGACCGCGACGAACTTTTGAATATGCTCATAAAGAATTTCCTCGGAGTCAAGTAAATTGCTTTGAGAGAAAACGGCGTTTCTTTTATCGCGCACAATTTTTGTTTTTAAGGCTCTGTTCCTTGCGGCTTTTCCACGGGGGACAGAGTTGTTGGTTTACGGCAAGATCGTAGGGAGGTAACGCTTTTTTGCGTTGCCTTATTATCTCTGAATGACGTTGAAGGTGGATCGTTTTGAAAATTATTGACTTAAAAAAGAATAAAGAAACAGAAACGCTCCCATTTTCGACGTGCTTACTTCTCGGCAATTTCGACGGAGTGCACAAGGGACATACAGAGCTTGTAAAAACCGCGCTTGACATGGGTAAAAGTCTTGGTCTGAAGGTTGGGGTATGGACGTTTGCCGACCACCCGATGGACACTTTGTCGGGCAGACGGAATGCGTACCTTTCCTCTGTCGAGGACAAAAATCACATCTTTGCCGCTCTCGGAATTGACTATATGATCTATGAGGATTTTTCGCGCATACGCGACTACAGCCCCGAGAGATTTGTCGAAGAAATACTTAAAAAAGGCGCAAACTGCCGCGCGGCTGTATGCGGATACAATTTCAGATTCGGCAAGAACGGAGAAGGTACGCCGTCAATGCTTGTTGAGTTGCTTGAAAGGGACGGCGGAAAAGTTGCTGTCGTCGACGAGGTCAGAGTAAGGAATACCGTTGTATGCTCCACTGCTATCAGATCACTTATCGAGGATGGCAAGACCGAGGAGGCGATCGAGCTGCTCGGGCGCCCTTATTCACTCAGCCTGCCCGTCGAATATGGCAAGCAGCTTGGCAGAACGCTTGGGCTTCCCACTATAAACCAAAGGTTTCCCGTCGGCAGAGTAAGACCGAAAAACGGCATATATGCCTGCGTCTGCGATATAGACGGAAGGGCCTTTTACGGCGTTGCAAACGTCGGGTCCCGTCCCACCGTCAACGGAGAAAAGGACGATGTAAACTGCGAAACGCACATAATAGACTATGACGGCTGGCTTTACGGTAAGAAAGTCAGGATCGCCTTTTACGGCAGACTGCGCGACGAAAAGCGCTTTGACTGCATCGAAGAACTGAAAAAGGCCATAGAAAACGACGTGTCCGCTGCACGTGATTATTTTTCGAAAAAAGGAATATAAAAAGTGAAAACGAAATTACTGATAATTTTTTGCGCTGTGATCGCGCTGATGTGCGCTCTGTCGGGCACCGTCTCGGCAGAGGGGGAGGATCTGCCCGATCTGTCGCGTGTGCAAAACGTATGTGTTTATAATATAGAAAACGACAAGGTCCTTTATCAGAAAAACGAGGAGGACAGAATATATCCCGCGTCGACCGTAAAGATCATGACCGGCATAATTGCTCTTGAGTTTTACGACGGCGATCTTACGGGTGAGATCACCGTAACGAAAGAGTCGCTTGGCAGCTTCAAAGGCAAGAACATAAAGCTCAAGGACGGAGAGGTCGTCACGGTAAAAGACCTGATATATGCGGTTATCGTGGGCGGCGCAAACGATGCCGCAAACGTTTTGGCTTACGAAATATCGGGCAGTCACGAGATCTTCATCGACCTTATGAACAACAGAGCCTTGGAGATTGGAATGACCGACACAAATTATACGAACTGTTACGGCTATACCGATCCCGAAATGTATACAACAGCAAAGGATACAATGACTTTGGCGAAGTATGCCTATTACGTGCCGGGCTATATGGATATATGCTCGATCTCCCGTTACACGTTCAACGAGACCAATATGTCGAAGGTCAGGTATATTTATAACAGCAACTATCTCATAGCCACAAACGTCGAGACCAAGTACAGAAACAAAGAGGTTATGGGAATGAACGCCGGCTCGACCATTGAGGGCGGTTATGCCGTGGTAACGGCAGTGTCGAAGAAGAGTATGACAAACATCTTCGTTGTAATGGGCGGAGCTTATGACGACGAAAACATTTACAGCTATCATGCCGTAAACGATATGATCAAATGGTCGTATAAGCATTACGGCTACAGAAGAATACTCGATTCGGGCGAGATGATATGCGAGATCGACGTTAATCTGTCGAGCCAGGTGGATTACGTTGTGCTTTCTCCCGAAAAGTCGATCGAATATTATCTGCCGGCGACCGTCGACATCGAAAAGGATATAGTCAGAAATATTGAACTATATCAGGACTCACTTGATGCTCCGATCGATTCGGGGTACGTTGCGGGCAAGATAACCCTTGTTTACGGAGGAAACGTTATTGGCGAAGCAAACCTCATAACCAAGAACAGCGTCGACCGAAACAGCTTCCTTTACATACTTGCCAGAATAAAAAATGTTACCTCGTCACCGAAATTCAAGATCGTTGCGTGGACCTTCTTTATAGTCCTTGCACTGTATCTCGGTATCAAGATATATAATAAGACGAGGAGCAAAAGATATCGCTACAAATACAGAAATAAACGAAGATAAACAAAAAATGCTGAGTTCGAAAAAACTCAGCATTTTTTGTTAGTATTGCATATTAAAGAGCGGACAGAGCCGCACCGATAACGGTGCTGAACTGCGCATATTGCGGAATGGTGAAATTGACGTTGAACATAGAATTCAACGTGTCAAAAACCTCTTTGATCTGGGGAACACGGGTGAGATTTCCCGTAAGAACTATATCCCTGATTCCGTGGTTTCTTGCCGCAAAGACAGCCATCATTCCGGCAACCTCAAACACCATATTGATTATGCCGAGAGCAATATCCTCCCTCGTCGCAATGTCGCTTATTTTACCGAAGTTCGACGCTGTCATAGTGGCGGGCAGTCCGCCGAAGTCGGACTTTTTCGAGATATCCTTGATTCTGAGATCGACGTTGTTAAGATCGCCCGTACGCGCAAGCTCAACTATGTGATCGATGTCATCCATATTAAGGAGTTGCTTGCTGAGACCCATTAGTGTACCGCCGCCGACACCGGTACCGCCGAGGTACTTGACGTCTGAGTCGTTTTTGGCGTGTACGAGTGCCGTACCCGTACCGAGGCTTACGACGATGGCTTCCTTGAACTCGGAAAGATAAAGACCGCCGCGCCCCACGCATTCAAATTCGGGGACACATTCGCATTTAAGACCGTAAAGCGGCTTGGTTATAAAGGTAGAACCCACACCCGTCATCATTACGCGACCGATCTCGTCAAGCTCAATATTGTTTTCGGAGGTGAATTTTCCAAATGCTCCGTAGATCGAGGTGATCTGGTCTGTCGCCCTGACGAAGATGGGGTTTATGAGCTTATGATTTTCGTCAAAGCCCACGATCTTTGTGGTGCTTCCGCCCACGTCTATACCAATTACATACTTTGCCATAAAGTAACCGCCTTTTTTATAAAAAATGTCATCACTGTGTTTACATAATACCATTATCGGTTGAAAAATTCAATAGAATGAGTGAAAATATCTGCTCTGCACCAAAAAATTGACATAATTGTGCGAAAAAATGAAAAATTTTATTGCAATGAGAGCGATTTTGTGTTAGAATTAGCGTGGTAAATAATGTTTACAGGAAACGAGGTCGGGTAAATGGACGACAGAAAAATAAAATTCAGAGGAGCTTTGCGCGGATATAACAAGGAAGACGTAAACGGTTATATTGAGGCTTTGAACTCGAAATTTTACGAAGCGGAGCTTGAATATAAAAACAAGATCGCCGACTGCGAAAAAAAGATAAATACGCTTGAAGACGATACGATTTTCAAACTTGAAAAAGAGGTTGCCGAGCTGCGCCAAAAGACGGAGGAATCGGAAAGACGGAACACGGAATTAAACGTTATACTCAAAGCTCTGAAAACAGAAAACGAAGAGCTGAAGATAGCTGTCGAAAACTCGAAAACTGCCGACGAGGTAACCGATCTTACCGATAAGCTGAATAAGGCTGTAGCCGAAAACGAGGACCTCGCCAAAGAGGTTACCGAGCTTAAGGCAAAGCTCGGTGAGCTTGAGTCGAAGGGCGCTATGGCTGCCGAGGCTTATGAAAAATCAAGCCGTTACGACAAGATAAGCGAGCAGATAGGCTCGATGATCGTAAACGCGAACGTAAGGGCAGAGGGAATTGTAAGCACTGCAAAGCAGAGAGCGAAGGCCGTTTCAAACGGTATGATCGATAACACAAGAGAAAAGTTGCTTGAAATGAGTAACAAATACACCAATATGATCATTTCCGATTCGGAGGAGCTGTCCGATATGCTTCGCGCAATGGCGGAATGCGTAGAGGGTTTCCGCGCAGAAATGACAGCAAACGTCGGTGTCGACTGCGACAAGCTTAAAGAAGAAATAGAAACGATCAGAAAAACAGAAATGTTTACGGAGGATAACAATGGCTAAATCTTACAACACAGCTAACATCGAAGAATGGGCAGACAAGCTTGTCTGCGGTGAAGAAATATTGCTTTCGGGCGTGGTCTATACCGCCCGTGATGCAGCACATAAGAGAATAAAGGCGCTCGTCGATGAGGGCAAGCCCCTTCCTTTCGAGCTTAAGAATGCGACCGTATATTATGCAGGACCTACCCCCGAAAAGCCCGGTATGCCCATCGGCTCCTGCGGACCCACCACCTCGACCCGTATGGACGTTTTCGTTCCCCAGTTTATGGACCTCGGCTTGAAGTGTATGATCGGTAAGGGTAACAGAGGACAGGCAGTAATCGATGCAATCGTAAGAAATAAGGGCGTTTACCTCTGCGCCATAGGCGGCGCGGGTGCACTTGCCGCAAGATGTGTAAAGAAGCTCGACATAATCGCTTTCGAGGACCTCGGATGCGAGTCGGTAAAGAGACTTGAGATCGAGAATTTTCCTTTGTATGTAGGTATAGACTCGCAGGGTAGATCGCTTTTCGGAGCGAAGTAATATATGAAGCTTGGAGAAAAAATCCGAGCGGCGAGGCTTAATGCAGGTATGACCCAGTCGGAGCTTGCCGGCGATTTTATGACACGGAATATGCTCAGCCTGATCGAAAACGGATTGGCTATGCCGTCGCTCCAGACCGCACTTTATATTGCGGACAGATTGGGACTGGATGCAGGTCTGCTGTTTTCGGAGGGAGACAATAAGGAGGCATATTTTCTTACCCGAAAGCTGCCGTTGCTTAAAAAGCATTATGCAGACGGAGAGTACGATAAATGCATCGAGCTTTGTTCGGAAAACGACACTGTATGCGACGAATCGAGCCTGATTCTTGCCGAGTGCTACGTAAAAAAAGCATACGAGGCTTTCAACAAGGGCAGATTCAAGCAAGCGTTGCGTTACGGAGACTTAGCGGTGAAAAGTGCATCAAGATCCGTATACCCGTCAGACGGCATCGTGTTGCAAAACGAGATGCTGGGAGCGGTAATATCAACGATCACTCCGCATTTAAAGCAGACGGATTATACTACCGAAGAGAAAAAATGTCTGACCGAGCGTTTCTATGTTGTGCTTGACAAGAAGGATGCTGTAGACAGATTGAAAGAGGCTCGCTCCTTGTCGGCGGACGGTAAATATAACGAGGCTCTGGAAAGGATCAAGGTCTTGCTCAGAGAAAAGGGGCTCGGTATGCCGCTTGAATATGCCGTTTATTGCGAACTTGAGGTGTGTTGCCGCGAGCTTAAAGATTACGAAAACGCATACAAGTTTTCGCAAATGTCAAAAAACCTACTTGACGAAATGCAACAGTAATATTAAAAAACACTCCGAAAGGAGTGTTTTTTTGCGGCTTTAACTTCAACCAATGTGCACAAACATTTCACATGGCACATAAGTTACATTCGTTCGGAGACGGCCTCATCCGTCTCGGAAGTTAAAGGTATTTAAACCGTATCGCAAAAACAGAGATATATCGGGCTAAAAACCCGATATATCTCTGTTTTTATATACGGTCTGTCATTATAAGTGCTTCGGAATTGACGTTTCCGTCGTCTCTCACAGTGCGGAAATAATAGCCGTCTTCATCTTCGCCGCGATACACTTTAACGGTTGCACCTAATGGCGCTTCCGATTGATAATTGATGATCGCCGTAATAACGCGGTTATTTTTTGTGTCGGGAAGATGATCGCAGAACACATCGAGATAATTCGTGTTGTTCATATGCATATTTACGTCCGTATCGCTGTAATTAACGTTATACTCGCCGATAAGCCCGAGGTCAACGCTTTCGGGAATCTTAAATCTTGCGGGAAGGTCAAGCTCCAGCATGTTGGGTTCGGAAGTAAAACCAAACTCAATATCGCTTTCTTTGCAAAACTTCTTTGAAGAAATATCGACAAGAGCAAACACACCGACCATTTCTGCCACCAGGTCATCGTTTCTGAAAACTCTTGAGCAACGATAGAAGCTTACGCCGCGACTTTCGACCGCCCAGGTCTCTACCTTGATACGGTCAAACGCATGAAGCTCACTGTAAAAGCTGAGGTTTATTTTACTGAGAATAAATGCCTTGTTGTCAGCCCTGAGCTCGTCATTTGAGGGTCCGTATTCCTGCATCTGGAGATTGGAGGTCTCGTGCATATAACGAAGTATGGCGGAGGGTCTCACCGCCCCGTTGAAATCACAGTCGTGACTGTTTATCCTATATTCTTCCGTGTAGATCATAAACCAAAATCCGCACCTCTACGGTCAATTACATCTTGCCGTTTGATCCGAGTACGTTCATGATCTTGTGAGCAACCATCTTACGTACTTCTTCTCTACCTACCTTAAGGTATTCTCTGGGGTCGAATGCGGAAGGATTTTCTGTGAATACTCTGCGGATACCTGCTGTCATAGCAAGTCTGATGTCAGAGTCGATGTTTATCTTACAAACTGCCATACCTGCGGCTTTTCTCAACTGATCTTCGGGAATACCGATAGCATCGGGCATCTTACCTCCCTTTTCGTTGATCTCCTTAACAGCAGCCTGAGAAACGGAGGATGCACCATGAAGAACGATCGGGAATCCGGGAAGTCTCTTTTCAACCTCTTCAAGAATGTCGAAGCGGAGCGGAGGGGGAACGAGAATGCCGTCAGCATTTCTTGTGCACTGTGCGGGTGTGAACTTGTATGCGCCGTGGCTTGTACCGATAGCGATAGCAAGGGAGTCAACGCCTGTACGTGTTACGAATTCTTCGACTTCTTCGGGACGTGTGTAGGAGGAGTCTTCAGCGGAAACCTTTACGTCATCCTCAACGCCTGCAAGTCTGCCGAGCTCACCTTCAACAACGCAACCGCGAGCGTGAGCGTATTCAACGACCTTCTTTGTAACTGCAATATTATCTTCAAAAGAGTGGTGAGAGCCGTCGATCATAACGGAGGTGAAGCCGCCGTCAATGCAAGCTTTACAAATTTCGAAGTCTGCGCCGTGGTCGAGGTGGAGCGCGATGTCAATGCCTGTATCCTTGATAGCAGCCTGAGCGAGGGCCATGAGGTACTCGTGCTTTGCGTACTTTCTTGCACCTGCGGAAACCTGAAGAACTACGGGAGAGTTGAGCTCCTGTGCAGCTTCGGTAATAGCCTGAACGATCTCCATATTGTTGATGTTAAATGCGCCGATAGCGTAGCCGCCATCGTATGCCTTTTTGAACATCTCTTTTGTTGTTACTAATGCCATAATTAACACTCCTTATTTATGTAAGAAAATTTTTATATCCAATCTATTTTATCCCAAATCGCTGTATAAATCAAGTATTTTACAAACATTTGCACCGATTTTTCGTTAAATTTTTTAGTAATAACGGTTAGATGTCGGATTTTTAACCCAAAGACTGTTTATTTTCGGTAAATGATATATCAATAAGCAAAAAACAAACAATAAAAAAGCATCTGCTTTTATATTTGCTTTTTTTGAAGCAAACACAATGCAGATGCGTTTTTTGTTACTTTTCCTCTTTGCCGTTGAGACGGTCAAGCCAAATAAGACCTATATCCATTGCATCAAACAGACCGTTTCTGTCGAACTGCTTAACCACTCTTTCGTGTGGGGGCTTGGTGGTATCGGTGCTAAGCACCTGAAGGATTATCTTGTCGGGCACTTCGACCGAGTTTCCTTTTTCGTCTTTTATCGTTTTGTTGCTCAAAACCATCATAAACAGCACGTATTTATCGGACATACTGCCGTAGCAGAACGTGTTGCCCTCGCGGAGAAGGGGTTTTCCTCTGAAAACGAGATTCTGTCCGTCTACATATTTAACATCAGCCATCTGATCAGCCTCCTATTTTATTCGAATTATCAAATTAACAACTTATATAATACTACAAACCGTCCGTTATGTCAAGAAGGTAAATTTCAGCCGAACACTTTGGTCATTGCGGCATCGATCTCATCCTCGTTAAGTCCGGGCTTTACATCGCAGGGGGTAACGAACCATTCTTCGATGTGGTGTACCGTGCTTCCCGGTAGGATATTACCGATATGACCGAGCGATTCGATCTCGAGGATCGCTTTGTTTGTATAGATCTCGCTCGAAACACCGAAGTCGGGATACTCGCCCTTTGTGTAGTCGGAGTCGTAGCTTATTGACATCGCCTGACCCTTATTGAAGCAATAAAGCTTACCCTCGAAGTTTGTGTAGCCTATCTTTGCGGGAACCTGTGTATCGGAAGGATCCTGCTGTACTGCAATATACTTTTCACCGAGCAGGATCCTTTCGTCGTTCATTCTTGTATACGGCCAGAAAACGACCTGTCTGTCGGGAAGAAGTGCTGTATGTCTTTCGGGCTGTTTAAGTACGGCTATACCGTTTATGTCGGTAACCGTTATGCCCCAGATACCCCTTTTAACAGCTTCTTTACCGTTGTTCTTGAGGTAATGGGTGACTTTCATTGTGTCTCCGTCCTCGGCAATTGTAACACGGATAACGATCTGCATGTTTGTTACTTTCTGACAGGGGGGTGTAAGAAGAACGGTGACGGTTCCGTTGAAATTTTCGATATCGTATTTAACGGGCTGATTGTCGGGATAGTAGGTCTTGGGCATTTCCTCGGGGCTGATCCACGTTCTGTGGCCGCCGTAGGTATGCCACTTTTCGCCTTCTCCGAATACGGATGAAACGTCGACGCATCTGGTAGAATCGTTGAACATCAGATTCTCGCATCCGCTTGCATTGAATTTTATTATTCTCGGACCGACATCAAGCGTCAGGTAAGCCTCGATCTTGCCGTTGTCGAGTCGAAGGCATTTTCCGAAATCCTTATAGTTTACAATTTCCGTAATCATATTTTTATCTCCTTTGAGTTATAGTATCGGTTTTATTCGCCGAGGAAGGGAGAGCGGGTCAAAAATTCGTCCGCACCTTTTATATTTTCGCACATAAGAGTGAGCAGTCCGTCTGCTTTAAGCGCAATATCTGCCTGTACCCTTGCGTCCCCCTTCATTCTTTTACAGTGAGCCGGCTTTGTCAGAAGGGAAATATTGCCTTGTTTATTTATTCTCCGTATAAGCTTACGTCCTTCGCCACTGAAGGCGAGAACATTTGTAAAAAGAGGCTTTTTCTTAAGCATATCGGTGGTGACACCCACCATACCGTTTATGATACAACGTCGTATTTTGGCATTAGTGTAAGATTTTCCGCCCACCTTTTCAATGAGCATATCAAGGCTCGTGCAAGTCTTGGCATTCCTTACCAGTCTGTCGGCAATACCGTCGGTCATTCCGTCGTATTTCTTGATCTCTTCGGGCAATGCGCTTCGGTAATATGCGAGTATCGCGCGCTCGGCATATTCCATACGGTATTGTTCCGAATCTTTGTATAGCTCGGCGACCTCGTCGGGCAGGCAGTCGAAGCTGTTTTCGCTTGTTATGAGCCGTCGCGACTCGGTTGCCGAAAAGGGCGCTTCGCGTTTATATGTTACCGGCTGAATACTGCTTCTTGCCGCCTTCAAAGCGGAAATATATTCTACCCCCAGCATATCGTTGGGCAAGACCGCAACCCCCTCGCTGTATAGCTCCTCGTATACTTTTGATCTAAGTGATGCATAGGACAGATTGCGATTATTCTTATCCGCCCTCGCGGTTTTGAACGCTTCTGCAAACGTCGGCGAGGCAAGTCGGTCGCTTATTGTTTCGAGCCTTTCTATGTCACCGCATTCGCTTCCGAAGCAGAGGTTGTCGACGACCCCGAGAGAATCTGCCAATGCAACACCGCTTTTGGCAAAAAACTCCGCCGAGCTGCAGGAAAAGGGATACGGCAATTCGAGCACGAGGTCGGCACCGCACCTGACGGCACTTTCCGCTCTCACATATTTGTCAAAAAGAGCGGGGATGCCGCGCTGGACAAAGCCGCCGCTCATTATGCAAAGTGCAAGCTCGCCTCGCGCTTTTATGGAGTCTATCTGCAGCTTATGACCTCTATGAAAAGGGTTATATTCACAAATTACTGCCGTTATTTTCATACTATTCGGTAAAAAATCCTCAAAAAATCATTTTTTGTGTTAAAATTAATGCTAATATATTGCAATTTCAAAAAAAATACTGTAAAATAAGATGATTGTAATTTATTATATCATACTTTTGGAAAAATAAAAATACTTTTTCATAAATTTTTTTGGAGGTTTTACAAAATGAATGTACTCGTTGTAAACGCAGGCAGTTCCTCGCTCAAGTATCAGCTTTTTGATACAAGCAAAAATGAAGTTCTCGCAAAGGGTATTTGCGAAAGAATCGGTATCGGCGGTAAGATCGAACACAAGATCGGCGACAAGAAGTATACAGAAGAAACAGATATCCCCAACCACACGGTTGCTACCCAGCTCGTTGTTAAGTATCTTACAGATCCTGAGATGGGTTGTGTAAAGAGCATGAACGAGATCGAGGCTGTAGGCCACAGAATCGTTCACGGCGGTGAATACTTCTCCGAATCCATGCTTCTTACAGAAGAAACTCTCGAAAAGCTCGAGCTTTGCCGTGACCTCGCTCCCCTTCACACGGGTGCTCATATCATGGGTATCCAGGGTTGTCTCGAGGCTATGCCCGGTAAGCCCCAGGTTCTCGTATTCGACACAGCTTTCCACCAGACAATGGAAAAGCACGTATATATGTACGGTCTCCCCTACGAAATGTACGAAAAGTACCACATCCGCCGTTACGGTGCACACGGTACCTCTCACAGATATGTTGCCGCTGAAGCTGCAAAGCTTCTCGACAAGCCCCTCGAAGAAACAAAGATCATCACCTGCCACATCGGTAACGGTTCTTCCATTTCCGCAGTTAAGGGCGGCAAGTGCATTGACACAAGCATGGGCTTCACTCCCCTGGCAGGTATCCTCATGGGTACACGTTGCGGCGACATCGACCCCGCTATCGTTACTTACATCATGAAGAACGAGGGCTTGACTCCCGACGAGATGAGCGACTGGATGAACAAGAAGTGCGGCTTCCTCGGTCTTTCCGGTATCTCCTCCGACAGCCGTGACATTGAGGCTGCTATTCTCGAGGGCAACGACAGAGCTTTGCTCGCTGCTACAACTCTTGCATATCAGGTCAAGAGATACATCGGTGCTTACACCGCTGCTATGGACGGTCTCGATGCCGTTATCTTCACAGCAGGCATGGGCGAAAACAATCCCGAGCTTCGTGAAAGAGCTTGTGCTAACCTCGAAAACTTCGGCATCAAGCTTGACCTCGAGCTTAACGCAAAGACATTGCGTCAGCCCAACACCGTTCTTCTTTCCACACCCGATTCCAAGGTTAAGGTTTATGTAATTCCTACAAACGAGGAATTGGTTATCGCTTCCGATACAGAAGCAATCGTAAAGGCTCTTTAATTTACGGTAAAAATTATAATTCCGCCCGAGGTGCATTCCGCCTCGGGTATTTTGTTGTCTGTACGATGTGTTTGCGGTATAATATTCACTCCACATACCGTTTGTTGCAGGCAAAAAATCATAAACAATTCACCACTTGCATATTTTTTAAATATATGTTATAATATTCATCTGAAAAAATGACACTGAAAACAAAATACTGCATTGAGGTCTGTATAATATGAAAAAAAGTCTAAACAAGCTCGGTTTTGTTTCCATCGCTTTTTTTACCTCCCTTTTTTGTGCGGGTACTTTTCACGAATACATATCGTGCATAGTCTCCGTATTTTTGGCGGGGTGGCTGATCATCAACCACACAAGAAGCAAAAAGACGGTTATTTATAAAAACTCTGCCCTTTTGTGGGTGACGGTCACCGTTGTTCTGTATGGGCTGTCCTCGTTTTGGGCGGTCGACCCCGGTATGGCATTTATCGGATTT
Source organism: Clostridia bacterium (assembly GCA_017441005.1). Taxonomy (GTDB): domain Bacteria; phylum Bacillota; class Clostridia; order Oscillospirales; family CAG-272; genus RGIG1995. The sequence continues at coordinate 46,576 of JAFSAM010000070.1, read as the reverse complement.
ATAAAATATCTCCCCCTTCTGCTTTTTGCACTTGTGCTTATGCAGTCGGATGAATGTGACGTCGTTTTGGAGCTGTTCCCTTATGCGGTCGGCGCAATGGTGGTGCTTTCGGCTATCTTGGCACAGATTCCGTCGATATCCACCTATTTTCTTGTGGGCGACAGACTCAGCGGCTTTCTTCAGGAGCCGAATACTTTTGCGATCTTGCTTCTTGTTGCGGAGCTTCTCCTTCTTACAAAGCCCAGAATCAAAAATGTTGACATAGCGTTTATCGCAATTCTTGTACTCGGACTTGTGTACTCGACAAGCCGAATCGTTTTGCTCATCACCTTGATCTCAAATATAATAGCCGTACTTTACACAAAGTCGAAAAGATTTATCTTTTGTTCCGTACTTGCACTGCTTGCGGGCGGTTTTATCTCGGTCGTGTTTCTGATCGCCACCGATAATTTTCAGATCATCGAGCGCCTTTTCACCGTTTCGTGGAAGGAAAGCTCATTTGTAAGCCGTTTCCTCTATTACAAGGATGCGTTGCCTACAATTATCGACAATCCGTTCGGCACGGGGTATATGGGCTACTCGTATATGCAGTCGAGCTTCCAATCGGGCATTTACTCGGTGTCCTTCGTGCACAACGATTTTCTGCAGCTTATGCTCGATATCGGCTGGATACCCGCTGTTTTGTTTGCTTTTACAGTGTTCAAAAAGATATTTGCTAAAAAGACAACGCGCGCTGTAAGGATCATTCTTTCCTGCCTTGTCGCTCACTGCTTCTTCGACTTTGATATTCAGTTTTTGTCGGTATGTTTCCTTTTCCTGATACTCCTTGACGTAAAGTCCGGTAAGCCTGTAGAATTCAAGGATAGGCTTTGGCTGACAAGGGGAGTAACCGCCGTGATTGCTGTAGCATCGATCTATGTCGGCACTTCTCTTATCCTTTATAAATCGGGTCACTACGAAGCATCTTATAAGATGTATCCCTATAATACCGATACCGAGACTGCGCTTCTGTTGAATTCAGACGATATCGAAGAATCGTATAGGATCGCCGATAAGATGCAGAAGCGAAACGAGTATGCACATATTTCTTACTCGGTCAAGGCGCAATATGCCTTCGGAAACGGTGACTACGATATGCTGATCGAGCAGATGAACAGGTCCATCGAGATAGCGCCGCTCGTTTACCCACAGTACGAGGATTATGCAAGGATGCTAATTCAGGGAATATCCGATTTTAAACAGAAGAATGATATCGCAAACGTGGAAAAATGCACCTCAGAGCTGAAGAAAATCCCCGAAAGGCTTGCCGCTTTGAGCGAAAGGATAAGCTATCTCGGTTCGTTGCTTGACGAACAGCCGAAGACAGCACTTCCCGAAGCATTGATACAGTATATTCCGCAATAAATAATGGTCTGCAAAAAAATGCAGACCTTTTTTGTTTGGTCAAAGAAAACCGCCGCCTAAGTCCGTGATTATAAAGAGATAGTTTGCAAGTGTCAAATGCTTCGATGGGCTTTCAGCCCCGCCAGTAATATGTCGTTATATGCCTGTGCCCGCCGGCTTAGCAGATATACTTGACTTGTCGGTGAATTTAGATGGTATATAAAGACTGTGTATTTATATAAAAATAAATGTTACCCCAAAGATTTTTGGGGTGTTATTGACATTAGTGAACATATTTGATATACTTGATGTAATATTATAAGAAATGTAACATGAGGATTATTTGCTATGAAATGGTTGATCGCATCCGACATACACGGCTCTGCTTATTACTGCGAAAAACTTATTAACGCTTTTGAGAGAGAACGCGCGGACAAGCTTTTGATATTGGGTGACGTACTTTACCACGGCCCGAGAAACGATCTTCCGAAGGACTATGCTCCCAAGAAGGTGATCGCAATGCTGAACGCAATGAAAGATAGGATCATGTGCGTGAGGGGCAACTGCGACACCGAGGTCGATCAGATGGTTTTGGAGTTCCCCGTACTTGCCGACTATGGAATAATAGCCGTCGAAAACCGAATGATCTACGCTACTCACGGTCACAAATACGGCCCCGACAAGCTTCCTCCTTTGCAGGAAGGAGACGTATTGCTTTTCGGACATATACACGTGCCGAAATGCTATACCGAAAATGGAATTCTGGTGCTTAACCCCGGTTCTGTATCCATACCAAAGGAAAATTCTCCCCACTCATATATGACTCTTGAAGGAAATCTGCTTTTATGGAAAGATCTTGAGGGGGACGAATATCAAAGATTTGTTCTTTGATTCGTTTGAGGCAAAAAGGAGAGGCAAAGAATGAACATACTTCACATGAGATATGCGGTCGAGGTTGCGAAGGCAGGATCGATCAACAAGGCAGCTGAGGTGCTTTTCGTTGCACAGCCTAATTTGAGCCGTGCGATCAAGGAGCTTGAAGCCGATCTAAACATAACTATATTTGACAGATCGGCAAAGGGAATGGTGCTGACGATCGAGGGACGCGAGTTTGTAAACTATGCACAGCAGATACTCCACCAAATTGAGGCGGTCGAGCATATCTACAAGCAAGGCAAGGTGAAAAAACAGCGGTTTTCGGTATCTGTTCCGAGATCGGGCTATATTTCCGAGGCTTTTTCAAAGTTTTCGAAGCATATTGACAGTGCAAACGCAGAAATTTTTTACAAGGAAACAAACTCCTGGAGAGCGATCAACAACATACTGTCGTCGGATTATAATTTGGGAATTGTGCGATATGACAAACAGTACGACGCATACTATAAGCCAATGCTTGAGGAAAAGGGACTCAGTATAGAGGAGATTACCGAATTCAGCTATACCCTTGTTGTAAACAAAAACAGTCCTCTTGCCAACAAAGAAACGGTGAAGCTTTCAGAGCTGTCCGAATACACCGAGATCACACACGCAGACTCATCCGTTCCCTCCCTTCCGCTTGGAGAGTCCAAAAAAGCCGGGCTGAACAGCGAGGGTGAGAGAAGGATATTTGTTTTTGAAAGAGCGAGCCAGTTCGATCTTCTTTCCGAAAACGATCAGACCTTTATGTGGGTCTCACCCGTTCCCGAGCACCTTCTTGAACGCTTCGGTCTTGTTCAGAAAAAATGCGACGGAAGCAAAACTCTTTACAAGGATGTGCTTATATATAAAAAAGATTATAAGCTGTCAAAGTTGGATAAACTCTTTATCGAAGAGATACATAAAACAAAGCCGGTTCAGTAAAAGGTTTAAAACACATCAACCAAAAGGTTGATGTGTTTGTTGGGTATATCAATTGGTATATTGGAGGTATAACTCTTTTATCATACCCAAAGACAAATCAAAGTGATATAATATACTTTGAAAAAATGCATAAAATGATCTTATTTGTGTAAAAATATCTCTTTTTAAGTGAAAAATGTTGAAAAAAATGATGTTTTTGCAATATTCGGTTTATTTCTGTTGTAAATGTGAGGTAGTATTATGAGAAGAACCGTATCACGAGCCACATTGGGAAGAGTTCCCGTTTATTTGAAGTATCTAAAGTCGCTCCCCGAAGCGGACAAATATGTTTCTGCAACCAAGATCGCATCGAGCCTGAAGCTTGGTGACGTTTTGGTCAGAAAGGATCTCCAGATGATCAGCGGCGACGGCAAGCCCAAGGTTGGCTATGAGAAAAACGATCTTATAGCTAAGCTCAGTGAGTATCTCGAAAACGTTGACAAAAAGAACAGAGCTGTTATCGTTGGTGCGGGCAAGCTCGGTTGTGCGTTACTCGGTTATCCCGGATTCAGTGATTTCGGTGTTGATATAGTTGCCGCTTTTGATAACGATGAAAAAAAGATCGGTACAGAGGCAGGCGGAAAGCACATTTATTCCGTAAATGAATTCAAAAGCTTCTGCAAAGAAAACGGTATAAATATCGGTATTATCACCGTTCCCGCATTTTGTGCTCAGGCAATATGCGATGAAATGGTTGAATGCGGAATCAAGGCGATCTGGAACTTTGGTCCTGCATCGCTCAACGTTCCCGACACCGTTATCGTTCAACAAGAGAATCTTGCACTGTCTCTTGCATACCTCAACGTACTCATTAAAGACTGATTACAGTATTCCCCCGTGACGTTTCGTACGGGGGAGTTTTATTTTTCATAATTCACCCGGATTATAAAAAGAGCTATGCACTAAGCATAGCTCTTAAAATTTTACTTATGATACAGTTTTTTGGTCGTGTGCTGGGGCTCGCAGGTGAGATCGATTCCGAGCTTTCTGTATACGTCGATGTCGACGGGAGAAAGAATTACCGTCGAATGTGCCTGACATCCGCGGAGCTTTTCGAGCTGTCCCATTGCAAGCTTTGCTACGTCGTCGGTCGAAGCCGAGATCGCGAGGGCGATCAGCGCCTCGTCTGTATGGAGACGGGGGTTATGGTTGCCCAAGGTGTTCGTTTTAAGATCCTGGATAGGCTCAATGGTTTCGGGAGCGATCATCATTGTTTCTTTGGGAAGATCTGCAAGCGCTTTGACTGCATTCAGGAGGGCTGCCGAAGCTGCACCGAGCAACTTGGAAGTCTTGCCCGTAACTATCCTGCCGTCGTTAAGCTCAATAGCGACCGCAGGCTGATTATTTGTCTCGATAGAACGGTTGATTGCTTTTTTTACTGTTTTTCGGTCATCTGTGGTGATCTTTGCCTGGTTCATAAGAACCTCGATCTTTTCAACAACGCTCTGCTTGAGCTTGCCGGATCTGTGGTCGCAAAGCGCCGCAAAATATCTGCGAATGATCTCCTGGTTTGATGCCTCTTTTACGACATCGTCGTCAACTATGCAGTAGCCTGCCATATTTACTCCCATATCGGTGGGAGACTTATAAGGGCTGCTGCCCTTGATGTGTTCAAAGATTGCATTAAGTACGGGGAAAACCTCGACGTCTCTGTTGTAGTTGACGGCGGTCGTGCCGTATGACTCGAGATGATAGGGGTCGATCATATTGATATCGTCAAGGTCTGCCGTTGCCGCCTCGTAAGCGAGGTTGACGGGATGCTTCAGAGGGATGTTCCAGATGGGGAATGTCTCGAACTTTGCGTATCCCGCTTTTATGCCGCGTTCATTTTCGTGGTAAAGCTGTGAAAGGCAGGTTGCCATTTTGCCGCTTCCGGGACCGGGAGCCGTTACGACCACGAGCGGTCGGGTGGTTTCAATGTACTCGTTCTTTCCGAAGCCCTCGGGGCTTACGATATGGTCGACGTTATACGGATATCCTGCGATCGGGTAGTGAACGTATGTTTTGATTCCGAGGTTTTCAAGTCTTTCTCTGAACTTCTTTGCGGCGGGCTGATTATCGTATTTCGAGATCACAACGCTTCCGACAAAGAGTCCGAATTCTCTGAAAGCGTCGATCAGTCTCAAAACGTCGTTGTCATACGAAATGCCGATGTCTCGTCTGATCTTCATATTTTCGATGTCGCAGGAGCTGATTACTATGACGATCTCAACGTCTTTGGCTATATTCTTAAGTGTCTGGAGCTTGCTGTCGGGCTTAAAGCCGGGCAAAACACGTGCGGCGTGATAGTCATCGAAAAGCTTACCGCCGAATTCCAGATAAAGCTTGCCGCCAAATTCCGATATTCTTCTTGCTATTTGCTCGGACTGCTTTCTTATGTATTCGTCGTTATCAAAGCCGATTTTTTTCACGGTCGCTCAACTCCTTGTACTAAAAAAATAACACCTAATATTATACTACTTTTGTAAAATACTGTCAATAATAAGTACACATTTTGTAAAAATCTTTTTTTGTGAATTTGCACCGTATTGATTTATTGCTTAAAGTGTGGTATTATTTGTGTGATGGTATACAAAGAGTATGGAGGTTTATATATGAAAAAAGCGATCGGCACCGTGGTTTTGCTGTTATTCGTTATATTGTTGAGCATTCCGGCAAGCGGTGCGGGTGCAGACGGATCTGTCGTACATAATATAAGCCCCTTTTCTTTGGCTCATGCGGCAGACGGTGTGCTTAACGATTTTTCCGAGACAAACGAGGGCTGGGATTGCTCGGCGTCAAATACCGAGGTAACTTTGGCTGAAAGTATTGCATCGTTTCCCTATATGCCTTTGAACGGAGAAGGATGTCTGATCGTTCGTTCCGGAGAAACTTCGAGCGGACAGAAAAAATATATTGAAAAGAATTATAGTATGCCCCTTGATCTTTCCGAGTATCAAAACGTGATCTTTGTTGTGAATTGCAGTGACGTATCTGCAGAAAAATATTACTTAAACGTCAAGTTTTATTCTAACCGAAAAGCCTTTGAGATTACGGAAGAAATCACTCCCGACGGATGGAGCGGAGTGTTTGCCGACGTATCTGCCTTTAAAGAAAAGGATAAGATCAGTAAAATAGAGCTGTGCGTGTATTATGAAAGTAAGTTGGACAATGATGTTTTTTTTGAGTACTACGTAGATGCTATCATGCTTTCGGAGAATGACGCGGCGTATAATATAGCCTCTCTTTCTGCAGAAAGGTACATTGCTAACGGAGGAAGTGTGAGCCATGAAGACGGCTTGTTTACCGTGAGCGGCATAGGCGACGAGGTTTCTCTGACGTCGAGCGGATTTGCCTACGGCAATATGGGTGATGCAAACAGCCTTATGATAGATTTTGTTACCGAGGGGTATTGTCAGGGTGTACGTCTGTTTGTAAAAAGAAACGGCGGGGCGTTTGAGGAGACGGGGTATTCTGCCGTTAATATGACAAACAGCCCTTCGTCCGTATATCTGCCGCTTTCGGGTGACGGAATAGACGGTGTCCGCATTGAGTTTGAAGGAGTAAAGCTTGGAAAAGTAAAGGTGATCGGCATTTTGCCTGCCTCCTACGTTTTTGAGGACGATTCAAGCGGAGTGGAGATCACCACCTGCGTATTGAATTCAGGTACGGGTGAAATATTTATCAGAGGAAGTGTCGACAGATCGCTTCTTTCCGATAACGGAGGCGAGCTTCACCTTTTTGCAAGCGATCTGTGTGACAGTGTTTCTCCCGATGCATTGGCAACGGTCGAGCCCATTCAAAAAAACAAGATCAGCTCGGATGATTTTATTTTTCGAGTAGGATTTGACAGCCGATCTGACGGCAGAACTCTTATTTGCAAAAAATTTACCGTCGCGGTAAAGGGCGGAAGTGGATATATAGCGGTCGGACAGTCAAAATGCGTCGCAAATCCCGAGGATCTTGCCGAAAAGTCGATAAAAGCTCCCGGTGTGCGGAACGGCAAGGGGGTTTACGGCGAGAGTATATCGTTTATGCAGATAGTCGGTGCATCCGATACGGCAATATGGGTGGATATCGGTAAGTTTTTTGTGCAGGAGTCGGGCGGTACCACCAGATTTGAGTGCGGCGGAAATCTGTATTATTACAATTTGGAATATTTTACTACCATAGATTCAATGATCTCGAACTATGCCGAAAAGGATATAGACGTTACCCTGATCTTTGTGATATCGGATACGGGGAACGAGTCTTTGAACAGGGTTTTGATCCACAAGGATGCAGCCCTCGATTCGAAATATTGCGCTTATAATACAGCCGACAGACAGGGATTGGCTTATTTAAGGGCGATCACCAACTTTTTCTCGTCAAGATATCTTGAAAAAATGCAGGTAAGTCGTATAGTCTTCGGTGACTGCGTAGGAAATGCATTTTTCAATTATAATATGGGCAAGAAGACCCTGGATGAATTTGCCGAGCAGTACGCAAATGGCTTAAGAGTCATTTATAATACCGCCCGTTCGTATTCTCCTTACGTCGAGATCTATACTTATATCGATGATAACTGGGACAAGGGATTGCCGTTTGATCTATACGTAAGATATGATAACAAGGCGTTTCTTGATGTTTTGAACGGATGTATATCCGGTTTTGGTGATATCGATTGGGGGGTTGTACAAAATCCGTATCCAATGGAAACGAGCGACTATTTTTCATACGATGACCAAGACCTTGATACGGATATGCTGACCGACAGGGTGAGCTTTAAAAACATTGGTGTAATTACCGATTATCTGAAGAGGACCGAGTTGACTTACAATAATTCTGTAAGGGATTATATAATAATCGAGCAGAGCAATTTCAAAGAGTTCAGCGAGGAGTATATAACTGCCGACTACGTTTACAACTGTTATAAAGCGATGAATTCCGGTGTATCGGCGTATATTACCGACAGAGGCTGTAACTACAATAATGCCATGAAATATGTAGATACAAACTATTCGCTGACGGTAAGCGGGTTTGTATCGGAAGTTTTGGGGGTGGCGACCTGGGAAAACGTGATCGAGGGCTTTTCGGGGAAGAATATTGAGAAAAGGACGATTACGATCGGTAAGGTCGTGTCGACAAAGCCGAATATTGTAGGAAGACTGCCGATGTCCGATTTTTCGGGCGACTCTGACGGTTGGTTAAGATATGGCTTTACCGAGCGCCTTGCGGGTGGGGGCGAGCTATCCGGCAAAAGTGAGCTGCTCTCCCTTTCTCTCGGTAACGTGCCGAAGGGGGAATCGCGGGGAATGGTCAAGATATTTGATTCTCCCTTTAATATGACAAATTCTCCGATACTGCATTTTGAGATCAATGTTGCATCCCTGCCGACAAACATCGACAGTGCTAACATCACCGTTTATGTCAAGTCGGGAAACAACAGCTATGAGCTTAACGGGATCATAAAAGAGGCGGTATGGACCGAGTTATACTGTGATTTCTCTGCTTTCTCGGGATTGGATAAGGTTGATTCGATCGGCATAATCTTTACAGCCGATGAAAATTATTACGACAGCCCGCAGGCTCTGTTTACCGCTATGGAGCTTGTGTCTACGGAATATGACAGCGATATGCTCAGGGAAATGAACATCAATTCGTCGGGTACCGAGGAATTGATGAATCAAATGAGAAAGCATCTTTATCCCGTGCTTGCCTTTGTGATAGCGGTTGCGGCAGTGCTTTTTGTGTGGAGACGGGTGAAAAGGGTTAAATAAGATCAAAAAAACGGATATGGCTTTTTGCCATATCCGTTTTTTGATATATGCTTTTTTAGGGATTGATCTGGCCTTCTACAACGATCTGTCCTTGATAAAAGTTGCCCTCGTATACACGTCCGCTCGGCCATGTGTACTTGCCGTAGCCGTGAAGTGCATTGTTAAGGAACTGACCGGTGTAGCTTTCGCCGTTTGGCCAGGTGTAGGTGCCGTTTCCGGTACGAACGTCGTTTACGTAATCGCCCTCGTATACGTCGCCGTTTTCAAATACGAATTTGCCGTGGCCGTTCTTCGCGTTGTTTTCATAGGTTCCTTCGTAGTAATAATTCTCGGAGATCTTGAGAATGCCCTGTCCGTGGCGCTTGTTTTCTTTAAATTCTCCGGTGTAGCTTGAGCCCGAAGCCCAAGTGTAGGTGCCGTAGCCGTCCATGAGACCGTCCTTGTAGCTGCCTTCGTAGGTGTCACCGTTTGCGTAGGTGAATTTGCCGGTACCGTTAAACATATTCTTTTCGAAGTATCCTTCGTATTTGTCGCCGTTTGCGTAGGTGTAAACACCCTTTCCGCTTCTCTGCAGCTTGGATACACCGCCGACGTATTTGTCGCCGTTTGAATAGGTTATTATGCTGTTCTTGCCGTCAACCTCGCCGCGATTGCCGTTGGAGAAATAGAGAGTACCCTCGTCCAACATGCCGTCGGATGTTACAGTACCGAAGTATTTTACCGTTCCCGTGTCCGTTTCTGCTGAAATGTATCTGTAACCGCAGATCCAACCGATGCCTATGATCAGTCCTACAAGAAGGAGGGCTGCTACTGCCATTACGATCAACAGACGCAAGGTCTTGTTGGGCTTTTTCTTGTTTGCGGTTCTTTTCTGCGGAGGTGCTGTACGTCTCTGCGGAGGTCTTGCCGGTGTGCTTGGCGTATTGGGTGTATTGGGGGTGTTTGGTCTTCTTTGCGGATTTGGGTTTGGAGTTGGGTTTGGATTTCTGTTCATAAATCTATACCTCTTGTGATGGTTTTAATCGAATATGCTTTTTGCGTTTTCTGTAAGTACCGGGATTATGTTTAGGAGCAGATATGCCGCCCCGATAAACGCGGCTATCATCAGTATAACGGTGAATATTGAATTCCCTTTTTTTCGGAATCGGATCTCTTCTTTCATTCTCTTTTCTTCGGGAATGTAGTATTTCGGAGGATCGTCCTCTGTTCTTAAAACAACTTTAGAGAAGGTCGATTTCTTTCTGAGAGCGAATTTGACAAGCAGATTTTTTTTGCTGTAGTTCAGCTCTTCGACAGTTTTTGCTTTTTCTTCGGACAGAGCATCCTTGGCAATGATCCTTCTGACTATTCCGCCGAGGACGAGCTGACGGTACAGCATACCGAAGGCGGCAATGACTGTGCCCGCAATCAGCGAGAACAGTATCATTGTAAGCGAATTGTGTTTTTCAGGGTTTGTTATAAAGGAAAAATCGGGGGTCTTCATTCATTATACCTCAATTATATTAGGATTCTTTGAAAAAATCAAGGTTTATTCTTCAAAAAAGGTGTTTCCGCACAGTTTTTTTATAATGTTTTCCAGATCCCTGTCGTCACTGTACTCTATTTCTATTTTTTTGCGCTTTCCGTTTGAATGTATCTTGAAAAGCTTGCCGAGCTCATTGGTTACTCTTTTCTCGAGGTCTGCAATATAGTTTACCTCTAATTTATCGGGATTATCCTCTTTGGTCTTTTTGGGCTTGCAAAGTGAGTCAACAAGGGCTTCTACCTGTCTTACCGACAGTTTTTTTGCTACCGTCTTTGCGGCAACCATGCGTATAAGCGAGGGATCGTTGAGCTTGAGAAGGGCTTTTGCGTGACCTGCGCTGATGGAACGGTCTTTTACAAGCTTGAGTACGTCCTCGGGAAGATTAAGCAGTCGCATAGTGTTGGCAATAGCCGACCTACTTTTACCAATTCTGGAAGAAACTTCCTCTTGAGTGAGGTCATATTCATCTATGAGTGCTTTATAAGCCTCTGCTTCTTCGAGAGGGTTGAGGTTTTCTCTCTGCAGGTTTTCGATCAACGAAAGCTCTGCCGCCTTGCGGTCGTCTGCCTCGATGATTATTACGGGGACCTCGGATAGTCCCGCCATTTTAGAGGCTCTCCAACGTCTTTCTCCGGCTACTATTTTGTAATATCCGTTTTTGCCCTCTCTTACTACGATAGGCTGTAATAAGCCATGAGTCGCAATGGATGAAGCGAGTTCCTCGAGCGGTTCATGGTCAAATATAGTTCTCGGTTGGTTGGCTTCGGGCTCTATTTCGCTGAGTCGCAGAGTGAGCAGCCTTTCGCCGTTTGTCTCTTCGCTTTCGTAGTTGTCTATAAATATTGCGTCAAGTCCTCTTCCGGATCCTTTTTCTTTAGCCATAATATCCTCATTTCTTTATATGCGTTCAAATATCTCTCTTGTTACGTCCTCGTATGCCTGAGAGCCCTTTGAGTGCTTGTCAAAGTATTTGATGGGTTTTCCGTAGCTTGGTGCCTCGCTTAGTCTTACTGTTCTTGCGATAACCGTCTTGAACAGCTTGTCTGAATAGTATTTCTTCAACTCCGACATCACCTGTACAGAAAGGTTGAGTCTGCCGTTGTACATAGTTATAAGAATACCGACAAGCTCAAGTTTTGGATTGTACATCTGCTTGACCTTTTTGATGGATACCGAAAGCTGTGCCAAGCCTTCCAGAGCGAAGTATTCGCACTGCATGGGGATGATTATGCCGTCGGATGCGACAAGTGCGTTTACTGTCAAAAGTCCGAGTGTGGGAGGACAGTCGATGAAGATGTAATCGTATTCGTCCTTTATTTGGTCGAGTGCATTTTTGAGTCTCTTGTGCCTGTCGTTGAATTCGATTATCTCGATTTCTGCTCCCGCAAGGTTGATGTTTGACGGCATTACGTCTAAGTTGTCGAAATTTGTCTTTTGAATCGATTGACGGACGGTTTCCGGGTCAATAATTGTTGTGTATGTAGAATGAGTAAAGCTTTTTTTGTTGAATAAACCTACTGCGCTTGAGGCGTTGCCTTGGGGATCGTTGTCTACGAGTAGAACTTTTTTGCCCAGTGCTCCCGCCTCGGCGGCTATGTTGACGGCAGAGGTCGTTTTTCCAACTCCGCCTTTTTGATTTGCAAAAGTTATTATTCTGCCCACCTTGAGGTTCTCCTTTTTTGTGTTGCTTCTTATATTATATCAGTTTGCTGTTGTAATGTCAATAAAAAACTATCGCTTTTAGTGTTTCTTATGTGTAAATAAAAATGTTCCACGTGAAACATTCTGTGGCTTTGGTGAGTAATTGTTTCACGTGGAACATTTAATGGCGCGATCGATAAATTGACTGCTGTCTTGTTAAAGCGGCTTTTTTGTGATCCTGCTGTACTGCCTTGGGAATGACGGTGGGGTTTGCTTGATCTTCTTTGAGACAAGTATGTGTCTGTGCAGATCCTCGCCGTTGTGTGTAAGAGTAAAGCTGTTGTCAATAAATTTGCTTCCGCCGAGCTGAACAACACCGCTTTTTGCGAGCTCTGCTTCGTCGGATGCGGATAGTCCCTTCATAGCCGCAAATATTCCGCCGACTTTGACGAATGGTAAACAAAGCTCTGTGAGAACGTTCAAAGCAGAAACGGCTCTTGCAGTAACGAAGTCGAATCTTTCTCTGTAATTGACCGATCTCCCGTGTTCTTCGGCTCTGCCGCAAACGGTTTTTATGTTGGGAAGTTCTAAAGCCATTGCAGTCTCGTCTATGTATGCAAGCTTCTTTGCGGTGCTGTCGAGTGCATATACCGAAACGTCGGGGCGCATTATGGAAATCGGGAGAGCGGGGAAGCCGCCTCCCGTGCCTACGTCAAGAAGCTTTGCGTTCTGCGGTATAAACTTGATGACAGTGGCGGAGTCAGCAATGTGCTTGAATATTATCTCTTCTTCGTTGGTGATTGCAGTGATGTTGAATTTTTTGTTTGTATTGACCGTTCTGTCTATTAGGGAGTTGAGTTTCTGAATGACAGACTTGTTTAGTAAGCCCTCAAGACCGTTTTCAGAAAAAACCACCTCGATGATATTGGAATAATCACTCATTTCGTGTTTTCTCCGTTGTTGCGTTTGTTTTGTTGGCAGTATATAAGTAAAACTGTAATGTCTGCCGGGCTTACACCGCTTATGCGTGATGCTTGACCAATGTTTTCGGGCTTGATCTTGTTGAGTTTTTGCCTTGCTTCTATGCGAAGTCCCTTCAAAGTATCGTAGTCAAGGTCTGCGGGAAGCTTGATAGCCTCGGTTTTTGCAAACTTGGCGACCTCTGAAAGCTGTCTTTTGATATATCCGTCGTATTTTACTATGACCTCGGCACAAGAAATTATCTCGAGGGGAAGCTCGGGGCGTTTTGTGTCGACAGCAGTGAGAACGTTGTAGTTGATTTGCGGTCTCCTCAAAAGGTCTGCAAGTTTAACTCCCGTGGTGATTGGTGTGGTGCCGTTTTCTTCGAGTATTTTATTGAGTGCCTCGGAAGGGGAAATGGTCGTCCTGTTAGCCCTTTCGACCTCAGCTTCTATTGCCTTTTGTTTGTCCAAATACCTATTGTATCTTTCCTCGCTGATAAGGCCGAGTCTGTAGCCTGTGGGGGTAAGTCTTGTGTCCGCATTATCCTGGCGGAGGAGTAGTCTGTATTCGGAACGGGAGGTCATCATTCTGTACGGCTCATTTGTGCCCTTAGTGACGATGTCGTCAATAAGAGTGCCGATATACGATGAATCGCGGGTGAGAATAAGGGGCTCTTGTCCTTTGATCTTCAGTGCCGCGTTTATTCCGGCGATAAGACCTTGTGCGGCGGCTTCCTCGTAGCCGCTCGTTCCGTTGAATTGACCTGCACCGTAAAGTCCGGATATGGACTTGAATTCGAGGGTGGGATAAAGCTGTGTGGGGTTGATACAGTCATACTCGATTGCATAGGCAGTTCTCATCATCTGCGCATTTTCAAAGCCTTTGAGCGAGTGAAGCATTTTTATCTGTACTTCTTCGGGGAGCGATGATGAAAAACCTTGGATATAAAGCTCTTTTGTATCCTTTCCGCAAGGCTCAACAAAAAGTTGATGTCTTTCCTTGTCTGCAAATCTGACGACCTTGTCCTCGATGCTTGGGCAGTACCGTGGACCGGTACCCTTGATTTCGCCCGAATAAAGCGGCGATCTGTCAAGGTTAGATCTGATTATATCATGTGTTTCCTTTGATGTATAAACTATTCTGCAAGGGATCTGTTCGATTTTTTTATAAGCTTCCGAGTCTGTTCTTGCAGAAAAGGGAAGTGTGTTAAGGTCACCTTTCTGGATTTCAAGAACTGACATATCGACTGTATCCTCGTGTACGCGTGGAGGGGTACCCGTTTTAAAACGGTAGATCTCGATACCTTCGCGCAGAAGCGCATTTGTAAAGCCTTTCGCCGGAAGCATACCGTCGGGGCCTGACTCGTACGCACATTCGCCGGTGATGACACGTCCGTTCAAAAATGTGCCGGCACATACTACAGCGCATTTGACCTTCCATACGGCCCCCATCTTTGTTATGACCGACGTGATCTGCTTTTTTCCGTCCTTTTCTTCGGTCTCAAAGTTGACTATCTCTGCCTGAATAAGCGAGAGATTAGGTGTATTCTCGAGAGTCTTTTTCATGATTTCTCTGTATTTGATCCTGTCTGCCTGAACTCTCTTTGAGTGAACGGCGGGACCCTTGCCGAGGTTAAGTGTCCTCGTTTGCAGGGTGACAAGGTCGGCTGCATAACCCATTTCTCCGCCGAGTGCATCGATCTCATAAACAAGGTGTCCCTTGCCCGTGCCGCCAATGGATGGGTTGCAGGGCATATTGCCCACCGCGTCAAGATTAATTGTAAAAAGCAGGGTCTTCATACCGAGTCTTGCGGCCGCCAATGCGGCTTCAATTCCTGCATGGCCTGCGCCTATGACAGCTATATCTGCGTTTCCTGCAATGTAATTCACTGTAATCTACCTCGTAATAATTGAGAGAATTATACAAAAAATACCAAATATGTAAAATTATGTAATTACTTGTGGTATTGCTTATGGTTTATGATCGTAAAAGCCCTATAGGTCTGCTCGAGAAGAATGACACGCATCAGCTGATGGGGGAAAGTCATTTTCGAGAACGAGAGACGGTAGTTGCACATATTTTTTATATTTTCTGCAATGCCGTCGCTGCCGCCTATGATAAATGCAATTTCGCTTGTGCCGTTTGTTGTGAGAATGTCAATTTTTTCAGCCAACTGCTCTGAGGATATCATATTTCCCTCTACGCAAAGTGCGATCTTGTAGCCCTTGAAGGACGACACTGCCGAATATGGGGCAGAAAGTGAATCCTCTTTGATCTCTTGTATTGTAAGCTTACAAAAGGCGGAAAGCCTTTTTTCGTATTCTTTTACGGCATCGCGAAGATATGATTCTTTTAAAGTGCCGCAACAGATGATCTTAATATTTAGCATAGATCATTTTTTCTCCACAGCTATGAAATAGGGGGAGGTGGGAGAGTTGAGTATGGTGAATCTGCTTACACAAATCTTTTTTCTGTCGAGCGTGGACAGCTTTTCGGTAAGCAGCTTGCCCTCGATCTCGCCCTCGGCGTGACCGGGATAGATGGCTATAAGTATTATTCCGTCGTCGGCAAGCAGCTCGATTGCCGCGTCGACGGCAGGGAGCGTGGTCTCGCGGAGGGTTGTTATGCTTTTGTCGCCGCCAGGAAGATAGCCGAGGTTAAAAACACCGACGTTTATGGGCTCTTTTACGTAATCCTTGACGAGGCTGTGCGATGCTTGGATGAGGGTATAGTTTTCGGGACAGCCGTTATCTATAAGGCGCTGTCTTGTGTTTTCGAGTGCCTGAGTCTGAATGTCGAAGGCGTAAAGCTTGCCGTTTTCTCCGATAGCCTTTGACAGAAACAGCGTATCGTGACCGTTTCCCATAGTAAAGTCAACTGCAGTTATCCCGTCCTTTATGTGGGCAGACAGAAACTGCTTTTCGAGTGCCATTAAATCAACCATAATACCGTAAAATCCCCTGTGTTTATTAAACTTAATTTAAGGGCTGAACGTAGTGAACAGCCCTTAAACAATTTATTTGTCTTTATTTTCTTCTTTGTCCGACGTGTTTTCGTTGTCATCAGCATCGTCGTTATCGTCGTCGTCATCATCGTCGTCATCCTGAAGCTCTGCTCTTGAAATTCTGGCGAAGGCATCGATTCCCGAATCGTTCTGTCTTTCCTGTCTGATTTCCTCAAGCATTTTTTCTCTTTCGGCGCGGATGGCGTCCTCAAACGACTTTTTATCGTTTTCTTCGTTTATCTTCTTTTGCTCTTCATTTTCGATATGGCTCTTCTGCTTGCGTTCTTCAGCCATTTTTTCGAGATCCTCTTCGGTGGGATCGCCGTTCATAACAGCCTCAAACTGCTTATCGTCCATAAGCTCGTGCTTAACGAGATATTTAGCAATGAAGTGCATCTTTTCGATGTTTTCGCGAAGTATCTGCTGTGCCTTTTCGTAGGCCTCGAATACGATGCTCTTGACCTCTTCGTCGATCTTGTATGCAGTCTTTTCGGAGTAGTTGCGAGACTGATTGTAGCTTCGTCCGAGGAATACCTCATCATTTTCCTGCGAGTTGCCGTATACGATCGGACCGAGCTCGTCGCTCATACCAAGCTTTGTGATCATTCTTCTTGCGAGATTGGTAGCACGCTGGATATCGTTGCTTGCGCCGCCTGAAATATCGTCAAAGATGATTTTTTCAGCCGCTCTTCCGCCGAGAAGCATTGCGATCTCTTCCTTGATGCCATTCTTGTAGACGGAATATTTGTCTTCAACGGGGGGATTAAGTGTGTAACCCAATGCGCCGCCGCTGGGGATGATGGAGATCTGTCTTACGGGGTCGAGGCTGGGAAGCACGTGCGCAATGATCGCGTGACCTGCCTCGTGGTATGCGGTCTTGAGCTTTTCGGAGTCCTTGATCTTCATGGACTTCTTCTGTGTACCGACTATAACTTTGATCGTAGCTTCCTCGATATCTTCCATGCCGATGAGAGCCTTGTTCTTTCTTGCCGCAAGGAGGGCAGCCTCATTAAGGAGGTTTGAAAGATCGGCACCCGTAAAGCCGACTGTAGTTTGTGCAACCTTGCTGAGGTCGACGTCTTTGCCGAGGGGCTTGTTTCTGGAATGAACGCGGAGAATTTCCTCTCTGCCCTTGATGTCGGGGTAATTGACCGTGATCTGACGGTCAAATCTGCCGGGACGGAGCAACGCGGGGTCGAGTATATCGGGTCTGTTTGTAGCGGCAATAACGATGATGCCGTCATTGCTTCCGAAACCGTCCATCTCAACGAGAAGCTGGTTAAGAGTCTGTTCTCTTTCGTCGTGACCGCCGCCGAGACCGGCACCTCTGTGTCTGCCCACAGCATCTATCTCGTCGATGAAAATGATGCTTGCATTGTGTTTCTTTGCGGTTTCAAAGAGGTCGCGGACACGCGATGCACCGACACCGACGTACATTTCGACAAAGTCAGAGCCGCTTATTGAGTAGAAGGGTACGCCCGCTTCGCCGGCAACAGCTTTTGCGAGAAGAGTTTTACCCGTTCCGGGAGGGCCTACAAGGAGTACACCGTGAGGGATCTTTGCGCCGAGCTTTGTGAATTTAGAAGGATCCTTGAGGAACGTGACGATCTCCTGGAGCTCCTCTTTTTCCTCATCTGCGCCTGCAACGTCCTTGAAGAATACTTTTTTCTTGTCATCGGAGGAAAGCTTTGCCTTTGATTTGCCAAAGCTGTTCATCTTTCCGCCTCTGCCCGAAGCCTGGTTCATAATGAACAACCAAAGCAGAATGAATATTACCGTCACAATGATATATGGCAGATACGACAACCACCAGGACGGCTCCTCCAGCGGCTCGTATGTGAATTCGGTAATGGTACCTTTGTCAACCTGAGCCATAATAATGTCGTTAAGATCGTTGTAGAATATATTGATATCCCTTATTTTGTGGGTTATCTTCTTTCCTTCTGTATTGACGAGGACGAGCACGTTGTCATTTCCGACAGTACATTTTGTGATCTCCTCGTTTTTAAACATTTCTACGATCTCGCCGTATGAATATTCTTTGTTATTGGAATTGCCGAGGATCGACGTAATGGAAATTACGAGGACGGCAATCAGGATAACATAAAAAATAATTACCTTAAAAGATCCCTTCATTATTTTCCTCCGATAAAAAACATTTATTATTTATAGTATGCCCTTATATTCCGAAATTTTCTATAAAGAATTAATTGGAATAAACCTCGCGCTTAAGAATGCCAACGTAAGGCAGGGCTCTGTATTTTTCGTCGTAATCAAGTCCGTAACCGACAACGAACTCGTCGGGGATGACTTTTCCTGTATAGTCGGGAGTAAAATCAACCTCGCGTCTGTCGGGCTTGTCGAGCAATGTTACGGTTTTTACGCTTTTTGCGCCTTTAAGTGTGAGATATTCGCTGAGGAAGGACAGCGTTTTGCCTGAGTCAATGATATCCTCGACGATAAGTATATCTGTGTCAGAGAGGTCATCTCTGCGAAGATCGAGCATTATGTTAATATTTCCTGTGCTTT
Source organism: Clostridia bacterium (assembly GCA_017441005.1). GTDB lineage: Bacteria > Bacillota > Clostridia > Oscillospirales > CAG-272 > RGIG1995. The sequence goes on along the minus strand of JAFSAM010000070.1, from coordinate 27,915 downwards.
TTGAACCGCTTCCGTAGGAGGAGACCTTCATAAAGTCTATTTCCAAAGGAAGGTCGATATGCTTCATAAGGTCGCCCATAAATACGACGGAGCCCTTCAGTATGCAGAGGAGCAACAGTTTTGTATTTCGATTTTTGTAGTCGTTTGTGATCTTTGCGGAAATATCTTGTACGATTTTTGCAATCTCTTCTTCGGAGATCAAAATTGATTCAACGTCCTTGTTCATCACGGTACTTTATTCTCCCTTTGTAAGATAATAAATTTGAACGGTCTCGCTGTTTGACGCAGGTCTTGCATCATCGCGTACGGGGAAGCCTGCTATCCAGATTATGCCTTTTTTGTCGCAGATGATGGGCAACCTATCCCTTTTATTTAAGGGGATCTTGGCTTCGTTCAGCATTTTTTTGACTTTTTTTGTCATATTGGAAAAAGTGAATACATCGCCGTCAATACGTTTCCTTATTATTGTATCAGCAAGTATGCTTTTTTTCACTATAGTGTGTATTGATATTTTGTAAATATTTTTGCAAAGTATTTTTTCGAGCTCGTCTTTATCTTGAGTGACAAGTAAGGCCTCGCCCGTTTCTTCAAATTCGTTAAGACCGAACACAAGCTTTCTTTCCTTCAGTTCGACCGACGGAACGTCTTTTTCGAAGAAGCATCTGTGTTTTGTGATCACGAAATTGATCTTGCCGGGAAGCGATAGGCTTTTTGTCTCTCGGCAGTCTTCTTTCGTGTAACGGCGGATAAGCTCGGCTATTTCCCTGACGTGCGTACTTTCAAGCTGTGTGTCCGGGCTTGTGCCGTCGTATTTTTTTATAATAAGCCGATTCAACACCGTTGGATGGAGCTTTGACAATTCCGAAGGAACGACCGTGTCTTCTCGGTCTGTTTGGTTTTTTATATAGTCAACGTCGAGCCGCAACGAGTCACACATATTCGAAACTGCATTTTCGACAGACGGATTAAGCTCTTTTAACTGCGGAATGACGTTGTGACGTATGCGGTTTCTCGAATAGTCGGTATCATTGTTCGTCGAATCAGTGACGAAGTCGAGCGAATGAACTCTTGCATATTCAAGTATCTCATCGGTCGTGCAGTAGATGAGCGGGCGGATCACCCTGTCTCTGACGGGCGGAATTCCCCGCAGACCCGTAGATGCGCAGCCGCGAGTCAAGTTGAAAAGTACGGTTTCGAGGTTGTCGGAGGCTGTGTGTGCCGTCGCGATCTTTGTGATGTTGTTTTGACAACAAAAGTCATAGAACGCACCGTATCTCAGCTTTCTTGCTCCCTCCTCAAGCCCGAGTCCGTTTTCTTTGGAGAACGAAACGGCATCGACGCTTGTGCAGGTAAACGGGATATTACGTTCTTCGCAGAATTTTTTGCAGAAGCTTTCATCCCGCCGAGCCTCATCTCCTCGGATATTGTGGTTGACGTGGAGGGCGTAGACCTGTATTCCGTATTCTTTTGACATAGAATGAAGTGCATGAAGCAGAACAACGGAGTCTTTTCCGCCGGAAAAGCCCACGAGCACAGAGTCACCGTATGCCAACATAGAAAAATTATTTATTGCTTTTTTTATTTTGCCTGACGTTGTTTCAAACGACATGCTTTTCTCCCCCTCTCTCGGGAAAGTAACGGTAGATTGCTGAAAAAAGTCATTATGTCGGAGGCTCAAGCTCCTTGTTCAGCGTAATAAACTTGGTGAACTGCGGCAACCAGCCCATTTCAACGTCTCTGACGGCACCGTGTCTGTTTTTTGCTACAATGACCTTAGCCGAGCTCTGCTCTGCCTTGGATTTATCGTAGTATTCATCCCTGTAGAGGAACATAACGACGTCTGCGTCCTGCTCGATCGCACCCGAGTCACGGAGGTCTGAAAGCATAGGCTTTTTGTCCGTTCTGCTTTCGGGTCCACGGGAGAGCTGTGCACAGCAAACTACGGGAACGCGCAGTTCCTTTGCCAATATCTTCATATTTCTGGAGATCTCTCCGACCTCCTGAACACGGTTATCGTTGTGGTGCTCGCCCTGCATGAGCTGCAGATAGTCGATTACTACGAGACCGAGGTTTTTAACTCGGCGAAGCTTAGCCTTCATACCGGTAACGGTAATACCTGTGGTGTCGTCGATAAGTATATCGCATTCAGCGAGGCTGGCTGATGCCTGTGCAAGGTTTTGCCAATCCTCAGGGGTAAGCTTGCCCGAACGGATGTTATAGCTGTCTACCATTCCTTCGCCCGAGAGCATACGAGAAACAAGCTCCTGGTTTGACATTTCGAGCGAGAAGATGCATACAGCCTTTTTGGTGCGCTTTGCAACGTTTGATGCAATGTTAAGCACAAAGCTTGTTTTACCCATACCGGGACGTGCGCCCACAAGAATAAGCTCGCCGGGGCCCATACCTACCAATGTATCGTCGAGGTCGGAAAAGCCCGTCTGTGTGCCGTGTGCGGCGTCGGGATTTGTCGCAAGAAGATTAAGGTTGTCAAGGGTGAGCTTGAGAACGTCTCTTATGTGTGCAAAGCCCTTTGTCTCGTTTCCCTGTGCGATATCAAATATCTTCTGCTCTGCCGAGTCGAGGATACGGTTTACCTCGTGCTGCTCGGAATATGCGTTGTCGGTTATCTGCGAACAAGCATCAATAAGCATACGGAGTATGCTTTTGTCCTTGACGATCTTGGCGTAGTCGACGACGTTTGCGGCAGACGGAACGGTTTGGATTATCGTCTTTATATAGTTGTTAAGGGTGTCGGTATCAGAATATACTCCCTCTTTTACAAGCTCGTTTGCGAGGGTCACGACGTCGACAGTCTTGCTCGAGGCATACATTCCCTTAATTGCATAGAATATCTGCTCGTGCTCAGGGAGGTAAAAATCCTCGCTTGATATAAGCTGTGCGATATCGTCAAAACACTCGGGGTTTATCAGAACCGATCCGATGACAGACTGCTCTGCTTCGAGTGAAAACGGGAGCTTTCTTCCTAAAACGTCATTACTGCTCATATTACTTTACGTCCGAGATAACAACGTTGATCTTGCCTGTGATCTCTGTATAGAGCTTAACGGGGATGGTGTGAACACCAAAGGTCTTAAGCGGATCGGAAAGCTGGATCTTGCGCTTGTCGACCTTGATGCCGTGCTGTTTTTCGAGTGCTTCGGCAATGTCGAGGCTGGTTACCGAGCCGTAGAGCTTGCCGTCCGCGCCCGCCTTTGCCTGAAGCTTAACGGTAACGCTTTCGAGCTTCTTTGCGATTTCGTTTGCCGCCGCCTTTTCGAGCTCGATCTTATGGAGTCTGGACGATTCCTTGTTTTTGAGGTCGTTCATGGCGCCGGCATCGGCTTCGACTGCAAGCCCCTTGGGGAGCAAGAAGTTTCTTGCATAGCCGTCGGATACGTTTATAAGCTGTCCCTTTTTACCCTGGGATTTAACGTCTTGAGTGAGAATTACTTTCATTTTATTTCATCCTTTCTGAATTGAGGTGTTTTTTTAGAGTGTGTCAGCGTAGTCGTCTATCGCCTCTCTGAGTCTGTTCAGAGCCTCGCTGACCGTAACGTCCTTAAGCTGGGTAGCCGCCATATCGAAGTGACCGCCGCCGCCAAGCTTTTCGGCAATGATCTGCACGTTGACCTTTCCTGCCGATCTTGCGGAAATATATACCGTGTTTTCGATCTTGCATATTGCAAACGATGCCATAACGCCGTCGACTGTGAGCAGCTTATCCGCTGCCTTTGCCGCGGCAATTCTGTCTGCCGAGTCGGAGTTTCCGCCCTCTTTTAACGTGTTTGTTGTAATGGCGAACATATTGCGGTAGATCTTAACGTTAGTTTCGAATTTAGCCTCTCTTCTGAGATCGTCAAGGTCCGATTTGAAGAGATACTGTATTTTTTGTGGATTAGCACCCTCGTTTTGCAGATATGTACCTGCACTGAAGGTTCTTACACCCGTGTTTTTCGAGAAATGCTTGGTGTCAAGCATAATGCCCGAGAGAAGGAGGTTTGCCTCCTCGTGGGGGAGCATACCTGCCGAAAGCGTCTGCTCAAGGAACTCTGCGACAAGCTCGCAGGTGGACGATGCCGACGGCTCGATGTATGCTATAAGAGGCTTGATCTTAAATTCCGCCGTTTTTCTGTGGTGGTCGACGTACACTATGCGTTCGACGTTTTCTGCAACCTCGGGAGCTGCAAGCTGTCGCTGGTTGTTTACGTCGCATATACATAGTAGAGTATCGTGCTGTATCAGGTCGAGAGCCTCGTGCGCACCCACGAACATGTGGGCGTATTCGGGCATTCCATTGACCATTTCGAAGCCCTTGGCGATGGTCTTATCCTCGGTGTCGACTATGATGTTTACGTCAGTGCCGCAGAACATAGCCATTCTTGCCATACCGACACAGGCGCCGAAGCAGTCGTAGTCGGGATTGATGTGACCCATAATAAGCACGTTGCTGCTGTCCGACATAAGCGCGATGAGCTCGTTTGCGGTAACTCTCGAACGCACCTTGGTACGCTTCTGAATGGACTGTGTTCTTCCGCCGTAGATATCCATATCAGTGGGAGTCTTTATGACCGCCTGGTCACCGCCTCTTTGAAGTGCCATATCGAGAGCCGCCTGTGCGTCTCTTTCTTTGTCGTCGAGCGTACCGCCCGAGGCGGCAATACCGATCGAAACGGTAACGGGAAGGCCGCCGCTTCCCACTCTTACGTCTCGTATCTTATCGAGAATGGGGAATTTTGACGATATAAAGCCTTCAAGGTGCTTTTCACTGAACAAAAAGATGTATTTGTCTCGCTGGAATTCTTTAAGAATTCCGTTGACCGATTCAGCCCATTCGTTGAGTATGGTCGCGACGTTGTTTGATACCTCGCGGTATTTATCCTGAATGTGCTGTAAAAGCTCATCGAGGTTGTCGATCATAATGAAGGCGACGATGGTGTTCTCGTCTTTTAATTCTTTGTATGCGTTGTTCAGCTCGTTTTGGTTGTTCCAGACTGTGATATAGTAGTCTTTATTCGAGGCTGTCTTTGTCGGATACGCCTTGACCTTGTAGAATTGGTCGAAGGCGGTCGTGCCGAGACCCTCTTCCGCGTCAGCGGCATTGATGATGTCATCAAGGGTGTTCGGGCATATCTGATCTATGTTTTTGCCGAAGAAGCCGTTTTTTGAACCCGAAACCGAAATGAAAGCACTGTTTACCCAAATGATCTTACCGTTTGGATCGCTGATGATGACGGGCATATAGAGTCGGGGAAGGATATCGAGTGCCATATTGCCGAGAAGGGGCTCGATCTCGAGTCCGCGTGTTTTGGCGAGTCTGTTTTCGACAACGTTCCAGACAATGGAGATGATGCCGAGTATTGCGACGTAAAGAACGGCTGCCCAAAAGCCTTTTCCCAAAGCACCGCTCGGCGAAATGTTTATCCAAAGAGAAAAGCCCAAAATAAACAGTACGGCAACGAATATGGCTACCAACCGCTTAATGAACATTTTGTTATGCAGTTTTTCCTTGATTTTATTCAGCATAAAAGCTTCTCCTTTTTCAGGTCAATAGAGATGTGGATATAATAACCCATCTTAAGCTTACAATTATGATTATTATACCACTTTTTTACAGTCTTGTAAACTGTATTTTATAAATTTTATTAGTTATATATATAATATTATAAGATTTCGCAAGAAAAATGAGTGTACGGGGATGCAAAGCGTGGTATTTTTTTACATAAAACAAAAAAAGAGATGCTTCTCAAAATGAAAAGCATCTCTATAATTTTTTGATTACTTATCCCAAAGACGCTGTGCGTAAACGCCTGTGTCTGCAAGCTCCTTAAGAGCCGCCATGACTTTGGGCTTATCTTCGGCATAGGTAACGCCGAACCACTTGTCGGAAACGGGTAATACGGTTATGTCGGCAATTCCCTCTTTTGTGATCTTGTCCGCCATCATAGGAAGATAGAACTCGCCTTTAAGTGGGTTACTGCTTATTCCGTCAAGGAAAACGCGAAGCTCTCTGTCGAAGAGGTCAAACATACCTGCGGGATAACCCCAGCAGTTCATCGAAACGTAGGATTTTCTGTCAAGGGCGGTCCATGTGTTGCCGTCATCCTCGGTGTACATGGGCTGACCGTCTCTGATCGCGATCTTCGTGCGTTCAACGAGGTCTACGATCTTATAGTTGCTGTCGATCTCGCACACACCTCTTGATACTGTGCCGTTTTCAGTGAGGGTGTTTTCGAGAATATAGCCTGCCATAGCGAGGTGCTTGATGCCGTCGTTTACGGGCTTTGTGATGAAGTCATAGATGAGCTTGAAGCAGTCCTTGCCGTAGTAGTCGTCGGAGTTGATGACCATAAAAGGACCCTTTACAACGTCTCTGCAGCACCAAACTGCGTGTGCCGTACCGTAGGGCTTAACTCTGCCTTCGGGGATGGAATATCCCTCGGGAAGCTCGTCGAGCTCCTGGAATACGTAGTCTGTCTGTACGATCTTTTCGATTCTGTTTCCGATGAAATCCTTGAAAATGTCCTCGATCTCGTGCTTGATGACGAAAACGATACGTTCAAATCCCGCTGCCATAGCATCGTGGATTGAGTAGTCGATGATAAGCTCTCCGGAGGGGCCGAGGGGAGTAACCTGCTTAAGACCGCCGAAACGGCTGCCCATACCTGCCGCCATAATTATAAGGGCGGGCTTTGAGTAATAATCTTTCATAATAACACCTCAAAAAATACAGTAGATTTAGATATATTTAGCTACAATAGCCTTCATTTCGGGAAGCTTTGATTCCATGTCCTTGACGAGCTTGAACTGTGTACGTGCGCGGTCGAGATTGTGCTCGGGGCGCTCGGTGTGGAAGTAGTGGTCGCCGTCAACAAAGTCTGCAAGGAAACGGATTCCGCACTCGTATGTCATAACAAGTGCAGAGATGGGGAGAAGCTCGATCTCCTTCTTGGTAAGAGCGCTTCCGCACTCCTCGAGGAAGCCCTTTGTGTATTCCTCAAAGAGGACGAGGTCGCTGTATACCTTGGAGAGGTCCTTTTCGTCTTCGGCGGCGGGGTTTGTGCCGAATCTCATGCTGTCGCCGTAGTCGTAGAGGGAAAGTCCGGGCATTACGGTATCGAGGTCGATAACGCAGACGGGCTTGCCTGTTTCTTTGTCAAGCAAAACGTTATTGAGCTTTGTGTCGTTGTGTGTGACTCGGAGGGGCAATTCTCCCTTTTCGATGAGAGGATAGAGCTGTTCGGAGAGCCACTTGTATTCTCTTGCGAATGCGATTTCTTCTTTTGCTTCGTCCGCTCTGCCGCTTCTGTTTTCTGCGATCTGTCTTTCAAAATCGGCGTAACGGGAAACGGTGTTGTGGAAGTTGGGGATAGTCTCGGCGAGCTTGCTTGCGGGGAAATCTGCAAGAAGCTTCTGGAAGTTACCGAAAGCCTTGCCGGCATAGTAGAAATGCTCGGGGTTTTCTATCACCTGAAGGGTGATCACGTCGTCGACAAAGAGATATACTCTCCAGTAGGCATCGTCATTTTCTTTGTAAAAGTTTTTGCCGTCTTTTGTTTTAACAACGGTGAGTGTTTCACGCATCGGATCGCCGCCGTTTGCAACGGTTTTTTCCTTCAGAAATGAGGTGACAGAGTCGATATTGTTCATCAATGCCTCGACGTCCTTGAAAACGTTGTGATTGATCTTTTGGAAATTGTATTTGTTTCCGTTGTCGCATTTAACGAGGTAGGTGGAGTTGATGTGGCCGCATCCCAAGGGTTTCATTGAAACGGGGGTGCCGTCAAGAGCAAAGTTGCTCAAAATTTCGAGTTCACGCTGCATAAAAACATCTCCTGTTTATAAAAAAAGTATTATTGTATTCTTGACTAAGATAATTATATAAGAGAAAGAATGATTTGTCAACCGATACAAATATATAAAAACATATCGAAAAACAAGCCTTAATGTAATTATAACACTGTTTCTGCAAAAAAACATTGACTTTTGTGTTGTGTTTATGTTATAATGTCACCAAAGAGGTGGTTGTGGTATGGCAGTGTGTTCAAATGACATTCAAAATATGTGTTCTTTTCTTGTAAAGAATATGCATTTCAATGATCTGAATCCCATAAAATGCGGATGGCATCAGCGTAAGCCGGGAGGCTTTTGGGGACCTTCCGTGCACCCTTGCTATAACCTTCACTACGTTTTGTCGGGCAGGGGTGAATATACGGTCAAGGGAAAGACATACAAGCTCGAAAAAAATTGCTTATTTATGATAAAGCCCGATATGATCATCAAGCAGCAGGCGGACGAGGATAATCCTTGGTTGTATGCGTGGATCGCTTTTGAGGGAAGCGCTGCGGAGGAGCTTTTTGCGAGTTGCGGATTTACCGATGACGTATATACGATGTACTGTCCCGAGATCTACGGTGTGTTTGACGAATTCAGACATATTCCCGTAGGTAAAGAGGTTTCTGCGGTCTCTCTGAACGCAAAGCTGTATACCATAATCGAAAGACTGCTTATGCAGAATCAACCGCAGACCTATGAAACGCCGGTTTCGCAGTATTGCATAAAGGCAGCAGACTATATACAGGCGAACTACCAGACGCACATCACGATCGACGGCATCGCGAAGAATCTTGGCATCGACAGACGTTATTTCTCGCGTATATTTACCAAATATTTCGGCGTAAGTCCCCAAAAGTATTTGGTCGATTACAGACTTGAAAAGGCGAAATATTTGTTAACATCGGGTGAATATTCGGTGTCCGAGGTGGCTTTGAGCGTCGGATATGACGACATCTTTGCATTCTCGAAGATATTTAAAAAGAAATACGGCTTTTCGCCCTCGAAATGCAACAATCGCTAAAAAATATTAAAACAGGGAGTACCGTTTTAAAAAACGGTACTCCCTGAATTGTTTTTTTGAAGTAATACGAAAAAAATAATACCGTAAAGTGACAAGCAGTGAATTTATTTCTCGATCATCAAGGACTTTTCTTTTTCTGCCATAGCGATCTTGGGTACCGGCTTGAAGATACTGATCGCACCGTGCATATTTTTGACAGTAACACTGTCAAGCTCGCCGCCGAATTCACCGTCTACCGTCCATTTTATGGGTTTATCTGCCGTAATTTTTATCGACGGAGTGTGGTAGAAATGCACGTGGTCTTTATCGTACTTGTGTCTTGTGAGTTGGTGGAGCATACTTACCGTTTGTGCGGGATTGCTCGGCTTTCTTACGAGTAGCACCTCGAATTCTCCGTCCTGGAGGTTGACCGTCTCGGGCTTGAGCTTATATACACCGCCCATAGAGAGCGCATTGGTGATCGCTACGAAAATGAACTTGCCCTCGATCGTTTTGTCGGGCATTTCGAGCTTCATATTCATAGATCGGATCTTTGTTACGTCCTTGATACCTTCAAGGATGTATGCCGAGTGACCGATGGTGTTTTTTAAGCCCTGCGGGGTCGAATAGGAGGTTGCGGCGAAAGCACCGCAGGATGCTATGTAGTTGAAATATCTCGTATTGTTAAAAAAACCGACGTCATTGGGAATAGGCTTGTTTTCAATGACTGTCTTTGCGGCTTCGATCGTCTTTGTGGGTATGCCTAAGGTCGAAGCCAGATCGTTTGTCGTGCCCGCGGGAATAAAACCGAGCGGAGGACGAGCTTCTTTGGGCAGCTCCATAAGACCCGTAACCACTTCATTCAGTGTCCCGTCACCGCCGCAGGATACTATACGGTCAAACCTCGGACCGTGTTCCTTGGCGATGATCGAGGCATCGCCTCTTTTTTGTGTCATAAGCACGGTAGGCTCGAAGCCGGAATCGGAAAAAAGCTTTACTACTTCAAACAGCTTTTTTTTCATAATCATTTTTCCGGATTTTGGATTGACTATAAAAAGTACCTTTTCCCTTGCTTGATCGCTCATAATAAACATCCTTTGATTGATTATTGATTAAAGTGTAATTAAAAATCCCCGCGTCGGTTAAAAAGCGGGGATTATTGTTTTTTAAGACTAATTTGCAAATTTAATTTGCTTGCCCTCTTTTTGTTTGAAAGTGAATTTGGGTTCTTCAAGTTTTTGGACGGTCTTTTGAGTGACGGTGACCGACTCGATATCCTTTCTTGAGGGAACATCAAACATTATATCGGTCATAAAGCCTTCGATTATGGAACGCAGACCGCGTGCACCGATATTTCTTTCAATTGCGAGAGAGGCGATCTCTTCGAGCGCGCCTTTTGTGAACTTAAGTTCAACGTTATCCATATCAAACAGCTTTTGATACTGCTTGATAAGGGAGTTTTTAGGCTCTTTGAGAATTCTGATCAAAGCGTCACTGTCGAGCTCTTCGAGTCCCACGATGACGGGAAGACGGCCGACAAGCTCGGGGATTATGCCGTATTTGACAATATCGTGAGAAACAACGTCTTTATAAATATTGTGCTTTTTCTTTTCCGCTTTTGTCTGAATGTTGCTGCCGAAGCCGATGAGCTGACTTCCCGAACGCTTTTCGATTATGTCGCTAAGTCCGTCAAATGCGCCTCCGCAGATAAACAGGATATTCTCGGTATTGATCTGAATAAACTCCTGATTGGGGTGTTTTCTGCCGCCCTGAGGAGGAACGTTTGAAACGGTACCCTCGAGTATTTTCAGTAATGCTTGCTGAACGCCCTCGCCCGAAACGTCACGGGTTATGGAACGGTTTTCGCTTCTTCTTGAGATCTTGTCGATCTCGTCGATATAGATGATACCCCTTTCGGCAAGCTCGATGTCATAATCCGCCGCCTGAATGAGACGGAGAAGGATGTTCTCGACGTCTTCGCCGACGTAGCCGGCCTCGGTGAGTGTGGTAGCATCTGCAATAGCGAAGGGGACCTTCAGCGTTTTTGCAAGTGTCTGGGCAAGGAAGGTCTTACCTACGCCTGTAGGACCGAGGAGCAACACGTTGCTTTTCTGGATCTCTACACTGTCGTCCGATTTCTTTTCCTTGCTGAGTATTCTTTTATAGTGGTTGTATACCGATACGGAAAGCACTCTCTTTGCCTCATCCTGACCGATAACATACTCGTCGAGCGTGTTTTTGATCTGCTGGGGCTTGGGGAGACTTTTAAGCGTAAGCTTTTGACCCTTTTCGGTGTACTCTCTGTGATCGTCAATTATTCTTTCACAGGCATCTATGCAGTCACTGCATATAAATGCGCCCTGATCTATGGGTGATGGAATAATGAACTCAACGGAGTTTTCATCTCTTCCGCAGAAAGAACAACGAATAAGATTGTTTGTATTACCGCTATTTTTTGGCATTTGAAATGTCCTCTTTCGGGGGAAGAATTAGTTTTTCTTGGTGATAACCTTGTCGATCAGACCGTAGGCGCAAGCCTCGTCTGCCGTCATGAAGTTATCTCTTTCGGTATCGTGCTCGATGGTCTCGATCGACTGACCGGTAACCTCCGAGAGTATGGAGTTGAGCTTTTCGCGGATCTTGATTATACGGTCGGCGTGGATCTTGATGTCGGTAGCCTGACCCTGCATACCGCCGAGAGGCTGGTGGATCATGATCTCGCTGTTGGGGAGAGCGTATCTCTTGCCCTTAGCACCTGCGGAAAGCAGAAATGCACCCATACTTGCAGCCATACCCACGCAGATGGTGGATACGTCACACTTGATATAGTTCATCGTATCGTAGATAGCCATTCCGGCGGTGATGGAACCGCCGGGGCTATTGATGTACAGTGAAATATCCTTGTCGGGGTCTTGTGCTTCAAGGAAAAGCAGCTGGGCTACAACAAGAGATGCCGTCGTATCATTGACCTCATCGCTGAGGAATATGATTCTGTCATTGAGCAGGCGGGAGTATATATCGTATGCTCTTTCGCCGCGGTTGGTTTGTTCGATGACTGTTGGTACCAATGCCATAATAGTATCTCCTTTTCTTGTAATCTGCCGCCGATGTTTGATAAGCTTTTGCCGAATATCAGTTATTATTCAGCCTTATCCTCTGCCTTTTTAGCGGCAGTCTTCTTGGTTGCGGTTGTTTTTTTAGCTGTTGTTTTTTTAGCGGGAGCCTCTTCGCCCTCTGCCTTTTTAGCTGTGGTCTTCTTAGCCGTGGTCTTCTTAGCTGCGGGCTTTTCTTCGCCTTCAGCCTTCTTTGTCTCCTTCTTAGCCTTTACGATAACAGCTTCAGCCTTGAGGAGGTCAACTGCCTTCTGAACAGCGAGGTCCTTCTTGAGGTTCTCGTTTTCGATGCTCTTCTTGACTTCTTCGACGCCGATGTTGTACATCTTAGCGATTCTGTCGAACTCGTCTTCAACTTCCTTTTCGAAAACCTCGATCTTTTCGAGCTCAGCGATCTTTTCGAGAGCGAGTCTGGTCTTTACCTGACGTTCAGCGCGGGGCTTGAACTGCTCACGCATGGTGTCGAGGGACATGCCTGTGTACTTAACGAAGTCAGAAAGGTTCATACCCTGCATACGGAGGTTGTTGTCGTAGTCGCGGAGAAGGTTCTCAGCCTCGGTTTCGATCATAGCTTCAGGGATATCAGCCTTAAGCTTTTCGCCGAGAGCATCAATGATCTGTTCTTCTACGTGGTTTTCAGCCTCTTTTTCGTTTCTCTCCTGGATTTTAGCCTTAATGTCAGCCTTATATTCAGCAAGAGTGTCAAATTCGGAAGCATCCTTTGCAAATTCGTCGTTAAGCTCGGGGAGCTCTGTTACCTTGAGCGCATTGAGTTTTACCTTAAATACTGCAGCCTTGCCTGCGAGCTCTTCGGAGTGATACTCTTCGGGGAAGGTTACGTTTACGTCGAACTTATCGCCGATGTTGTGACCTACGATCTGATCCTCGAAGCCGGGGATGAACTGACCGCTGCCGAGCTTGAGGTCGTGGTTTTCGCCCTTACCGCCCTCGAAAGCAACGCCGTCAGCAAAGCCCTCGTAGTCGATGTTTGCGATATCGTCGGTCTGAGCAGCTCTGTCGGTAACGTCGAGTGTACGTGCATTGCGCTGACGAGCGTGCTCAAGCTCGTGGTCAACGTCTTCATCTGTTACCTTCTTAACTGTCTTTTCGACTTCGATGCCCTTATAGCCTTCTATTTCAACCTCGGGTTTTACGTATACCTTAGCCTTGAGAGCTACACCGTTTTCATCGATGGAGATGAGCTCGAACTCGGGCTGGCTAACGATTTCTTCCTTGGATTCTTTTGCAGCTTCTGTATAAGCTTCGGGGAGAAGATTGTTGATGGCGTCATCATAGAATACGCCCTTGCCGTACATCTTTTCGATGATGGAGCGGGGAGCCTTACCCTTTCTGAAGCCGGGAACGTTCATTTTTGCAGCGTTCTTTTTGAAAACGCGGCTAACTTCCTCGTCGAAAGCCTTTTTGTCGATGGAAAATTCAATTTCCACAACGTTCTTTTCTTTTTTTGTTACGTTTTTTAAACTCATTTGTAATTCCTCCGGAATTGTTATTTTTCCTATCATATTATTTTATATCCATACGCACTAAATGTCAATAGAATATACAAAAATTTTCCCGAAAAAGTGTGTAATTTGCCGAAAAAACGGGTTTTATCCGCGCTTAACGAGGGTGGGAACAAAGTTCAGGTAGTCGGCGGAGGTGATGGTGAAATCGATTCCGTCACAGCTGAACGTAGAGGGGAGTCCGTATACACCGTGAATGTGGCCGTAGTAGACTTTTTTGACCTCGTATTTATGTAGGATCGTGAGAATTTCGTCGCAGACGTAATCGTTGTAGACCGGTGGGAAGTGGAGAAAGACTATGATCTCGTTTGTTTGCGACAGCTTGAGTCCCTCTTTGATGGACAGTTCGAGTCTGCCCGCCTCCCTCGCGACAATTTTATCGTAGTCGGCTTCGCGCGGCGCATTTTTGCCCTCGCTGTACCAGCCCCTTGTGCCGCATACGGTAACGTCACCCACCGTAAATGCATTATTGTGCATCGTTTTGATGGTGGTGATGTTGTTTTCTGCGAAGAAGGCGTTGATCTTCGCGGCTGTCGACCACCAGTAGTCGTGATTACCCTTGGATATGATCTTCTGTCCCGGCAGGCTGTCGAGATAGAGAAGGTCGAGCTTTGCTTCTTCAAGGGATATTCCCCAACTTACATCGCCCGCAATGACAACTGTGTCTCTGTCGGTCACCACAGCACGCCAGCCACGGTCGATCTTTGCGGCATAGTCCTGCCATCTGTTGCCGAAAATGTCCATCGGCTTGTCATTATAAAGTGACAAATGTGTGTCCGAAAGTGCAAACAGCGACATTTGGCAGAGCCTCCTTTTTATATTATCCGTAAAATGCTGTGCGGGTTTATTTGATGCCGATGGTTTTGAGGACCTCGGATGTCATATCTTCGGGATCGATGACCTGTGTGAAGCGTACTTTCTTTGATTCGAGGTTAGCTAAGGGAGAAGGAATAGGACTGCCCGACAGCTTCTCTGTAGCCTTGAGGGCATCGAATTCGTTTTCCTTGGTCTCGCCTGTAAGGGATGCGTATACGTTGTTTGCAAACTTGTAGGGAGATGCTGTGGATGCGACGATTATCTTGCGGTCGTCGCCTGTTTCCTTGATGTATTCGTTTGCGCACTTGACCGCAACGGCGGTGTGTGTATCTATAAGATAATTATAGTTATCAAATGTCTCCTTGATGGTCTTGGCAGTATCGTTTTCTGCGCAGAAGTAGCCCGAGAACGAGGAGGTGATCTTTTCCTTTGTTTCGGGATCGACCGAGTAAACACCCTTGGTATTGAGCTCCTTCATGTAGGATGCAGTCTTTTCGTTTCCGGCGATAACGTAGAGCAAGCGCTCGAGGTTGCTGGAGATAAGAATGTCCATAGAGGGAGACATTGTGGTGTGGAACACTCTGTTTCTGTCGTATGTACCGGTGGAAATAAAGTCGGTGAGAATGTTGTTGCAGTTGGACGCGCAGATGAAGCGGTTGACGGGAAGCCCCATCATTTTAGCTATGTATGCGGCAAAAATGTTGCCGAAGTTACCTGTGGGAACGCATACGTTTACGCTGTCGCCCTCTTTGATGTCGCCGGTGTTTACCATATCGCAGTAGGACGAGATGTAGTAGACGATCTGGGGAACGAGTCTGCCCCAGTTGATGGAGTTTGCAGACGAGAAAAAGTGACCGTTTTCGTCGAGAGTTTTAGCCGTTTCTGCGTTTCCGAATATCTTTTTGACGCCGTTTTGCGCATCGTCGAAGTTACCCTTGATGGCGCAAACGGTAACGTTGTTGCCCTCCTGGGTAGCCATCTGTAATTTCTGAACGCGGCTTACACCGTCTACGGGATAGAATACCATGATCTTGATTCCGTCGACGTCCTTGTAGCCCTCAAGTGCGGCTTTTCCGGTGTCGCCCGAGGTCGCAACAAGAATAAATGCGGTTCTCTTTTCGCCGGTCTTTGTCAATGCTCTCGAAAGAAGACGGGGCATTACCTGAAGTGCCATATCCTTGAATGCGCAGGTGGGACCGTGCCAAAGCTCGAGCAAACGGAGGTTGCCGATGTTGGAGAGGGGAGCCGCACCGCCGGGGAAACGTGCTTCCGAATAGCTTTCCTTGCAGTCGGCAAGAAGCTCGTCGTAGGTGTAGTCGGTGAGGAATTTTGCCATAACGTAGGCGGCCCTTTCGGGGTATGTCGCCTTCTTCAGAAAATCAAAATCCTCTTTTGTGAGTGCGGGTATCGTTTCGGGCATAAAAAGACCGCCGTCATCCGCAAGACCCTGCTTGATAGCCTGGGCAGATGAAACGGGCTTTGTGTTGCCTCTTGTGCTGATGTAGTTGATGTTTTTCATAAAACAGTCCTCTTTTTTATATAAAAGTAATATTTTAAACGAATTTATGTTGCATTAATGCTTGTCGAAGAAGGCTTTTGCGTTGTTATAAAAGATCTTTTCGATAAGCTCGTCGCTGTAGTTGAGCTTTTTTAGCTCGTCGCGGAATACGTCGTGGCTTTGTACGCCTAAGATCCCGACGGGCAGCTTTTTGATTCCGTCGAAGTCGCTTCCGATGCAGACATTGTTTTCGCCGCCGAGCTCAAGGTAGTGCTCGAGGTGGCGGATCATATTTGTGATGGTGGCGGGTCGCTCGTCTATGTATTCAAGAAATTCACAGCAGAAGTTCAGTCCCGCAAGGCCGCCCGTTTTCATAAGCTCTTTGAACATATCGTCGGTCATGTTGCGGGTGTGTGTTCTGATGCTTCTGAGATTAGAGTGACTTGCAAAAACAGGTTTGCCGTATTCTGCGGCAATTTCAAAGGTCTCGTATGCCATTTTGTCGGATGCGTGGCTGATGTCGGGGGTGATATCAAGCTCAAACATACGTCTTACCGCATTTTTGCCGAAGTCGGTAAGACCGATATTTGTGTTGTGTGCGCCGCCCATACAGCATTCATCGCGCCAAACGAGGGTCATCATACGCACGCCGTATTCCTTCAGCTTATCAACTCGGGAAACGTCACCTCCGAGTAAGGCACAGCCCTCGACGGCGAGATGGGGAATAAATTTTTCGCTTTTATAGGGGAGTATCTCTTTTTCAAAATAGCTTTTTACTTTATGGAAGTGCTCCCAGTTCTCTTCGTCTGTACGCTTGTGGCTCGACCAGATTGCGAACATTTGCTCGTATACGTCGTATTTTTCGATTTTTTTGAGTGAAAGATGGGTCTCGTCGTTGTCGAACTTGACTCCCATTCTCTCGATTACGTAGGCGGTGTCGCAGTGTGTGTCAAAAATCTTCGTAAAAATCACTCTCCGAATGCGTTTTTATAATGCTTGATGCTTAAAGAGACAAAGCCGTTTGCTTCTTGTGTGCTAATGATCTCTATGACGTCGATGCGCGGTCTTTTGGAAGTTGGGTTTGCATTGAGGTAATGCTTAACAGCAGAGATGATATGCTGCTTTTTTGCGCTTGTGACAGCGCGTACCGGACGTCCGTATTTTGATAGGTGTACAGAGTTTTTTCTGTATTTTACCTCGACAAATACAATATATTTTTCGTCCTCGGCGATTATGTCAATTTCGCCGTGGGGGGAGGTATAGTTTCGTGCGGTTACGGTGTAACCGTTTTTTATAAGCCAGTCGGATGCGGCATTTTCTCCCTGTCTGCCGATCTGGCGTGTCGAATCAGCCATCTTTGTTGAGAAGCTTGCGCAGGAAAAGCGGTCTGTGCTCGGGGCAGGGGCCGTATTTCAAAATCGCCTCTCTGTGCTCTTTTGTGGCATAGCCCTTGTGCTTTGCAAAGCCGTACTGCGGATATTTTTCGTCAAGCTTGTAGCAAAGACGGTCACGCGTGACCTTCGCAAGAATGGATGCCGCGGCAATGTTGGGAGACTTTGCGTCTCCGCCGATTACTGCCTGCGACGGAAGAGTAAAGCCTCGGTTGATGTTTCCGTCGACAAGGATGAATTCGGGTCTGACGTCAAGCTGCTCGACTGCTCTGCGCATAGCCATAAGCGCACATTCGAGTATGTTGTATTGCTCGATCTCCTCGACCGAGCAGGTGGCGACGGCACAGGCGACCGAAGCTTCTTTGATCACGTCAAAAAGCTCCTCGCGCTTTTTTTCGCTCAGTTTTTTTGAGTCGTTAAGACCTTTGATCTCGAGCCCGTTTGGAAGTATGCATGCAGCGGCGGCAACTTCTCCTGCAAGAGGGCCTCTTCCCGCTTCGTCGCATCCGCATATTATTTTGTAGCCTTCAAGACGGAGCTTGTTTTCTATATCCCAGTTTAACATTGAAGCTTATATCCTTTTGTTTTATTCTGCATCGATCGGGGGCTTTTCGAGTGTGATCCTGCCTATCTTGGCACCCCTGAATTCATCGAGGAGCATGATGGCGGTCCTTTCGTAGTTGATCTCGCCGCCCGAAATGAGGAAGCCTCGTTTTCTTCCTATCGCTTCGAAGACCTCGTAGTCCTGCATATCCTCGTCGAGATCTTTTTCTGTGAGCTTGTATCTCGAAATAAGTAATTCGGGATAGAGCTTGCGCAGTCTTGCGCACAGAACGACGGCAAGGCTCTCGGTATCTAAAATTGCATCGCGGATAGCGCCTGTCAATGCGAGGTTTTCGCCTATTGTCTCATCGTCGAATTTCGGCCAAAGCACACCGGGCATATCCATCAGATCAAGACCGATCGAGGTGGGCACCCACTGCTTTGTAAGCGTTACACCCGGACGGTCCTCGACTTTGACCTTCTTACTTCCGGCAAGCTTGTTTATGAGCGAGGATTTACCCGAGTTCGGGATACCCACGATCATTGCTTTTATGTTTCTGCCCGTCATACCTTTTTCCTCGTATCGAGCAAGTTTTTCTTTTAAAATTTCGCGAATGGCGGGCATAATATCGTTAATGCCTGCACCCGTTATGCTGTCGATAAAGAGGCAGTTTTGCCCCATTTGCTTAAAATATTGCTTCCAGCCTGCCGTGGCAACCGGGTCGGCAAGGCTTGCTTTGCTTAACAAAGTGAGGATCGGCTTAGTCTCGGCAAGACTCTCGATCTCAGGGTTTTTCGAGCTTATGGGGATTCTTGAATCGAGTACGCTTATAAGAATGTCGACCGACGGCAGAGCCTCTTTCATAAGCCGCCGGGTTTTCGCCATGTGGCCGGGAAACCACTGTATCTGAGTAGAGGGCATTTTTTTGTCCTTTCTGTGTTGTATCAGTCTACTGTGCCGAATTTACTGAATGGGGTAAGACGAAGCCTTACTTTTCCCAGGATGTATCTTTCGTCTACAAAACCGACACGCGCGTTTCGTGAGTCGGAGGAGTTGTTTCTGTTGTCGCCCATAACGAATACGTAGCCATCGGGAACGGTAAGCGGGAATGAAACGTCACCCGTATGCATTGCTTGATACGGAATGTAGTTGATGTAATCCTCATCAAGGACCTTTCCGTCAACTATGACCTTCCAGTTTTCGAAGTCTATGTCGACGGTCTGACCCTCGGTAGCGATAACGCGTTTTACGAGGGGGATGTCATAGTTCGGGGATGAAAATACTATTATATCGCTGTATTCCGGCTCGTACATAAAGTTGGAGATGACGAGCATTTCTTTGTCGTGGAGCGTGTTGTTCATCGAGTCGCCGTCAACTACTGCGAGACGGACAACAAAGGTGAACAAAAGGATCGCAAATACCGACGAGACCACAAGGACTTCCAACCAATCGTAAATGGTAGTGAGCAAAGAAGGAACCTTGCCGTTATTGCCCTGCCAGTGCCTGTCGTTATTGCCTTGCCACTTCTTTTTGTCGCGTTCTTTGTTTTTCTTTTCTTCTTTTTCTTCGGAAAATATCTGAGAGAAAAGCTCATCCTCGGGTGAAGATATCGTATGGTCGAGCGGAACAAAGATTTCTTCCGACTGTTCCGACTCTTCATCAGCTTCGATAACTTTTTCTTCGGAAGCGCTATCTTTTTCTGCACTGTTCACGTTTTGTGTTGCAAGGCGTAAATTGTCCGGAAGATTGCGGTCGTCAAAGCAAGCGAGCAATTCGTCGAATATTTTTGACGATGCAAACTCGGGGGCTTCGACATCATCTGCGGTATTTTCCTCGGAGACATCCTCGATGATCTTTTCGGTAGGTATTAGCGGTGCTCTTTCGATGTTCGGCATTTCCTCAACCGCGGGGACTTCCTCAAGCACGGGGACTTCCTCAACCGCGGGGACTTCCTCAACCGCGGGGACTTCCTCAACTACGGGGATTTCCTCGGTAGAGGGAGCATCCTCAACTACGGGAGTATCTTCGACTACCGTAAAGTTCTTGAGCACCGGAGCTTGTTCAGCCTCGGAACCAACCGTTACAGACGTTTTTTCTTCCGAAACCGTCTCTGCTTCAGCTTTTGAAGGTGCTTCCTGCTCTTGTTCGACAGACGCGTCGATGGAGTCAATGTCAATGTTGGTAGTTGTGTAATTTATAGGGTTTTGCGTAAATCGTGAAGAACGCAAATTCTTCAAGAAATTCAAAGCCGCCGGAATTTCCTCAACTGCGGGAGCTTCCTCAACCGCGGGAGCTTCTTCAACTGCAGGAGTTTCCTCAACTACAGGAGTTTCCTCAACTGCCGGAATTTCCTCAATTGCGGGAATTTCCTCAACTACAGGAGTTTCCTCAACTGCGGGAGCTTCCTCAACTACGGGAGCTTCTTCAACTGCAGGAGTTTCCTCAACTACAGGAGTTTCCTCAACTGCGGGAGTTTCCTCAACTGCGGGAGCTTCTTCAACTGCCGGAACTTCCTCAACTGCGGGAGCATCCTCAACTGCGGGAGTTTCCTCAACTGCGGGAGTTTCCTCAACTGCGGGAGTTTCCTCAACTGCCGGAGCTTCCTCAACTGCCGGAGCTTCTTCAGAGATTTCGCTTTTTTCGGTGTCGGCTTGTTTTTTTGCAAGCTCAACGGCTTCATCAAGCGAAACGGATTTGTCTAAAAGGAGAGACAGTTTTTTTAGAATAGACGTAAGTTCTTCGTCTTTTGATATGTTATTGTCGGGTTTTTGGTTCAAGTTATCGTTGCTCATAATTACCCTCCTGAAAACAAGCGTAAACATAAAAGCCAAAAAATGGCGATAATCGTCTAATCCTAATCATTATAGCATATTATTAATAATTATACAAGAGTTTTTTGGCGAATAAAAAAACGCCAATTGGGACAAAATGTTAACAAAATGTAAAAAGTGGCGTGTTTGCTTGAATTTTTTTGAAAATATGGTATAATACCATAGACTCTCTGTGTGGAGAGCGTTATTTTTGGACGGTCCTCTGTATTAGCTGTGCATGAACGTTCGTATATTTTAAGGAGGAGCCATTATGGATTTGGTAAAGGCTTTAACAAACGAGCAGCTCAAAGAAAATGTACCTGTACTTAACATCGGTGACACTGTAAAGGTTCACAACAAGATCAAAGAGGGTACAAGAGAAAGAATTCAGATTTTTGAAGGAACTATCATCGCACGTCACGGCGGCGGTATTTCCGAAACGTTCACAGTACGCCGCATTTCTTACGGTGTAGCTGTTGAAAAGACTTTCCCCGTTCACTCACCTAACGTAGAGAAGGTTGAAGTAATCAGAACAGGTAAAGTAAGACGTGCTAAGCTTTATTATCTCCGCGACAAGGTTGGTAAAGATTCCAAGGTTAAGGAGCTTATTGACTAAGCAAAGCAAAAAACAGCCCGACGGTTTCCGTCGGGCTTTGTTTTTTGTTTGTGGTGAGTGGTGGGAAATTAAGCTGTCTATAAGATGTGAACGGACGAGGTCGTCTCCAAAGCCAAAGAAACTTGTTCTTCTCCACCCACAAGAAATCGCTTAATATTTTATAAAAAGAAATACCACTTCGCGATGAAGTGGTATTTTTGTTTTACTGATTAACCGAGACCGAGTGTTACGCCGTAATGCTCCTGATACCAGTCGTTGTAGGGAGAAAGCATATAGTAAACACCCTTGTTGTAGTCTGTGAGGTGGTCGAAGATTGGGTCTTCGCTGACCAAAGTTCTGTAAGCAAGGAGCTTACGTTCCATGGTCATATCGGGAACTGTCGGGTCATCTCTGTAGGTGAAGATGTCCTCGAGAAGGGGAGCTGAGAGTTTAACTGCTTCAGCGTAGATCTCGTCGAAGGTCATTTCGGTATAGACCTGAGTTTCGCTCAGATCCTCTTCAGCGGGTCTTTCGGGATTGAAGTAGAAGCTGAGGAAGGGGCTCATAACCGCTTCACGGTTAGTGTTCTTTGCGTTTTCCCAGTTGTTCTTACTCATGAACTGCCAGTACTCGTTCATGTCGTCGGAGGGAGTGAGCAAGTACATATTACCCATTGTGTTGATGTCCATAGAGTATGTGTCGGTCATCTTGTGAACAAGACCGTCAGTCTCGTTGATGGAGTAGTGAGTACCCTGTACTCCGTACATGAAGAGGTTTGCGAGACTTGCGTCTGTGTTAAGACAAGTGATGATCTCCATACAACGTGTAACGTCTTCTGTGTATGCGCTTACAACGTAGCCGGCACCGAATACGTTGTTGTTGTCTGCAACGGGTCTCTTATAAACGCTTACGTAGTAGTCAACGCCTGTTTCGGGATCTGTAATATACTTGAAGCCGTATTCGTCAACCTTGTAGTTGCCGTAAACGTCTGCGTATGTGGGAGAAAGTGTTACGTCGCCTTCGATGACTGTAGCGGCAAACTTGGAGTTTGCGTTTTCTTCGGTCTTTTCAACGAAGATGTCAGCCTGATAAAGCTTGTTGTATTCAAGCATCCATGCTCTGAAGGCGGAGGAGTTGAACAAGCTGCCGGGATAAAGAGCATCGGGACGGTAGGTCGTTGCGTCAACTCTGCCGGAGGAAGAGAATGCATTGCCTACGAAAGCGCCGATAACGGAGGGCTGATCGTTCCAGTATACAACGGGAGCTTCGAGGTTTCCGAGGAAAGGAATAACGTCGGGCTCGTTCTGCTTAACCTCTCTGAGGAAGAGAGAGATGGAAGCAACGTCCTTCATCAATTCGGGGTCGTACTCGTATTTGTCAACCAATTCTTTGTTGAGCAAGAGGTACTGATAGTCACCGAAAACGGTGTTGTTGAAGATACCGTAGGTGTAACCCTGTACCTTAGCCGCACGAATGAGGTAAGGATACATATAAGAGGAGAGGAGCTTTGCGCTTCCTGAAATTTCCTGATCGAGAGGAGACAGGTCTGCGTGCTCGGATGTAGCGAGCTTGTAGTAGTCTTCAAAGGATCTTACAAGGAAAATATCGAGCTGATCTTCTCTTTCCTTGGGGTAAGAGATCTCGGGAGAATCGTCTTTCTCTTCGGGCTCTGTTTCTTCCTCGGTTTCGGGAGCGAGGGTCTCGCCTCTTTCGCGGGCTTCCTTTTCAGCCAATGCGCGGGATTCTTCGCGGGATTCCTCTTCGGCTATTCTTGTATGGATTCTGTCGAGAGTCTGTTCGATCGTAGCCTCATACTGATCATCGGGGATGAGCTTGAGGATAACGTGGGTATTGTACTTCGACTCGGTGATTTCATTGAATTTTTCCTGAACCAGATCAACCTGCTCCTGAGTGGTGGTGCCGTTTGTGGGAGCATAGAGTGTAATGGTCATGGGGGTGATTTCGGCATCTTCTTCTTTTACGGTCTTGTCTTCCTCTTTATCTGACGAGCAGCTTACGCAGAAGATCGACAAGCACATAACGAGAGCCAACAGCAATGACAACAATGATCTTTTCATTGTTATTTCCTCCTAAAAATTGCGAAAAATTAATATTGTGGGTATATGATTCAAATATCCAAAAAGATTTTAAACATACAACATACATTTTAGCATACGAGCTAAAATATGTCAAGTTTATTTTCGATTGTCGCGCATGAAATTTGTAAAAGAGATATTAATACACTTTAAATTATGTTATATTTTTGACGGATTTTCCAAAAACCGCCAAAAATATCTTATTCAAGGTAGTCGCGGAGTCTCTTCGAGCGGCTGGGGTGGCGGAGCTTACGCAGAGCCTTAGCCTCGATCTGACGGATCCTTTCACGTGTGATGTTGAATTCCTTGCCGACCTCTTCGAGGGTGCGGGTTCTGCCGTCCTCGAGACCGAAACGGAGTTTGAGTACGCTTTCCTCACGGGGAGTAAGAGTTTTAAGCACCTCGTTAAGCTGCTCGCGGAGAAGCGTATATGATGCGGCGTCTGCGGGAGCGGGGGATGCGTCGTCGGGGATGAAGTCTCCGAGGTGGCTGTCCTCTTCTTCACCGATGGGTGTTTCGAGAGAAACGGGGTCTTGCGCTATTTTCATGATCTCTCTTACCTTTTCGGCGCTCATGCCCATGACCGCTGCGATCTCCTCGGGAGTTGCCTCGTGGCCGTTTTCCTGAAGGAGCTGGCGGGATATTCTGCTTACCTTGTGTATTGTTTCGACCATGTGAACGGGGATTCTGATGGTTCTTGCCTGGTCTGCGATGGCACGGGTGATGGCCTGTCTGATCCACCAGGTAGCATAAGTAGAGAATTTGTAGCCCTTGCGGTAGTCGAACTTGTCGACAGCCTTCATAAGGCCGAGGTTACCCTCCTGAATGAGGTCAAGGAAGAACATACCCTTGCCTACGTAACGCTTTGCAATACTTACAACAAGACGGAGGTTTGATTCGACAAGCTCCTTTTTTGCAGCCTCGTTGCCGTTTGCCATAAGCTCTGCGAGCTCAAGCTCGCGGTTTGCATCGAGAAGGGGCACCTTACCGATCTCTTTAAGATACATTCTGACAGGGTCGTCGATGGCGAGGCCTTCCTGGGAAAGCATCTTTTCCATGTCCTCGGCGCTCTCGTACTGCTCGACCTCGGTCTGGATCTCTTCGCCGAACTCGGGATTGTCGAGATAACCTGTCACCTCGACGCCTGCAGCCTCGAGAGCCTCGTAGAGCTTTTCGATCTGCTCGAGGTCATAGTCGACGTCTTCGAGCTCTTCCATGATCTCTGCATTTGAGATAGAGCCCTTAACCTTTGCTTTATCGACGATCTCTTTGAGGTTGAACTTTTTTTCGCCCTTTTCGCCGTTGTCGGAGGTATTATCCTCGGTCTGGTCTGTTTCCTCGGGGGGAGCTGTCTTCTTTTTGGAAGTTTTTTTAGCTTTCGGCTTTTCTTCCAAGAGGGCGTCGGCGGCTTTTTCGAGCTCTTCGGCGGTCATTTCTTCTGCCTCGGCTCTTTTCGCCTTTTTCTTGGTTTCTTTTTTCTTTTCTTCAACCATGATTTTTCTCCTATATGTGAATTTTTATTTTTTTTCGTTTCTTTTTGCGTTTATTATGTCCTCAAGAGTAGCCGATTGCTTATTTTTCTCGTTTTTGAGGACGGCTATGCAGTCTGTAAGCTCTTTTTCGCCGTTTTGTGATAGGTTGTTTCTTTTAAGCACGATGGCTGTTATCCTGCCCATCTCGTCGGCGGTGAACTCGCTTCCCAAAATGCCGTAATCAAAGTACGTGCCGTCTGTGGTAAGCTCAAGGGCCTTTTCAAACACCCTTTTGCCGAAGGAGGTGAAAAAGTCTTCCGGCAAAAGCTTATAATCGCCTTTTTTTATTTTTTGGAGCAGCTCGGGATAAGTGAGTATTATACTGAGGATCGATTCCTCGGCGGACGAGGCTCTGACGTTTTTTGCATAGTCGGGATTGATCCTGTCGCCATAGCCCGCAGATTGAAGCATGATCTTTCGGCTCTCGTTCTTTTGCTGTTCCTTGTTTTGTTTTTTGATCTTTTTGTTTATGTCGTAGGTCAGGCTGTCGCGGGAGACTTCGAGCATCTGGGATATTCTTCCGATGTAGACGTCTCTTTCGACGGCTGAATTTATGTGTGATATTATGTCGGTGATCTCGTTTATCGCTTTGAGTTTTTCGGGAATGACCGATACGTCGTATTTTGCGAGTATGGCATCGAGCTTGAAGTCGAAATGTGTTTTACTGTCGTCAAGAAGACGTCTGAAGCGCTCGGGACCGTAGGTTTTTATATATTCGTCGGGGTCTTTAGCTCCCGTCATTTTCAAGATCTTTACGTCGAGACCGACTTCTCCGAGCAGTTTAAACGCCTTGTCCGCTGCCCGCTGTCCCGCCTCGTCGCTGTCGTAGGCGATGACGACGCTTTTTGTGTAACGCTCCATAATGCGCGCCTGCTCGGGAGTGATTGCCGTTCCGAGGGTGGCGACCGCGTTTGAAAAGCCCGCGCCGTGGAGGGCGATAACGTCCATATATCCTTCGCAGAGGATGATCCTGTCGGCGCAATTCTTTCTTGCGTAGTTCAGGGCAAACAGATTTTTTGATTTTTTAAATACGGGGGTGTCGCTCGAGTTGAGGTATTTGGGGAGAGAGTCGTCGAGGACTCGTCCGCCGAAGGCGATGACGTCGCCTTTAGGATCGATAATGGGTATCATGACCCTGTTTCTGAAGAGGTCGAACGGCTTACCCGTTTTTTTGCTTATGCCGCAAAGAAAGCCGCTTACCATTTCTTTTTCGGTGAAGCCGTTGGCTTTCAGGTGGCTCATAAGCGCATTAAAGCTGTTTGGCGAGTAGCCGAGCCCGAAGTGCTTGATGAGTGCGGGAGAAAATTTACGCTTTTGCAGGTATGCAAGTGCCTCCTTGCCGTCGGGCGAAAGAAGGGCTGCGTGGAAAAATTTTGCCGCACACTTGTTCATTTCGAGTATTCGTGCCGACCTTATGCGGTTATTCTCGTCCGCCTGATCGCGCGGGATGGTGAGACCTACACGCTTTGCCAGAAATTCAAGTGCGCCGACGTAGTCGAGGTTTTCCATTTTCATTATAAATGTGACGACGTCGCCGCCCGAGCCGCATCCGAAGCAGTAGCAGGTCTGCGTGTTTTTAAAAACGGTAAAAGAGGGAGTTTTTTCGCTGTGAAAGGGGCAAAGTCCGATAAGGTTGGAGCCTGCCGGCTTAAGGTTGACGTATGAAGAAACGACCGATTCGATATCGTTTCTGAATTTGATCTCTTCGATCACTGCAGGCGGTATTCTCATAAGGGCATATCCCCTCCTTTCTTGCCTGTATATTTTTTGTACAAGCAGTATAGCGATAAAATGGGTAAAAAGCTCCCCGTTATACAAATTAATTATCGAATAACAGCTTATTTCCACATTTTCGGTAAGAAAATGTCTTTGTATTTGTTGAGTGCGTATCTGTCGGTCATTCCTGCGATGTAGTCGCAGACTACCCTCTCGACGCCCTCCTCGTTGACCTGCTTTTGCAGCTCATCTCCCATTTCCTCGGGGTGGCTGACAAAATATTCGTACATTCTTCCGAGCATAGCCTCGACCTTGATCTCCTCGCCCTTTGCTCTGGGGTTGGTGTAGACTGCCTTAAATAGGAAGTCTCGAAGCTTGTTGGTT
Source organism: Clostridia bacterium (assembly GCA_017441005.1). Taxonomy (GTDB): domain Bacteria; phylum Bacillota; class Clostridia; order Oscillospirales; family CAG-272; genus RGIG1995. Next base: position 1,064 of record JAFSAM010000070.1, on the reverse strand, counting down.
GCTTCCTGGACTGTAGGCTCCATCGATATTACCGGTTTGCCGTCACTTGCCTTAACAACTGCGGCAACCATGCAGGCAATTCTTGCGCTGCTGTTGTTTCCCAGCACCTCGCGAAGCTCGGAGGGGATATCCTCGGGATGAAGAATCTTTGCTCTTTCGGCATCGTCGATATCGTGGTTGATGTAGGCGATCCTGTCGGCATATTTAACGATCACGCCCTCAAGAGTTGCGGCAATGTGGTCGCCGGTGTGGTTAACTATGCCGTCGCGTACCTCCCAGGTGAGGTTGAGCCCTTCTCCGTCGTTTTCGAGCTTTTCGACAACGCGGAGACTCTGCTTATAGTGTGTAAAATCGGGTGAATAACATTTTTGAAGCACCCTTTCGCCCGCATGGCCGAAGGGTGTATGGCCGAGGTCGTGACCGAGAGCGATCGCCTCGGTGAGGTCTTCGTTCAAACGGAGCGCACGTGCGATGGTGCGTGCGATCTGCGTTACCTCAAGGGTATGCGACATTCTTGTTCTGTAGTGGTCGTCCTCGGGGCCTAAGAATACCTGCGTCTTGTGCATAAGACGGCGGAAAGCCTTGCTGTGGGTGATCCTGTCTCTGTCTCTTCCGAACTCGGTGCGGATCGGACATGGCGGGATGGGGATATCTCTGCCCCGCGTTTTTTCGGTCAAAAAGGCAAACTCCGACAAAGTAACCTTTTCTCTGGCATACATATATTCACGGATGTTTTCCATAAAGCGATCCACCTCGTCACAAGAATCAAAAGTTATTTGTATATATAATATACGCAAAAAAATGAAAAAATCCTCTTTTTTGAGAAATAAAGAGGATAATGCGAGAAAAAACACAAAAAACAGAGCGTTTTGTAGGAAAAACAGTCTCAAAAAAGAGCTAAAATATATATCCACCTGTATAGGACGGTATTTCGGTTGAGGGCTATGCCATAACACTACCGGGCTATGCACGGAGTAAGTTTTTGGGGGTTCCTGTATGAGCCGAGCCTGCCCTCCGCCGTAGCGAGAAGGTGGATCGCCGCTGTACAAATAAAGGGTACAATT
>JAFSAM010000069.1 GCA_017441005.1 Clostridia bacterium | reverse complement strand
TTGAACAGAGAAATTGTCATAACAAATATCAAAACTAAACTGAGAAGTTTTTTCATGTTATTCCCTCCTGATTGTTATTTTCGTGCTATCTTTAATTTTACTCCGTTAAACCATAAAAGTCAATGGAATGGGTTTAATTTTATGTTTTAACTAATTAATGTTACACCTCACCACCGCAAGCGGTCCCCCTTCCCTCGCTGCGGCTCGGGCCACGGCTCGGCTCTGACAGTCCACCGGACTGTCATTCACTCCCTCGCCGCCGCTTCGCTACCCAAAGGGGAGGCTTAAATTGTGCCGCTTCGCTACCCACCGGAGAAGGTTTTTGTTTGTGCGTTATCCCTCTCCCGAAGGGAGAGGCTTGAGTAGTGCCGATTCGTCGCACGGAGGGGCTTTGGGATACACAAGCATTACTTTGTTTAAGGCTGATTTATGCTGTAAAAAAGCACGTACACAAAAAACTCCGTTCAAATTGAACGGAGTTTTTACGGTGAGTTATCTTATTTATTTATCAATTCTACGGTATATCCTAATTCGCGGAGGTTTTCTGCAATCGCACCCTCGCCTACAATGTGGGCTGCACCGACGCATATAAATACTTCCTTGCCCGATTTAAGTGCATTTTCCGCATATACTGTCATATTTTTGTTTCTTTCAACGATCAAAGCATTGTTATATTCTTCGTAAAGGGCTTTTTCCTCTTCGCTTTCAAACTCCGCTTCTTCGTATAAGATCGCCGTGATCTTACCCTCGTCTCCGGATTCCCATGCCTCTACCAAGGCATACAGCTCCGAAACCGATTCAACATAATTTTTATATGTTCCTACGGAGACCTCCAAAAGAAGTTCCTGCAATCCTCCTGAAAAGTTTGCCATCATATCTGTCTGGTACTCCATGGACTCGACCTCCAGTATCTCCTTGCCATTCTCCTTTGAAAGATTCAAAAGGTGTCTGTCAATACCGAGATTTGAATCCAGCCCTGATTTTTCGGTTACAAACATGTCTATTGAGCTTGACCACATTATAGGCATATACATGTCGAGCACCGATGAATACATATTATTTTCTTTCAGAATCTCAACTGCCGCTTGATATACCTCTTCGGACACATGATCCTTGATCGTGCTGCCGTCCTTATACATCAAAGCCATCGCCATATTTATCTGTGCGCTGTAATCGTTCTCCGCCGCAACGAGGTCAAATTCGAATGCCGCAGCATCACTTGAATTAAAAGCATCCATCACGTAAGAAGGCAACGGATAAAAATTCTCCCTTCCGACGTGGATCGAACCGAAAAGCCATATAACGTGTCCCTCATTATCGGTCACCTTATACAGTGCGGGTGTAATTTTGTTTTCAGCCTGATCATCCTTCTTTGTGCCGCATGCAAACAGCGTAAAGCACATTGCTAAAATAAGTATTAAAGCTAATATTCTTTTCTTCATTTCAATTTCCTTCGCTAAAAAGCCCATTAGATATGTATTCTCGTATTATTCGTTTCCTTCGGGAGCGCTTGTTACCTCGGGTGCATTAGTCACTTCAGGAGCATTCGTTACCTCGGGTTCATTTGTCTGCTGAGGCTCTGCCGTTGTTACCTCAGGCTCGTTTGTCTGCTGAGGTTCTGCTGTTGTTACCTCGGGTTCCTCCGTTTGCTGCGGCTCGCCCGTCGTTGCCTCGGGTTCCTCCGTTTGCTGCGGCTCGCCCGTCGTTGCCTCGGGATCTTCTGTCTGCTGCGGCTCGCCCGTCGTTACATTGGGATCTTCTGTCTGCTGCGGCTCGCCCGTCGTTGCCTCGGGATCTTCTGTCTGCTGCGGCTCGCCTGTTGTTACGTCAGGATCGTCAGGCTGTTGCTGTCCCTGTGTTGTTTCCGGGGGATTTGTCGTTACGGGAGGCCTTACAGGTGGTCTTACGGGGGGCTTGGTCGTCTCGGGCGCCTTCGTCGTTTCGGGAGACGTGGTCTCCGTCTCCTCTTCCGTAGTCTCGGGAGAAGACGTCGAAGGCTCGGAGGTGGTATTGTCCGCATTTTCCGTCGTTTCGGGACTATCCGTCTGCGGCTCGCTTCCGGTCGTATTAAAACTGAGATCGTCAAGATCTATATTGTTATTGTCCCAGTTTGGCTCTTCCTTTGTGAAAGCCATTACAGCCGCTACGCAAACAAGCACGATCGCAACAACTGATATTAAATATATAAACGGTTTTTTCATATTACCCTCCATAGCTTTTACTATCGATATCTATTTCATTATATCATCGCGTCATATATTTGTCAATCGATATCGTTCTATATTTCCGGCACTTCTATATATCATTTTCTAACTCTATTATACCCTTTTTTTGCTGTATTTAACCTTGTTTTATATCGATCACAACGTATTCGGCAGGAGATGCCGTCTTCACGGGAAAGCTCCACCCTGCAAAGCCCGACGTCACGATCGCCGTAGTATCGCTGTCTATTTGCACCTTGCCGTACACGGCATCGTTTATTCCGAATATATCGAATACTATGTTTAACGGCCAGAACTGTCCGCCGTGGGTATGACCTGAAAGCAAAAGATCGGTGCCCGCCTTGCCGTTTTCCCTATATTCGTTCGGCTGATGGTCTAAAGTAAGGATAAACCTGTCCTTTTCTACGCCATTCAACAGCTCTTCTATGCTCTTTCTGGTGCCCTCGCCCACATATCCGCGGTCTTCACGTCCGACCACAGTTAAGCATTCATCTATATTGACAACGTCATCCTGCAATATCTTTATGCCGTTTGATTCTATTTCTGAACTTAATTCCTCGGGCGTAAATGCTCCGCCTTGTCCGTACAGTCTGTCGTGGTTGCCGTAAACGTAGAATGTGCCGTATTTGCTCTCTATATCGCCCAAAATGTCAAACACCTCAAGCATTCTGTCCTTGCCCGTATCATTGTCCACTATATCGCCGCCAAGAACGATGATATCGGCATTCAGACTGCTTATTTCATCGCATTTTGCCTTCAGTTCCTTGCTGTCGACCGACACACCGTAATGTATGTCAGCGATCAATACCACGCGGTATCCGTCGCCTATTTCCTTTTCGGTGTAAACGGTATAATCGGTACGCACAACGTTATGAATATTGTAATACCCGAATATAAACAGTGACAAGCATATCAGAACGGGAATGGCTCCGCTTCCGTATGCCTTTTTCCATATCCCCATTCCATCGGTATACTTTTTTCCGAAGGACTTTCTTATTATGAAATTCACGAGCCTGAATATTGCGTCCAAAGCAAGCAGATGCAATATTGCTATTGTGGTAAAGCTGAACATATTTAAGCTCAACACGCCGATTACGGCACCAAAGCACCATGCCACGATATTCATCCGTTTTTTTGAGACATCAACACCAAAAGTAGTTGCAACCCTTCTGAAAAATGCCCTGAAATAAAAGGCTATTCCTATTCCTAGGGGAAACATCATTAAGTACACTTGCCACATATTTTTCTCATACTCCTTTTTTGTTAAATGCTGATCCCAACACGGCTTCCGCCTCTGTGATCCTTTGTAACCACGATCTGTTTATCGATTCGCTCCTTCAATTCATTCACGTGGGAAATGATGCCGACCAGGCGGTTACCCTCGGTAAGCCCCATAAGCGCCTTCATTGCCTGCCCGAGAGAGTCTCCGTCAAGAGAGCCGAAGCCCTCGTCGACAAACATCGTATCAAGCTTTATTCCTCCTGAAGACGACTGGATCTCATCCGACAGCCCTAAAGCGAGTGACAGCGATGCCTTAAACGATTCTCCGCCCGACAGTGATTTTACGCTTCTTTCCGTACCGTTATAATGGTCAATGACGTTCAGATCAAGTCCGCTTTGGCTTCTGTTGTTCTCTGCCTCAAGTCGGCGCCTCAATTCATACTGTCCGCCCGACATTACTATTAAGCGAGTGTTTGCTCGCTCAATTATCCTATCGAAATACGTCATCTGTATATAAGTCTCGAGCATTATTTTTTCCTTGCCGCCGACGTTTCCGTTTGCGGTATTGGAAAGTGCCTTCACCCAGGCAAGTCTTTCTTCCGTCTTGCAAATATCAGAAGACTTCGCCCTTATCTCTCTGTCGGCACTTTCATTTGCCGACAGCCTTGCACTGATCTTCTTCTGCTCTATGTTTATTTCGTTTTGTCTTTTTTGCAAAATGCCCTGCTCGATCCGCATAGCATCAACGTCTATTTCTCTTGCATCCGAAAGAGCCTTTTCTGCCTCTTCTATTGCAGATCTGTATCCCGATATCTTTTCGTTTTGCTTATTTACGGCATCGAACGCGGTTCTATACGAATTTTCAAGCATTGTCTGCTCCTCTGCCAGCGCCAATCTCGCCTCATTCGCTTTGATTTCGCTTTCGTATCTGAGCTTTGAAGTAAGTACACCAATACGCTCCTCTACGGATTTCAACGTCGCTTTGCTTTCAGTCAAAGAACTGCCATTTTCTTCAATGGTATTCCCTAACGTCTTATATTCCTCTTGCTTTTTCGGGAGGAGCTCATCTATCTTCGTCTTTCTGTCAATTTCTTTTTGCTTATTTTCGATCTGTGCACATATATCTTTTAAAGACTCGGTAATCTCCTCGACCGCGGATGAAACAAGAGATTCTGCCGATTCAAGCCCAACATCGCCAAACGTTTCTTTGAGCATAGACAAAACAATCGCTTCCTTTTCGCCTACCCGTCCGTTAGTCTTCGACGCTTTTTCGCTCGCTTTCTGTGCCGCACTTTCTGCATCCTCACAGCTTTTTTTGCTGTCGTCAAGCATTTGCTTTGTGGGGGCACTTTCCGATTTTACCGCCTTCACCGGATGAGCCGTCGAGCCGCATACCGGGCATGGTTGTCCGTCTGTCAACGTTTCGGCAATTATTCCCGCCTGCTCATCAAGATACTGCTTGAACAGCCTTCTGTATTCCTCGTCCTTTTCTGCGGCTATGCCGTATGCCGAGGTATATGCCTTTCTGTCTTCCAAAAGCTGCTTTCTCAGCACATTAAGAGCTTCTGTTTCTTTAATGATCGCGTATATCCTCTTTTGTCTGTTTTCTGCCGTCAGCTTCTCGGCTTCAAGCTCTGCCTTTTCTCTGTCCGCCTTTTCGAGAGCCTTTCTTTCTGTATTTAAAGCCTCGGTTTCACTCTTCAACAGTTCAAGCTTTTCTCTTTTTTTGTCCAGCTCCTCGGACAAAAAATTAATATTTTTCTGAAGTTTGTCTTTTAAATCCAGCTTATTGTCAAGCTCCCTATATTCCGATATTTCTGCCTCAATACGTGATATCGATCCTCGTATTTCTTCAATTCGCGGCTTGTTGTTTTCCTCGGCTTGAAGCTTATTTTTCAATGTTTCCAATGCCTCAGTTGCCGATTTTAAATTATTCCTTGACTCCGCAACTCTTTCTCTTGACTTTTCCCATCCGTCGTGCTTAGTCAAAAGGGCGGTGATCCCGTTTAATGCCTTTATGATGCTTTGTGATTCATCTCCAAGCTTTTCTTCGCACTCCCTGTCCTTCTCGATCAGCTTCCCCAACAACTCAAGCGTTTCCTCGGTCGAACAGTTACCCTCCTTGCACTCTCTTACATTAAGCGACAAAACGTCATCCTCATCACAGATCATGCCGTTTATGTACTGTCTGATGCTTGCGTAAATTGCCTCACGCTCGTGGGAAAGTTTGCCCGTTTCCGTCTTTAAACGCTCCTGGAGAACGTAGTATGAGCGAGTACGGAAAAGCTTTTGAAATATCGCCTTTCTTTCCTCGGTCGAAGCTAACAAAAGCTTCATAAAGTCGCCCTGCGCGATCATAGCTATCTGCGTAAACTGGTCGCGATCAATACCGATAATTTCTTCTACAGCTTGATTAACATCACGCAATTTGGTTACAATTCTGCCGTCGGGATAGTGCAATTCGGCGTTTGCCTTTTCTGTAGTAAAGCCCTCTCCCCTCGATTTCGGACGGTCGTATTCGGGATTTCGCTTGATATAATATTCCTTGCCGTCATACAGGAAGGTAAGCTCGACCTCGGTGGGGGTATCGGGATCGGCATATTTCGAGCGAAACATCGAGGCATCTCTGCTCTCTCCGCTTGCTCCCCCATATAATGCAAAGGTTATGGCATCAAAAATAGTGGTCTTTCCCGCCCCTGTATCTCCGGTAATAAGATACAAGCCTCTTTCTCCGAGCAAGTTCATATCAAGTGTGGTTTTTGATGCATAGGGTCCGAATGCTGACATTACAAGCTTTATCGGTCTCATTTTTCATCCTCCCACACGTTTTCTATCAATTTTTTCATAAACTCGGTCTGCTCCTCGCTCATAGGCTGATTGTTTTGTTGCTCGTACAGATCGGAAAAAAGCTCGAGCGGAGTTTTTGTTTCGACTGCCTCATTGCCGCTGATCAGCGAGGTTGATCTTGTACGGGTGTTGTCATAATCGAGCTTCATTAAATTACGGTAAACGACACGCAATTTCCCGACAGCATCGATAATATCCTCCTCGTCGGTCAGAGTAATATGCATATAATCTTCTCTGTATGATGTATTTTCGTAAAAGCTCTTCAGCATAAGCTCGTCATAAGTTCCCTTAACCTCTACCATATCTCTTTTAGGCACAAGGGGAACGGTGCGCACGGTTAATTCGCCTTTTTTTCCAAGCTCCGCTACCGTCACCGACTTGTTATCATTTGACTCGGAAAAAGAATATTTAAGGGGTGTTCCGCAGTAGCGCACTCTTGTTGACGTGCAGTTCTGCGGGCTGTGTATATGACCGAGGGCTACGTAATCTATTCCGTCAAATACGGAAACGTCAACGTTGTCTGTGCCTCCGACAGATATTTCCTCGGACTCCGTTCTTGCGGAGCCTGTTATAAATTGGTGCGTCACAAGAACGTTTCTTTCGTTTTTGTCCATATTCATTCTGTCTACGGCTACTCTGATCGCATCGGTATACGTTTCAACGTCCTCGTCCGTCCATCTGCGAACGTGGGCAGGCTTAACAAACGGAAGCAAATAAATATTGACCTTGCCGTCCCCGTCGGTCATTTCATAAGGAATGACATCACCGTCATAAACCCTCGAAATGTGAATTCCGCTTTGATCCATAAGGCGGGCTCCGAATGCCATACGCTCAGGAGAATCGTGATTTCCGCTTATTACAAAGACCTGCAGAGAACGCTTTGCAAGGCGGGTAAGAAAATCGTCAAACAGCTCGACAGCCTCGGCAGACGGCACGGATTTATCGTAAACGTCACCGGCGATCAACACACCGTCCGGCTTTTCATCGTCAATGATATTGATTATTTTGGTGAGTATGTATTCCTGATCCTCGATCAGCGAGTATTCGTTTAAGCGTTTTCCGAGATGGAGGTCGGATAAATGTATAAATTTCATTTTTTACCTCAGTTTTTATTGTTAATACCGTATTTGTTAAGGTCGACTTTACCGTTTACTACCTCTATTCCGTCAACCTCAAGACGTTTTTTTTGCACGTCTTCGCCTCCGAACACGAAGGAAGCGCTCAATTCGCCCTTGCTGTTTACCACCCTGTAGCAAGGATATTTATTCCCGTCGGGATTTTTGTGCAGTGCATTGCCGACTGCCCTTGCCCATCCCTTGTTTCCAAGCATTTCGGCGAGCTGCCCGTAGGTTATGACCCTGCCTTTCGGTACTGTGGTAAGCAGTTCATAAAGCCTTTGACTGCAAAACCGTATTTCTTTGTTATCGGCAATCAATTCTTTAAGCAGTTCGATTTTTTCGCTGTCTTTTTTCTTGCGCACGCTTATACGATATCCGTCCTTGCTTGATCTTTGATAAACAGCCAGATATTGCTCGGGGGATAACAGCAAAAATTTTGTTCCGTCCTCCGTATATACGTCAATATCATCCGCCCTTATTCCGACAAAACGTTCAAGCTCCTCTATTTCGGCATAAGAATATGCGACACCGTTAAGAACGAACGTATGCTCATTTTCGTCGGTCAGAATATATCCCTTTTTTTCCATTATCTCTTTGAAATAATGCCATTTTTCAGTCACATACATCCGCGGGATCAGTATATCGATATCGTCTGAGCCAAGCGATCTCCGGGTAAGATACTCAAGACCGAGCGAACCGTACAGTAACGGAACGATTCCAAATTCGCCATCGAGAATGCGTGCATTTTTTAAAAATAAACCGAGCTTATTCACATTCATTTTTTGCAATACCGTTCTATGGCTTCAGATGCAAATTCTGCCGTTCCATCACCCGATCTATCGATATTTTTCCTAAATCTTTCGTCCGAAAAGTAGGTCTTTCCGACACCGCACAGTATTTCGTCGGTGCAGGTATAGTAATTTTCGTTAATATGCGACTGAAGCCTTGCGACAAGTGCCTGTGCCTCGGGCGAATCGGCACTCTTTCCGCTGTTCTTGCATTCGAAAAACCGGGCAAATATATCCATCATCCCATCGTTTACCTTTACCCACTTTTCCTTTGTATAATTCTTCATTTTTTCTCTGTGCTCGTTATAAGCGGCTGTATTCCCGTACCTCTCACGCACTTCGTTTTCGTATTCCTTCATCCTTATACCTTTTTCATACAAATCTATTCTTATATAAATATTATTATATCACTATATTTTTCCAAATTCAATAACTTTGGTCGCTATATTTGTTCTAACGCCGTTACTTATGCAAAAAAATGAGCAAAACGGCAGGAAAACTGCAAAAACGTCCTGCGAAACAAATAACCATTTTCAGCGTGATACGGCAGTCAACAAAAACCGCCGGCTAATCCGGTGGTTTGCTCAGGCGTATAACGCCATATTACTGGCGGGGCTGAAAGCCCATCGAAGCATTTGACACTTGCAAACTTGCTCTACCGCCACAGATGTGGCACTCAATAAGCCTTCCTCCGAGAGGAAGGTGTCACGGCAATGCCGTGACGGAAGGAGCCTGCGAAATGTTTAAACTTGTGCAAACTTGTCTTTCTCGCACTCTCCCTCAGTCTTTTGCTTCGCAAAATCCAGCTCCCTCCCGGAGGGAGCCTCAAGTTGCAAAGGGATTACTCAACGGCAAAAGCCTCTACCGAACCACCAGCTAAGCGGTGGTTTTCTTTAACCAACAAAAAACGCCGAGGGATATTCAAAGATTCCTCGGCGTTTTTTTACTTTCTTTTATAGTTCATAATAAGGGTATTATTTTCTTTTTCACATTTTGTAAGTTCAAAATCCGACGTATCGGCATTCATAAACAGCGGCTTACTGTCTTTATCCGCGATAACGGGAGTGACCACAAGGCTGAGCTCGTCTATTACAGCCGCTCTTTCAAAAGCGCCGTTTATGATGCTTCCGCCCTCCAAAAGCAGACTGTCACAGCCGATAATATTCTTCAGCTTAAATAGTGCGGCTTCAACGTCGATCGTTTTTTCACCCGCAAAAATATAGGGTATTTCCATATCCTCAAGATAGCCGAGATAACGTTCGTCAACGTCCTCTGACAGCACCTCGATTATTTGCGCTCCATCGTAGCCGGGATCGCCGTCGGGATCGATGATCCTGTTTGATTTCCAGCCGAGCTTGCCGTTTGTATCAAAGGCTATTGCATAAAAGCCACTGAGATCGTCGACAATATGATCCATTTTCACACCGGTATCGTGAATGATCGGCCTATACTTCGTAAGGTCGGGATACCAGCCTCCGGTAAAACTGCCCTCCATAGTCACACGTCCGCAGATGAAGCCGCTTGATTCTGTCTCACGGTTTATTCGGTAGTATATTTCGGTCGCCTCTTCGCATTCGGGACGGAACAGAAAATCGCCCGTTACCTTGCCGTCGATCGACGTCACCATATGGCATATAATATAGGGTCTGTTCATCACTTCAGCTTCTTTCCGTCCGAAAAAGCGTTGCCTACCTTTTCTCCGAGCTTGATATACGTGTGGTGAACGGGATCATAAGTGATAGCCTCGAGCTTTGACGGGTCGATCTGTCCGTCGCTTCCGATCACCGACTCGTCGGCAGATACGTTCACTATCTCACCAATACAGATGCCGTCCTCGTTAAATTAAAGAAGTCTGCACTCGACCGTCATTGGAAACTCGTTTATGATCGGCGCATTCACAAATGCCGATCTCTCAACGGTCAAGCCTGCCCTCGCCATCTTATCGGGGACTTTATTACCCGATACGATTCCGACGTAGTCCGCCTCTATTACGTGCTTGGCATCGGCTATACTGACGGTAAACGCTCCGCTCTCTATGATGTTTTTCGTAGTCTTGTGGTCGTCAGAAAGGCAGACCATGATCTGATTCGTGTCATATATTCCGCCCCAAGCCGCATTCATACAGCAGGGGACGCCTTCCTTGTCATAAGCGGCAACGATATATACGGGCATCGGATAGGCCCATGTCTTTACTCCAAAATTTTTACGCACAATATTATACCTCGCTCTATTTCATTTTTTTATTCTTCATCAGATCAGTCACTCTTTTTATCAAAAGCTCAAATCTTTTCCCTAAGCCATCAAGTCTGCCTCGATTCTGTCTTGAATATATAAGATTCGGCTCGTACATAAAAGGAATGTTACATAAATCGAAATGCTCTCTCGTCAGATCCACGTAAACATCATCTATACGGTTGAAATAATGCAGTTCCCCATTGACGCTTACCTTGTGAATAGTTCCGCCGAACATAGTATATACAAGCATTGCCGTAACGTCACTCTGCCCGTACGAGGGATCGCTTCCATCCCAATCCAATTGACATTTTGGATATGCGGTCTCACGACACCACGCCTTTGTCAGTATTCCGTACAGATCATCAAGCGTTTTCAGCTCCTTTTTTTCTGCGCCCGCTCTGTTCTTGTTTGCGAGTTCGATGCCTTCATAAGCAGGTCTGATCTTTCCCGTCATAAATGCTATTACCGACACGATATCACCGATCTCGATACTATTGACAAGCTCTTCATCGACAAAAACGTCGAAATCATTATAATGGGTATCTATTAAAAGGTGGTAATAATTATTCCCCGTAACCGAGTTTGTCTTTTTCTGCAGTTCCTTTACGATTCCGCAGATATGCGCGTGCGAAGACTGTTCTTCGGTTGCAAATTGACCTAACGGAATAAATGCCTGCATATTCAGATTTCTAAAATTACTGCTGAATTCCTCTTCGCTTTTGTATACTTCTATCGACTCGGCAAAGCAAGCGATCTGGCATTTGTAATCTTTTTCTTCTGTTAATTCCGCAACGCAAAATGCATTCGGAACGCAAATATTCATCGGATATATTGCATTATAATCCCATAAGCACAAAATGCCGCCTATCCCGCTTTCGTCCGTTTTTACCCATTGCGGGTCGCTTATGTCGATCCAACGATTTGTATTGTAATGCATCTCGAAGGACGTAGGATCAATAGACCCATCCGAATCTATCGGAAACCAAAACTCTACATCCTTGTCGGCATAAATATAAAGAAACCTTCTGTCTCCCCACTCTATCTCACGCCCCGATTCACCCAACAAGCCGCCAAACAATTCCATAAGCCCGTCTTCGTAATCATCTTTGCCAAACTTGAATCCTACGTCCGAAAGATATCTTAGCATATTTGTTCCCCTTTTTGAGCAAATCCTTTGCAATAATATTTACTGCACGTAATAGCCTGTCGTCGTTACTGTAGCGGTCAAGTTACCGAGATCGTCGGTAACGTCTATGCGATAGCAAGCGGTTTTCTTTCCGTTTTTTATACATACAGCCTTCGCAATCAGCTTTTCGCCCTTTGCTGCCCCCAAAAAAGAAATATCCGAATGCAAAGAAACACATCCCATACTCTCCCAATTTGCCGCAACGGCAAAAGCAAAATCGGCTAATGTAAAGTAGGTTCCTCCCATTACAGCCCCCATTGCGTTACGGTGCTTTGGTGTGATCAAAAGACTGCAAGTCGAGCTGTGGTCGCCTATCTCCTCTATCACCGCCCCATTTTCGGTCGCAAATCTGTCGCCCTCAAATATCTTCCTGACTTCTTCCAAAGATTTCTTCTCTTGCATTAGCTTTGATTCTCTCTTTCTGTATGACTGACACTATGCATATTATAGCATTTCACTTGCCATAATTCAACAATCCACGTAAGAAAATATTGCATTTTCAGTTTTTATATTTAACGTTTTTTATTCGGATACTATTGTATTACCGGTAAGCTTATGATACAATAAAAATACGGTGAAAGCCGAATTTATTTTTTGGAGAATGCTGTTTGAAAAGCAACAACACCTTGGAGATTGTAGCATAACCGAGAGGTTTGCTGCAAACTCTTGCAAAGCCTCTCATAGAATTGATTCGTCACAATAATATCGGAGGTAAAAAAATGAAAAATTTGACGATACGTTTAGAAACAGAAAAAGACTTTAGAAAAGTAGAAGAATTGACCCGCGAGGCGTTTTGGAACGTCTATAAGCCGGGCGCTGACGAGCATTATTTCGTCCACACTATGAGAAATCATCCTGATTTTATTCCCGAGCTTGCATTCGTGCTTGAAATTGACGGCGAGATCGTGGGTAATATCATGTACACGAAGGCGTGGCTCGAGAATGAAAACGGCGAGAGGAAAGAGATCATTTCCTTCGGTCCGCTTTGCGTTATGCCAAAATATCAAAGGCAGAAGCTCGGTAAGCTTTTGATCGAGCACTCCTTTGAGGTTGCACGGAAAATGGGCTACGACGTGAACATCAATTTCGGCAATCCGGGTAACTACGTCAGCCGCGGTTTTGTGAGCTGCAAGAAAAAGAACGTCAGTTTTGTTGCATACGGCAATTATCCGACTTCCCTTCTTGTTTGCGAGCTTGTCCCCGGTGTACTTGACGGGAAAAGATGGATGTATATCCCCTCTACCGCCGCCGACTGCTGTGAGGACATAGCCGCCGTCGAAGCTTTTGATTCGACATTTCCCAAAAAGGAAAAAAGTGGATGCCGAGTCAGGAGGAATTCTATATCTACAGTCATTCCTCTGTAGTCAGATAAACGTAAAAAGCCTCTCTGCAAAATAAAATGCAGAGAGGTTTTCAATTATATCACAATATGCTTTTAAATAGCAATAAAAAATGTAATTCATAAAAAAGAGACATTGAATTATTCGGGAAAATGTGGTATAATGTGCACAGTATAAAAAAGGAGGTCATAAAATGAAAACAATAAAATACCCATTCGGTATGTTTCTTATAGGTTTTATTATAAACTTCTTTTTCCGTTATTCTGTTCTTTTCTTTCCGGGTATAATAATGTTGATCGTCGGGATCTGGGTCGATTGGTGCTTTTATGCCGCGCTCGTGTTGCTTATAGCTGACCTCGTTCTTTCCCTGCTTCATCAACTGAAAGTCAGACGTATGTTCCTTGCCCTTACCGGAAATAATCCTTTTATTCAATTTCAAAATACAATACTAAACAACAATTCAAAAAATAAAGGCGACTTTTTTTCGGGCGGAACCGAACGCAATACAGCTTCCGAAGCAACTAAACATAACGAAGCCGAAAAAAACAATATTGTCGTCGATATGAGCATTGCCGTTTGTCAAAAATGCAACTACGGTGACGAGATCGAAAAGCTTAACAAGCACGAGAGGGTTTTCTACATCACTCAAACGGTTGAACAAGAGGTCAACAACGGCGGTTTTTCGCAGTTCTTCTTTAACTCAAGCGGTAACCTTTCAAACGAAGCGGCAGATGCATTCACAAAGATCGGTGCATTCAAAACCGCGGATATTTGCAAAAAAGCGGTATCGGTGTTCGGCGGCAAAGTTCCACAGGATAGAGAAAAACGTCAAGATGCTCTTGAAAATGCAGATTGTGATGATTTTTTGGACGAGTGCGACAATAGCTTTTACAAGTATGAAGACAATCTTGCAGATCTAAATTATGCCTACATTATGGCACACCGCGATTCATTCGATTGATTTTAAAAATCCCCTGCAGTACAAAATACTGCAGGGGATTATTTTCGTATAACAAAGACTGCACCGCCAAAAGCGTCCGACTTTTGGAAGTGCATTTCACATCAACGTTTTTTATAGATCACAAGCTCAGGATCAGCTCCGTTTTCCCCGTAGGTGCAAATGAGGATGAAGTCCATATTAGCGACGATGCCGAAGCATCTATCTCCGCCGAATTCGCATTCGAGCTGATTTCCGAGATAAGTTGCGTTATCGTCGAGAAATTTGACGGTCTTGCCGTTGGGAAGACCGTATTCGAGATTTACGTAACCGCCCACAAGCGCGTTGAGCTTATCTACCTTCGGCATTCCTTCTACTTCAAGGGCGTTGATCTCGTCGATCAGTTTGCGCTTGAATTCTTCAAACTTGCCGCCGTCATCAAGGTTTTTATATTTCTTCCAATAGTCGAGTTTTGGGAGCATTTCCTTCAAATATGCGCGAGCCTGCTCCGAGGGAAAGGCTTCGCTTGACATATTCTTGACACACACCTCGATCAGCTCGTCCATATCGTGATACATATATTCGCCATCGGCATAGCACCACTTGCAATAGTCTTCGTTGAAAATTCCGTCCTTTTCACGGCTGATGCTGCTGTCTTCAAGCGGCATACCGCAGCATTGGCAGATCAGCTGTCTCGGTGAGCCGAGAAGTGTATTGATCGAAACGTCAAACAGCTTGGATAAAAGCTTGAGCGTTTCGGTGTTGGGTACCGTTTCGCCGTTTTCCCATCGGGAAACCGCCTGACGGGTTACAAACACCTTTTCGGCAAGCTCCTCTTGAGAAAGTCCGTTTTTGGTCCTGAGTTCAAGGATAATATCTTTCGTTTCCATATTCTTTACCGCCTTCGTTTTCTGTGGCCTCATTATACAGCATCAATAAAGAATTGACAAGCAACGCGCTGTTGCTTTCTGTTCTATGCTATAAACTATCATTTGATATTGCTTATTCTCCCACAAGTGTCTTTGTTGAAAAAAAGGTTCGAATTTGTGTCGAGGAATCAAAGATAATTTACCACCAAGATCACAATGCTCGTGGCGATCATAACAATACCGACCACGCGGTTTAAGGTCTTTGCGTTAGACTTGTTGGCGATCTGACTGCGGCAGGAATTATGCACACAAAGAAATGCTATTTTCTTTTTTGTGGCAAATGGCGCATTCCATCAACTCGTCATTTTCTAAATATTTCAGCGGTGCTTCGCATATAAGGCATTCGTCCTTCATATTCATACGCCTTTTTGATATGTGTTCCTCACTTCACTGTCTCATAGGGCCAATCGATAATGCCGCCGAATTCTTTTACGTTGGTGTAGCCGAGCTTTACAAGCTCTTCCGACGCGATCTTGCTTCGTCTGCCGCTTCGGCAATAGACGAGGATGAGGGCATCCTTGTCGGGAAGCTCCTTTTCGGCACGGTCGGCGATCTCATACTCGGGAATAAGGATCGCGCCCTCAATATGCCCCTCGGCAAACTCAGATTCGGTACGGGCATCGATGATAATATGATCCTTTTCGGTGTCCATTATTTCTTTGGCTTCTTTAGCGGAGATCTGCTCGTAGGTAATGTTTGATTTTTTATCGGGAGAATTACCGCCGCAAGCAGTCAGACCGAAAAGTGAAAGTGTGATCATAAGTATTATTAACCATCCTTTTGTTTTTATCATAGTTCCCACTCCTCCGGAGTTCTTTTCTCTATTGTACAACATTTTTGTGAACTTTTCAATTAGACAATTATGACTTCGCTCCCCTTTTTGATAGCATAGTCGATGGCGATCTTGGTGCCGCTTTTGCGGGTGGTGGGAGCGTTTTGTTCGTCGTAGTAGACAATGCAGTATTTACTGTTGTTTATCATCTCGTAATTGCGCTCGACATAGGCGGCTCTGCCTGCGCCGTGGAGCTTTTCGGGATAATAAGTGTCGTCGTAGGATTTTAGCAAATAGTTCAGATAGTCATCATTGATGAACGGGAATTCCGCCCGCACGTAGATTCGTTTTACGTGTGGGTATTTTTCTTTTAATTTGGTCACGAGCTCAAGGCACAGGCGGTCAAACTCCGATTTACTGCCGAACAGAAATGTGTCCACATTTTCGTTCGTAATCAGTCTTTCAACGGTTTCGGTTATTTTCGTCCTCAGTTCGTCGGTTTCGTTTATGGTTCTGTGACCAAAAAAGCAGCAAGTATTTTCTTTCATACATTCACCTCGATATGCGATATATCGTAATTATAGCACAAACAAATCAACTTTGCGATATATCCCACACGATATATCGAATATTTTTATAAAATCATAACAACGATATATCGTAGAGGTGGTTCTATGAATACTAAAAACGCTGTTGCGAACCGTATTATTCAGTTATGTAATCAGAAAAACATTGCCATAAATGCGTTGGCAAACATTTCGGGAATTTCTCCGTCAACTCTTTATAGTGTTTTGAACGAGAAAAGCCAAAACCCAGGAATTGTTACTATCAAGAAGTTATGTGACGGACTTGATATTTCGCTTCGTGAATTCTTCGACGCTGACATTTTTGATGATATTGAGCAAGAAATTAAATAGTCTTATGAATAGTGAAATCTCTCTGCTGAAAATTCAGCAGAGAGTTTTGTGTTGTGGTGAGTTATACTGTCAAGTGCAACAGTAAGAAAAAAATTGAAAGTTCATGTAAATCTATGGTAGAATAGAGTTACCACACACCAAACCACCAAGGAGGATTTACATGAACTACAAACATCTTACCATAGAAGAGCGCTGTTGTCTACGGGAATATTACAAAAAAGGATATAGTTATCGAAAAATAGCAGAATTAATGGGAAGAAATGTGAGTACAGTATCAAGGGAACTGATGCGAAACAAGAGTTTTATGAATGCTCAACCGGCATATTACCCTCACACAGCCCAAAAGAAATATATGCTGCGCAGATCGTATTGCCACAGAGGAATGTATCAGGATCCAAGAAAACTTGAGTACATAAAAGAAAAACTGTTGCAAACATGGTCGCCGGAGCAGATAGCATCAACACCGAGTGAACTTGAAATGCCATCGGTACGAACCATATATCGTTGGATATATGAGAAATACATAGACGTAAATCTTAAAGTACTCAGAAGAAAAGGAAAAAGCCGAGGGAAAAAGGAAACACGTGGTAAATTCAATCTAGGTAAATCGATTAGAAAGCGTGATAGAAGCGTTTACAAACGCCTTGAGTTTGGACATTGGGAAGCCGATACCGTGGTATCTGGAAGAGGAAAATCCAAGGCTTGCTTCGCAACCCTTGCGGAGCGAATGACAAGATACTACATTGCGATCAAGATGCCGAATCGCAATGCAGATACAATGGCGCGCGCCATTGTATCTGCATTGGAAGACCTGCCTGATGCAGCAGTAAAATCAATAACTTGCGACAGAGGTACAGAGTTTGCTAACTGGAAAACAATAGAAGATAAGTTAAACTGTGATGTTTATTTCGCTGACCCATATTGCGCTTGGCAAAAAGGAACTAACGAAAACTTAAATGGTCTTTTAAGAGAATTTTATCCTAAAGGCAGAAATCTTTCTCGGGTTAGTCCTGCAACATTAAAAAAGAACCTGGCGCTTATTAACGCCAGGCC
>JAFSAM010000068.1 GCA_017441005.1 Clostridia bacterium | reverse complement strand
CCGATTAGTGCGAGGTTGTACAAAGGCGGATAAAATGATTATTTGTGCGGAATTGTTTGATTCTTTTCTCTCCCTCCGTCATTTTGCCTTGCGGCAAAATGCCACCGTCTCGCTGAGGCGGAGGGCAGGCTCGGCTCTGACAGTCCACCGGACTGTCATTCACTCCCTCGCCGCCGCTTCGCTACCCAAAGGGGAGGCTTAGTTTGTGCCGCTTCGCTACCTCTCGGAGGAAGGGTTTGGTTTGTGCTTTATCCCTCTCCGTCGGCTCCGCCGACACCTCTCCCGGAGGGAGAGGCTTAAATTGTGCCGCTTCGCTACCCTAAGGGAGAGGCTTATGAGAGTTCGATTCGTTACTGTTAGGGAACATTGCACCAATGCGTTTTTGGGGTTACGAACAAAAAGGTTTGCATAAGTTATAATTACTTATGCAAACCTTTATACACAAAATATTTTCTGCGATATGCAATTTTACAATTCCGCTTATTTTCCCACACAGAAGCGGCCGAAGATATTATGCACAACGTCCTCGGTGACCTTTCTGCCGTCGAGGTTACCAAGTTCGGACAGTGCGAGCTCAAGCTCCATACCGGCGATATCCTGAGTAAAGCCCTGCACCAAAGCGGATACTGCGTTGTCAATATGGGTTATGGAATTGCAAACCGAGGCGAACTGTCGGGCATTTGTGACCACGCAGGCTGACGAATACTCGATCTCGCCGTCGATATAGATCTGCTCGATGAGGGAAACGAGCTCTTCCCTACCTGCGCCGTCCCTTGCCGAAATGCTTACAAAATGGTCGGTTATGCCGTCGAAATCGGCTGTATCGAGTACAGAACCGGCATCACTTTTATTGGTTACAACGATAATAGTTTTATCCTTTAATGCCTTAAGCTGTCCTATAACGTCTCTATCCTCATCATCGAGTTTGTTCGAGCCGTCGAACACCGCCAAAACGAGCTCGGCATTTTCCATCTTTTCGACAGCCTTTTTAACGCCGATCTCTTCAACGATATCGCCCGCTTGGTGTATACCTGCGGTATCGCAGAGTCGGAGCAGCACCTTACCCGCAGACACCGTCTCCTCGACTGTATCGCGTGTCGTACCTGCGATGGGTGTGACGATTGCCCGCTCCTCGCCGAGGAGCATATTGAGAAGTGAAGATTTACCCGTATTCGGCTTGCCGACGATTACGGTATTGAGACCCTCGCATACCGCCCTACCGGTTTTATATGTTCTTTTCAGGCTTTCGAGCGCATTCTTTATGCCTAAAAGCCCATTTTTCATATCGTCGACCGATATATCGGTCAAGTCCTCGTCAGGATAGTCTATATAAGCATAAATACTGCTTACGATGGTCATAAGCTCACTATAGATCTCATTTACCCGTTTTGACAGGCGGCCGTCCGCCTGAGAAGCCGCCAAAGCAACTTTGGATTCGGACTGCGCATCGATGAGGTCGATGACCGCCTCTGCCTGAGAGAGACCCATTTTGCCCGAAAGAAATGCTCTTTGTGTAAATTCACCGGGGCCGGCGGGTACTGCCCCCGCCAGAAATGTCGCCTCAAGCACCATTTGCGACAAAAGTATACCGCCGTGGCAATGTATCTCGGCGGAGTCCTCGCCCGTATACGAGCGTGGGGCTTTAAATATGACCGCCATACCTCTGTCGATTATCTTGCCTTCTTTATAAATATCGCCGTATATCAGTGTGTTCGGCGGATAGTCGGACATAGGCTTACCGCTTGCGGGCTTAAAAACACGGTCGAGCACCGAAACAGAATCATCGCCCGTCAGCCTTACAACGGCGATGCCGCCCTTACCGAAGGGGGTGGAAATAGCCGAAATCGTACTCATTTAGTCTACTCTTTTCTGATTATCAATTTTACGCACTCTGTCTGAACTGGAGGTTATACAGCTCGGAGTAAATGCCGTTTTGGTTAATAAGCTTATTATGGTCACCCTGCTCGACGATTTTTCCGTTTGCGATCACGGCAATTTCGTCGGCATTTTTGATGGTGGAAAGTCTGTGCGCGACGACGATGGTCGTTCTTCCCTTGCAAAGCTCATCGAGCGCCTGCTGAATAAGTATCTCTGTCGTATTATCGAGCGCACTCGTCGCTTCGTCGAGAATGAGGATGGGAGGATTTTTGAGAAATACGCGAGCGATGCAAAGCCTCTGCTTCTGACCGCCCGACAGCTTAACTCCGCGCTCACCGATGACGGTATCGTAGCCGTTTTCGAGGCTCATGATATAGTCGTGGATGTTTGCCCTCTTTGCCGCCTCGATCATTTCCTCCTCGGTCGCATCCAGTCTGCCGTAAAGGATATTGTCGCGCATACTCGAATTAAACAAATAAATATCCTGCTGAACAATGCCGATGTTTCTTCGGAGCGACTCGAAGGTCATATCCTTGACATTTATGCCGTCGATAAAGATATCGCCGTTTTCGACCTTGTAGAAGTTGGGGATCAGGTGGCAGATGGTGGTCTTACCGCCGCCGCTCGGACCGACAAGCGCAAATGTCTTGCCCTTTTCGATGTCGAGGCTGACGTCGTCGAGCACTTCTTTGTCGGATTCGTAGCCGTAAGTAACGTTTTTGATCTCGATATGTCCGTCGAGTCTGCCTACGTCTTTTGCGTCGGCTGACTGCATTTCGGGGGGAGTATCGATTATTTCGAGGAAGCGTTCAAAGCCGGTAACGCCGTTTTGGTACTGCTCCATAAATCTTATAAGGGTGTTTACGGGTCCGAGGAAGAGGTTGATCGCAACCACGAAAGCGGAGTAGTCGCCGAAATCTATCTGACCGTTGTAAACGAAAAGACCGCCCGCAATGAGGATCACTACGTTAAAAATATCGGTGACAAAGGTGGTCATCGAGTGGAATTCGCCCATTGCCCTGTATGCATCGCGTCTTGCTTCCTGGAACTGGACGTTGCCCTCTTCAAACTTTTCTTTTTCTTTTTCGGCATTGGTAAAGGCTTTTGTTACCCTGATGCCCGAGATCGAGCTTTCGACAGATGCGTTGATAACGCCTACCGCTTTTCGGCTCGCCATAAACGCGTCGCGCATCTTCTTGCGTGTTTTGAGCGAAACAAAAATGAGAAGCGGCACGCATACGAATATGATAAGCGACAGCAACACGTTGATATACATAAGATAGCCGAACGAAAGAATGACCGACACCGAGGAAATGATGATGTTTTCGGGACCGTGGTGGGCAAGCTCGCTCACGTCATTGAGGTCGCTCGTCATACGGGTCATGATCTTGCCCGTCTCGTTGTTATCGTAAAACGTAAACGGCAGCTTCTGGAGGTGCGAAAACAGCTCGCTTCGCATTTGTGCCTGCATTCTTACGCCCATGATGTGACCCTGATACTGGATAAAAAAGTTCAGCGCCATTCTGACCGCGTAAAGCAGCAGTAAAGTCAAGCCGAAAATGACGATCATCTGGTATTTTCTTTCGGGGATGAGATCGTTGAGCATGGTTCTTGTGACCATAGGATAAAGGATACCTATGACCGAAACCAAAAGCGATGCTGTCATATCTAAAATGAATATTTTTTTGTGCGGACGGTAGTATGCAATAAACCTTTTTAACATTGCTTTGCTCCTTTTTGTAATACAGAGTTATTCTACCATAAAGTAGCCTGCCGTGTCAATAAAAAGCTCTCTCTTTTCTCGCCGTGTAAAAACAAAAGACACTTATTCAAAAGTGTCTTTAAAGGTTTTATTTATTATCGTCTTCGGGAGGAATATACTCCAAAATATCTTCGATCTTACAGCCCAATGCACAACAAATTCTTGCCAGAACGTCGGTGTCGAGTCTCGTCACTTTGTTTTTGCAGAAATTATTTAACTGTGTGCGCTCCAATTCGGCTTTGTGACAAGGCTCCCTCCGGGAGGGAGCTGTCAGCGAAGCTGACTGAAGGAGAGCGCGATACAATCAAGCTTGCACAAAGAAAAAAGTCGCGCAGGCTCCTTCCGTCACGCTATCGCGTGCCACCTTCCTCTCGGAGGAAGGCTTTAACGACGGAATCGATATATTTGCATACACCACGAAAGTTTGTGTCAATTTGTCTGTTTGTAAATCGAATTATTTTCAGATCATAGCCTTTAAGAATTTCGGTACGAAATTCGTCGTTTTGTTTGCCTTCTTCGGTATAATGTTGCGAGCCATCAATTTCTATAATCAATTTTGCTTTGTGACAATAAAAGTCTGCAATAAAATTATCGATCGTCTTTTGTCGCTGAAATCTTATTTCGTATTTTGACAAGAAATCATACCACAAATGATTTTCTTGCGGCGTCGCATTTTTGCGCAGATTTTTGGCAAGAGTAATGTTCTTGGGGTTATAATCAAGTGACATATTCGCTCCTTCAAATATTTATTCTGTTTATACCAATTATACAACAAAATCGGCAGAAAGGAAAACCTTCTGCCGAAATTTGTAATCTTTTAACTTATTCAGCCTTTTGAGCAGCTTCGATGATCTTCTGGGAGACCATACCGGGTACTTCCTCGTAACGAACGAACTCAAATGTGTATCTGCCGAGACCGCCCGAGATCGCACGCATAATGATCGCGTAGTCAAGCATTTCGGATTTGGGCACTTCAGCTTCAACGATCGAGTAGCCCTTCTTGTTTTCGTCGGCGTTCATACCGAGGATTCTTCCGCGTCTCTTGTTGATATCGCCTATCACATCGCCCATCATATCGGTGGGAATTCTGACTTTAAGCAAACCAACGGGCTCGAGGATTACGGGACCCGCCTGAGTAAGACCTGCCTTGTATGCAAGGATAGCTGCCAATTTAAACGAAATTTCGTTGGAGTCAACGGGGTGGTAAGAGCCGTCGTAAAGGTCAGCCGCGAGGTTAACTACGGGGAAGCCTGCGAGCACGCCCTTCTGCATAGCTTCGAGCAAGCCCTTTTCAACTGCGGGATAGTAGTTCTTGGGAACGTTACCGCCGACAACGCTCTGTGTGAACGTAAGACCGATGTCCTCGCCGGGTGCAAACGTCATCTTAACGTGACCGTACTGACCGGAGCCGCCCGACTGCTTCTTGTGCTTGCCTTCGACCTGGACCTTCTTCTTGATTGTTTCTCTGTAAGCGATCTTGGGCTTGGAAAGCTCGACTGCGGTGTTGTATCTGGTCTTCAGCTTGGAAATTACAACGTCGAGGTGAATATCGCCGAGACCGGAGATGAGTATCTGCTTGATCTCCGTGTTGTTTTCGTATTTAAGTGTGTTGTCTTCTTCGAGAAGTCTGCTTATACCCTGGGAGATCTTATCCTCATCGCCCTTTGCCTTCGGCGAAACAGCCATAGTAAATACGGATTCGGGATAAACGGTGGGAGCGAAAGGAAGAACGTTTCCTACCGAAAGGGTATCGTTTGTATCTGTGCCCGAAAGCTTGGGGATCATACCGATATCGCCACAGCAAAGTGTGTCGACCTCTGTCTGCTTCTTACCTCTCATTACGTAGAAGTGAGCAAACTTTTCACTGCCCTCGGTGCGGAGGTTTTTGAGTGTCATATCACGGCGCAACTCACCGCTCATAACCTTGAAGAATGACATCTTACCGACGAACGGGTCGGATACCGTCTTGAACACGAAGAGGCTTGTTGTACCGTCAACTGTAATTTCCTGCTCGGTAATTTCACCGTTTTCGATGACCTTTTCGGTCTCGTGGTTTGTGTATGCGGGGAAGGAAGCGAGAGAGACGTTGAGAAGGGACGCAATACCCCAGAGCTTAACCGCACTGCCGCAGATGATGGGAGCGATCGTGCCTGCAAGGAGTCCGTTCTTGATAGCCTCAAGAACCTCTGCCTTGGAGATCTCTTCGCCCGCAAAGTATTTTTCCATAAGCTCGTCGCTTGTCTCAGCAACGGATTCCATAAGAGCCTCGTGGTATTTTTCGGCAACAGCTTCGCCTTGTGCTGAAATTTCGCACTCTGTAAACGTGCCGTCGGGAGCATAAACGAGCTCCTTCAATGTTGCCAGATGGATCAATCTGTTTGAATTTGTTTCGACGGGGATGATGAGGGGGCAGACCATATTGCCGAACGTTTCTTTGAGCTCAGCAAATACTCTGTCGAAGTTTGCTTCTTTGTCGTCGAATTTGTTGATGAAGAACGCCTTGGGGATACCCGCATCGGAAGCATTGTCCCAAGCGAGCTTCGTGCCTACCTCGACACCGCCCTTTGCATCGACCGTGATGAGCGCGCTGTCCGCAACTCTGATCGCCTGAACGACCTCGCCCTCGAAGTCAAGGTATCCGGGGGTGTCGATGAAGTTGATCTTCGTGTCGTTCCACATAACGGGAGCCATAGCCGCCGAGAGAGAGAAGCCTCTCTTTATTTCTTCGGGATCGTAGTCGCAAACGGTGTTTCCGTCGACGGGCTTTCCGAGTCTGTCGGTAGCTTTTGTCAAATATAATGCAGCCTCGGCTATTGACGTTTTACCGCAACCGCCGTGACCTAATAATACAACGTTTCTGATGTCTTGTGTAAGAACTTTTCCCATAATGAGTATCTCCTTTATTCATTTTCTAACCGTTTATCTTAAAGGTGTCGGTTATGAAAAATATACAAATTAATTCAAAAAGACTTGCGTCTTTTATTTATTATACACCAAAAGAGACCTATATGCAAGTAGTTAAATTAAGTTTTATGGGTGTGAAACTGTAAAAATATAAATGGAAGTTTTAGGTAATTAGCACAAAAATCCTTGAAATGAGCCCCTTTTTACCAGTTCTTTGTCGATTTCGTTGTTAACGATCGTTTTTTTAGTGCTCCACAGAGGGGCTATAAGGTCGTCCTTAACTCCGTCGCCCGTCAGTCTTTCTATGACGATATCTTTGGGTAATAATTCAAGCTGATCGCAGACGGTCTTCACGTATTCTTCCCTCTCGAGAGCCTTGAAATCACCGCGCATGAACATAGTCGCCAGAGGTGTATTTTTCAAAATATAAAGCAGGTGGATCTTCAGTGCGTGCGGATGTAAATCGGCTACGCATGAAGCCGTATGCATCATATCGTGATATTCCTCGCCGGGAAGACCGTTTATTATATGTATGCAGACGTTTATATTTTTCTTTTTCAGCTTGTTGTATCCGTTTACAAAATCGGCATAACTGTGACCGCGGTTTATGAGCTTTAAAGTCTTGTCGTTTGCCGACTGGAGACCGAGCTCGACCGTCAAATAAGTTTTTTCCGACAGCTCCGCCAGATAGTCGACGACGTCGTCTTCGAGGCAATCGGGTCTTGTTGATATGCTGAGACCGACGGTGTCGGGCAATTCGATAGCTCTGTCGAATTTTTCCTTTAAAACGGTGATGGGAGCATAAGTGTTTGTATGCGCCTGAAAATACGGGATGTAAAAGACGTCGCTCCATTTTGATGAAACGAGGGCTTTGCCCTGCATAAATTGGTCCTCAAGCGGGATGTTGCAGGGGGGAGTATGGTCACCGCTCCCCTTTTCGGAGCAAAAGATACAGCCGCCGCTTGAGATCTTGCCGTCGATATTTGGGCAAGTAAACCCGCCGTCAAGGGCGATCTTCACGCACTTTTTGCCGAACCGCCGTTTTAAATAACAGTCATAAGTGTAATATCTTTTATTCGTATCGGAATTTTCAAAAGGGTTTTTGTTTTTCATATAATAAACTCCGTTTTTTTCTTTACTATATTTTACCCTTTTTCAGTTTAAATTACAAGAGCTTTTGCCATAATGGCAAAATGATAAAATAATCCCGCCGTCTTGCTTTGGATTTTGCACCAAAGACTTTCCCCGGTAGCACGAAGCGGAAGAATTCTAACCAAAAGCCCTTTCCTGAGGGAAGGGTGGCTCGCGTAGCGAGACGGGATGAGAGATTTACTTTACCGTTTGGCTTTTTCTCTCCCTCCGTCTCGGCAGCAAAGCAAAGATAAAAAATATTATTTCTGCACTGCCGAGCCACCTCCCCCGTCAGGTGGAGGTCTCATTGGTGCATTATTATTCATCGGTTTGAATTGCTTTGAACTATAGATTCTTTTTGTAACTTTCTTTTTTACGCTGAGGAAGTAACTATAGAGGGTGTACTATTT
>JAFSAM010000067.1 GCA_017441005.1 Clostridia bacterium | reverse complement strand
CTTTTGAGTTCCGACCTTGCTACGCTGTTTACAGGAAGAACATTTGAAATCAAGGTGTTTCCGTTCTCATTCAGCGAATATATGCAGTATTTTGGTTACAACGACAAGTATGCTTCCGTTGATAAGTATATGATTGAGGGTGGCATGGCTGGCTCCTATCTGTATAAAGATCAAGAAGCCAAGTATGATTATATTGCCGATGTTTTCAATACATTGATTGTTCGGGATATTCGTAAGAAATATAAAATCCGCAATATGCAGCTCATGGACAGACTTGTGGATTTCCTTATGGACAATATCTCCAATCTGACCTCGGCACGAAACATCACAAATACTTTCAGTAGCTTAAAGGAAAAAGTCAACCATGTTACCATTAGCTCGTATATTCAGTATTTGTGCAATGCCTTTGCCTTTTATAAAGTCCGCAGATATGACATTAAAGGCAAAAAATATCTTTCCAGCAACGATAAGTATTATTTGAGCGACCATACTTTCCGATATGCCAAGCTCGGCACGAAAAATATGGACTACGGCAGAATCCTTGAAAATGTGGTCGCGATAGAACTGCTCCGCAGAGGATATGAGGTCTATGTCGGTGTGCTTTACAAGAAAGAAATCGACTTTGTTGCTATCAAGCGCAATGAAAAGATTTATATACAGGTATCTGACAACATCAGCGATGAAAAGACTTTTGAACGTGAGGTTTCACCATTGCTTCAAATCAAGGATGCTTATCCCAAAATGGTGATTGCCCGTACTCGACACGATGAGTATCAGTACGAGGGCGTATGGATTGTTGATATTGCGGACTGGTTGCTTGATTTCCAAAAATAAGCAAATTGTAATTTTGGAAATTGTTCGATGACTAAGAACACATAGAGAGGAGAAAAAGAATGTCAAACAATAAGAAAAGTATCCAATATAATGGAAACACAATATACTATTTCGTAAAAAATATCGAGTGGAAGGAAATTCGTGGTAAAGAAATGGCAACTGCCCTCATGGTCATTTGTGATGAAAATGATAATCAAAATGATTTTTTTGCCATTTATGATGAAAGATATAAAGTTATGTACGCTATGCCAGATGATGCATTGAGATGGTACGAAGAATATCTAAATGAAAAAGATTGACGGGAGTAAAAACCATGGCACTTATAAAATGTCCAGAATGCGGAAAAGAGATTTCAGATAAAGCTCCTGCTTGTATTCATTGCGGTTATCCATTATCCTTGCTTAATAATGAAAAAGCAAAGAGTCCTACTGTGGAAAAACAGAATAATACAGAAGCAAAAGCGAAAGAGAATCAAAAGGAATACTCTTTCAAGATAATAAACTGTAACGGAAGCAATGCTAAAATGATTATTACGTTAAAGAACAAATTCCATTACAGTCTTGAAGATGCTAAAGCAGCGATATTGAATTTACCACTTGTGATTTCTATTAAAGAAAACATTACGGAAATCAAAAAGTTAGCTCAAGAATTTACTGATGCCGGAATTGAGTACGAAGTATTTGAGGGTGAAAACAAGCTGGAATTTAATTTGGTAATAAAAGATAAAATTGCTAAACCCTCTCGTGGTTCCAATCCAAATACATCAGAATCGGTTTTCAAGAAATGTCCAGCATGCGGAAAAATCACAAATCAACGTGATGCGTTTTACTGCTCTGTTTGTAATGTTCGGTTACAACCAATTTCCAGTGAAGAAGCTACTGTGAAACCAGCATATGATTCTCGAAAGAACGAGTATTACATACCTAAAGCCGGCGAAGACAGAAACATTTCCAAGTGTCCTAAATGTGGTGCAACCTCTATTGCAACTATCAACCGAGGATATTCTATTGTATGGGGATTCTTAGGAAGTGGAAAACCCGTAAATGTTTGCCAAGTTTGCGGACATAAATTCAAACCGGGAACATAACTCTCAATGGATAAAATGAAAATCAGCACCAATGGTGCATAGCCAATTTCTTTGAAATTGTTAAAGGGCTTGGGACGTTTCCCAACAAGTGCGCACGAGTGGGTACCGTCGTGCCCTGCTTGCTACACATGATTGCATCTTAGCAAGCAAATCGAAGATTTCAAATTTTTCACAAAATCGCAGAGTGTACATACACCTGCTGTGCTTGCTATTCTACGTTTCCCCATAATAGCAAGCGCCATTTCCTTAAATGGAAATCGGCGGCAACCGCCTTGTCTGCCCAAAAGCGAAACGGACGGACGCTGTCGATGGCGGCGAAGCCGTTCATCTTGACCGTTGACAGCGTTCGTCTGTTTTGCTATCCGAGCGAGATTTAATTGAAGCGAATCGAAACGAATGAATGAAAAGGAGGCTTGATGAAGTGCGTCCGAAAATCAAAATGAGAGATATTCACGATGACCGTGATGACGATATTATCGAACTATCCGACGAGGAGCTGAAAGAGATTTTAGCCGATGACGATTTTGATAACGGCGAAGAATACGGCGAAGTCCATTCTTTTGTTTTCTCCAATCCAGACCCCTATGCCAAGGTCGAGCCTCGCCCCG
The DNA here is from genome assembly GCA_017441005.1 of Clostridia bacterium. GTDB lineage: Bacteria > Bacillota > Clostridia > Oscillospirales > CAG-272 > RGIG1995. The sequence continues at coordinate 8,934 of JAFSAM010000067.1, read as the reverse complement.
ATGATGCCCCCCAAGAGAGATTGACCACTTTGACACTATCGACCCCAACAGCACGGACAACGATATTGCCGGTATCAAGAATTGGTTCAACGAATTTTTTGCAAAAGATACCAGCCGTAAAATTCGTGCAGTCAACAAGGCAAAGGGAGAGCGTGGCGAACGGCTGACTACATACATTCCTTATGGGTACAAGGCTAACCCCGACAATCCAAAGGAATGGGCAGTTTATGTAGAAGCACCCGACAAGTCCAGCGGCAAGAGGAAACAGAAGATTCATATCTCCTACGACCTCATCGGCTTTATTTCCGTGGATGTACTGACAAAAGCAGAACAGGCATGACCGAAATCATGCCTGTTCCAAGAAAATTGTGAATTACTGTTTTACCAGCAGGGCGGTTTTGACCGCTTTTTTTCGTGCATTACTTGACAGATGCCGCAAAACATATTATAATAACAAGTGTAATATAACAGGCGTTATTTATGCTTGAGAAAGGAGGCTGAATATGCCCCCAAAGGTCAAATTCACAAGAGAACAGATCGCATCAAAGGCTTTTGATTTGGTGAGAAATGAGGGAATAGCCGCCTTTTCGGCAAGAAGCCTTGCAGAAAGGCTGGGTACGTCCACAGCTCCGATTTTTACCGCTTTTGATAGCATCGAAGAGGTAAAGCTTGCGGTAAAAGAAAAGGCGATCGAGCTTTACGGTGTTTACTTTAATGAGGGTATGTCAGGTAAGATACCGTTCAAGGGAGCCGGGCTGTCATACATTAAATTTGCAAAGGAAGAGCCGCAGCTTTTTAAGCTTTTGTTTATGTATTACGATATAAATGATACGGTACATGGCTATCATCCGGGCGACTCGGTCTATTCCGATAAGGCTCTGACGGCAGTATGCAGCGGATACGGTCTTGACGAAAAAAAGGCTATGTGGCTGTATAATCATCTGTCGGTGTATACCCACGGACTTGCCGTAATGTTTGCAAACGGAAACAGTATGTTTACCATGGACGAGGCATCGAAAATGCTTACGGAAGTATTTAATGCTCTGACAAGAAAGGCGGAAGCTTTATGAAAAATGTAATTGAAATAAAGGATCTGAACAAATCCTTCGGTGACGTGAAGGCGGTGAACGGTCTTTCGTTTCGCGTAAAAGAGGGCGAATTATTTGCTTTTCTCGGAGTAAACGGAGCGGGCAAGTCCACGACCATAAACATTATCAGCGGTCAGCTTGCAAAGGACAGCGGCTCGGTCTTTGTCGGCGGAAACGATATGGACGTATCCCCCGACGCAATAAAGTCTGAGCTTGGAGTCGTGTTCCAGTCCTCGGTGCTTGATAAGAGTCTGTCGGTCAGGGATAACCTTGAAACAAGGGCAGCACTCTACGGCATATACGGCGATGAATTCAAAAAGCGGCTTGACGAGCTTGCACAAATGCTGTCGTTTTCCGATCTTTTAAAAAGGACTGTCGGCAAGCTTTCGGGCGGACAAAGGCGAAGGATCGACATTGCGCGGGCGCTGATCCACAGACCGAAGATACTCATTCTCGACGAGCCGACGACGGGACTCGACCCGCAGACGAGGAACATTCTTTGGAACGTAATAAACGATTTGAGAAAAAACGAAGATATGACGGTATTCCTTACTACCCACTATATGGAGGAGGCGGCGGATGCCGACTATGTTGTGATACTGAACAGCGGACGGCTTGTCGCCGAGGGAACGCCGCTTGAGCTAAAAAACAAGTATTCGGGCGACTATGTCACGGTTTACGGTATCGACGAGAATACCGCAAAAAATATGAACGTGCCTTACGAAAAGATCAGAGACGGCTACAGACTGTCCGTTCCTAATACAGAAAAGGCAACCGAGCTCATCGTAAGGTTTCCGACTGTTTTCAAGGATTATGAGATCACAAAGGGCAAGATGGACGACGTCTTTCTTGCGGTGACGGGTAAAAAATTAGGGGGAGGTAACGAGCAATGAATAGTCTTTCGGTCCTTATAAAAAGAAATACAAAGCTTTTTTTCAGGGATAAGGGAATGTTTTTGACCTCTCTTATAACTCCCGGTATTCTTCTTTTGCTTTACTCGACATTTCTCGGAAACGTATACAAAAACAGCTTCATTTCATCTATGCCGGAGGGAATTACACTCTCTGACGAAATACTGAACGGCGTTGTCGGCGGACAGCTTCTCTCGTCAATACTTGCCGTATCCTGCGTCACGGTAGCCGTATCGTGTAATATGCTGATGGTTCAGGACAGGGCAAACGGAAGCCTGAATGACCTGATGATGACCCCTGTAAAACGCTCAACTCTGGCACTCGGCTATTATTTTGCAACACTCATTTCGACCTTGATCATTTGCTTTGCCGCCGTTGCTTTGGGACTTGCTTATATAGCATTCAGCGGATGGTATATGTCTCTCGGTGACGTGCTTTGGCTCTGTCTTGACGTATTGTTGCTCGTAATGTTCGGTACGGCGCTGTCAAGCGTGATCAACTTCTTTCTGTCGACACAGGGACAGATCGCGGCTGTCGGTACGATCGTAAGCTCGTGCTACGGCTTTATCTGCGGAGCTTATATGCCTATCTCGCAGTTTTCGCCCGGACTCCAAAAGGCGGTATCGCTTTTGCCGGGAACCTACGGAACGGCTTTGGTGAGAACGCACTCGCTCAGAGGCGTTTTCGGAGAGATGGAGAGGATAGGCGTCCCCGAAAAGGTATTGGATGAGATGGAGACCGCCGTCGACAGTAATCTGTATTTCTTCGGAAGCAAGGTCAGTGTGGGGGCTATGTTTGGCGTACTGTCAGCCACCGTTGCAGTGCTTGTCGGCGCATACGTTTTACTTAACATTATCTGCAAAAAGAAAAATAAATAAAAACCATATATCCCCTCTTGACAAAACGAGGGGATATATGATAAAATATATTTAACATTTAGGTTAAATGTTAAAGGGGTGTGTGAATTGTCACTACAAAATACTATGAAGGCGCTGTCCGACCCGATCAGGCGGGAGATACTCGGACTCTTGAAAAAGGGAAGAATGTCTGCGGGCGATATTGTGGCGCATTTTACGGTAACGGGCGCGTCGGTTTCGCGGCACTTATCTGTGCTGAAGGATGCTGATCTGATCAGAGACACCCGAGAGGGAAAGTATATTTTTTATGAGCTCAACACGTCGGTGCTTGAAGACGTGCTGCTCTGGATAAGCGGCTTGAAGGGAGAAGAAGATAATGAAGAATAAGAAAACGGTATTGGTGATATCATCGATAGTTATATTACTGCCCATACTTTTCGGTCTGATCTTTTGGAACAGTCTGCCGAGCAGTATGAATACACATTGGGGTATAGACGGAAGTGCCGACGGCAGTATGGGCAAGGCTATGGCGGTTTTTGCTTTGCCGCTGATCTTACTGGCAGCCCATTGGATCTGTATATGGGCGGAGGAAAAATTCGAGCCCGGAGACGGACAGAATAAAAAGATACGTAATTTGACTTATTGGATGATCCCCGTAATATCGTTATTTACAAACGGCGCGGTATATGCCGGCGCATTCGAGGTTGAATACAATATCAGCAAGCTTCTTCTTGTGTTTATGGGCTGTCTGTTTATCGTGATCGGAAACTATCTGCCCAAGTGTAAGCAGAATTTTACAATGGGGATCAAGGTGAAATGGACACTTGCAAACACCGAAAACTGGAATGTCACGCACAGATTGGCAGGTAAGCTGTGGGTGCTTGGCGGCGCGGCAATGTTTTTGTGTATGCTTTTGCCCGAGAAGCTTTGCTTCGGTTTTATGATCGCTATCATCATTCTTATGGTTATAATTCCCACGGTATATTCTTTCCTGTATTATAAAAAGCAGGTAAAGGAAGGCAGAGCAGACAAGAAGCCTAAAGTTGATTACGGCAAGCTTCCGAGGAAAATGGGGGTCAAGGCCGTGATCGTCATAGCTATAATAGTTATTATTACGGTAGGCGTGATACTGATGTCGGATTTTGACGTAAAGCTGGGAGACGATTCTATTGAGATTAATGCTTTCGGCTGGAATGATCTTTCTGTCGAATACTCGGTGATCGAAAGCGTTGAACTGAGAGATGACTTTGATATCGGAAGCAGGAATATGGGCTACGGCGGAATATCGCTTTATATGGGCAAATTCAGGAACGATGAGCTCGGATATTATACCCTCTATTACAATGATGCCTCAAAAAAGGTGATTCTTATAAAAGCTGACGGAAAGTATCTTGCGATTACCGGCGAGAATACGAATGCTACCGAAAAGCTGTATGATTCGCTTATCGAAAAGATAGGTAAATAATTTAGGAGCAGAACGATGAATGCGATTGAGACAAAAAAGCTGACGAAATATTACGGAAAGTCGCGCGGAATAACAGACCTTGATCTGACCGTAAAAGAGGGCGATTTTTTCGGATTTATCGGTCCAAACGGAGCGGGAAAAAGTACGTTTATACGTCTTATTATGGGGCTGATTCATAAGACCTCCGGTGAGGCTGTGGTATTTGGCAAGGATGTGGGCGACAGTAGACCGGAAATATTGTCGGAGATCGGATATATGCCGTCTGAGTCGGTTTTTTACGAAAAAATGAGAGTAAAGGATGTACTGAAGCTTTCTGCCGAGCTTCGCTCAAAAAATTGCGATAAAACGGCGAAGGAGCTTTGCGAAAGGTTGGAGCTCGATGTAACGAAGCGGATAAACGAGCTGTCGCTCGGCAACAGAAAAAAGGTTTCTGTAGTTGCCGCACTGCAGCACGAGCCGAGACTTTGCATATTGGATGAGCCGACAAGCGGGCTTGACCCATTGATGCAAAGAGAGTTCTTTAATATTCTGAAGGAGCGCAACACGCAGGGCGTGACAGTATTTCTCTCGTCCCACAACCTGTCCGAGGTGGGGAAATATTGTAAGAATGCGGCGGTCATAAAAGAGGGAAGAATGCTTGTTTGCGACAGAGTCGAAAAGCTCGGTCACAACGGCGTGAAGGAGGTTGTATTAAAGGGCGCCATCGGGCTTCCTTCCTCCGAATATATTAAAAACGTTAAGAATACAAGCGAGGGAATAAGCTTTTTGTATAACGGCGGTGCAAGGGAGCTTTTGAATATGCTGTCGACGGTGGATCTCAAGGACTTTACCGTATCCGATCCCGAGCTTGAGGACGTATTTATGCACTATTATTCAAAGGAGGATAAGTGAGATGACTTTATTTTTTCACGAACTTAAGCAGAATAGGCTGTCTTTGCTTATCTGGTCGGGGGTAATAGCGTTTATGACGGCGGTGTGTATACTTATTTACCCGGAAATGGCAAAGCAGATGGATGAAATAAACAATATGTTTGCCAATATGGGAAGCTTTACGGATGCATTCGGCATGGATAAGGTGAATTTAGGCGAGTTTATCGGCTTTTTCTCGATCGAGTGCAGTGAGATGCTTGGGCTTGGCGGCGGAATTTTTGCGGCGATATTGGGTATATCCGTTCTTTCGAAGGAGGAAAAGCACGGAACGGCTGAATTCCTTTTGGCACATCCCGTTTCAAGAACAAGTATCATGACTCAAAAGCTTATGGCGTCTGTGACTCAGATATTGATACTCAATCTGTCTATTGTTTTGGCAACGGCAGTTTCCGTGCTGATAATTGGTGTAGATGCACCGATAAAGCCTCTTGCATTAATTTTTGTTGCGTATTTTATTATGCAACTCGAGGTTTTTGCCGTAACCTTCGGATTATCCGTTTTGCTTAAGGGGGCAAACGTCGGAATCGGAATAGGAATACCTTTGCTGTTCTATTTCTTGAATATAGCCGCAAATATGACCGATAAGCTTGAGTTTTTAAAATACGTTACGCCATACGGTTATGCCGACGGAGCAGATATTGTCGCCGAAAATGGGATCGATCTTACGGTTCTCATATTAGGCGCGGTTATTACTGCAGTGTTTATTATATTTGCATACGTAAGATATCCAAAAAAGGATATAGCATAAAAACGATCCCGATATACGGCATTTTTGCCGTATATCGGGATTTTGTTATTATTTATTCTTCAGGCTTTTTCGGTATTCGGAGGGCGACATGCCGACGTGCTTTTTAAAAAGACGGCTGAAGTAGAGGGCATTGTCATAGCCGACGGCGGTCGCGATCTGCTGGACATTGTAGGTTTTGTTTTCGAGCATATTCATTGCGTTCGTGAGTCGAAGAGAAAGAATATACTGCATGGGGGTGGTTTTTGTGAGCTGTTTAAAATTCTGTATAAACCAGCAGGGGGTCATAAGGTGCTGTTCCGCATATTCCTCGATGACGATCTGCTTATTATAGTTTGCGTTAAAATAGTTGATCGCTTTTTCAATCTCGTCAAGAACCTGAAAGCCCGCATTTTTACCCTCTGTTTGATAGCGGTTGATCATTATGAGCAGTGTCTTTATATTGAATGTCAGAAGATCATCGAAGTTTTTCCTTCTGAGCTGGAGCTCGCGGATCATCTGACCGAAAATGTTTTGATAGTCCTGTGTACTGCCCGTAAAAAACACGTTTTCGTTTTTGGGGAAGCTGTAGCAGTCGAGCAGACTTTCTACGTCCTTACCCGTAAAATGCACCCAGTAGGTCTCGGGCTTGTCGGATGGGTAGAGCACGTATTTTTGCGCTTCTCCCGGTCTGAAAAGCACGATCTTGCCCTTTGAAATGATCTTTTCCTTTCCGTTGAAGAAGAAGTGGGCTTTTCCCGATGCTACGTAGTAGAGCTGATAGTCGCCGCGCCCCTTGGGACGGTCGGTCTCAAAGGTGTCGCCCGTATCCAGACGGAAGTTTCCTACTGCTGTCACACGCAGACTGCACTCGTTGTTGACGATATCCTCGCTCGGTGTCCCTAAATATGCAACGTTAGTAAACAATATTATTTCCTCCGTAATATACCGTATACTATAATAATTATATATCAATTTAGCGCTTTTTTCAATAGTTTGTTTAATTTTGTGTATATTTAGTTAAATAATGTTTATTTGTTGTTGTTTTGTTATATGATAAAATATATTTATAGTTGGATAAAAATAAGGAGAAAGCTATGATTTTTGAGAACGTACAGACACTTATAAATTACGGAATAAGAAACGGACTTATTTCTGCCGAAGACGAATACGTGGTAAGAAACAGCCTGATCGATATACTCGGTCTCGGCGAGTGGAACGAAGCGAAAGGGGAAGTTGATTCCGACGATATTGATGCTGTCTTAGCCCCGATTATTGATTATGCCGCAGAAAAGGGCATAATATCCGATACAGCAAATTCGAGAGATCTTTTTGATACAAAGCTGATGGGGGTATTTACTCCCATGCCGAGAGAGGTAAATGCCGAGTTTAAAGCACGTGCCGCACAGTCTCCCGAAAGTGCGACCGAGTGGTATTTCGATTTCAGCAAGAAGCTGAACTATGTTCGCGCGGGCAGAATTGCAAAGGACCTTAAATGGACTTACGACTGTGAGTTTGGCACACTTGATATTACGATCAACTGCTCGAAGCCCGAAAAAGACCCGCGAGACATCGCGGCAGCAAAGCTTGCGAAATCGGCAAGCTATCCGAAGTGTCAGCTTTGTGCCGAAAATGCGGGCTTTGCGGGAACTGTCAGCCATCCCGCAAGACAGAACCTCCGTCCTGTCAACGTTACCGTAAACGGACAACCCTGGCAGCTCCAGTATTCGCCATACGGCTACTACAACGAGCACTGCATCGTGTTTAATACAGAGCATATTCCGATGGTCATCGACGAAAGCGTATTCGGAAAGCTTTTTGATATAATCGATTATCTTCCCCACTATTTTGTGGGCTCGAATGCAGATCTTCCCATTGTAGGCGGCTCTATTCTCAGCCACGAACATTTTCAGGGCGGTAAGTATACTTTTGCTATGGAAACGTCTCCCGTCGAAACGGAATTCAAGCTCGACAACTATCCCGAGGTCAATGCGGGTATCGTCAAGTGGCCGATGTCTGTTATAAGACTTTCCTCGAAGAACAGAGATCAGCTTTCAAAGTGTTGTAATCACGTTCTTGTGAACTGGAGAAGTTACAGCGACCCCGATGCGACGATTTTTGCCGAGACCGACGGTACTTCGCATAATACGGTAACGCCTATCGCAAGGAAGAAGGGCGATTTCTACGAATGTGACCTTGTTTTGAGAAACAATTACACTACCGAGGAAAGACCGATGGGACTTTATCATCCCAATCCCACGCTCCATCACATCAAGAAGGAGAATATCGGGCTTATCGAGGTAATGGGACTTGCAGTATTGCCCGCAAGACTTTCGAAGGAGCTTGTAACGCTTGAAAAGGCTTTGGTGAACGGCGAAGAGCTTAACACCTATCCCGAGCTTGTACAGCATGCCGACTGGGCAAAGGAAGTGCTTGCTCGTCATCCCGAATTCTGTGCCGACAATGCAAAGCATATTATCGAGCAGGAGGTAGGCGAGGTCTTCCGTCAGGTGCTTCTCGACGCGGGTGTGTACAAGCGCGACGAAGCGGGAAAAAATGCATTTATGCGTTTTGTAAACTCGCTTAACTGACAGAAAATAAATAAACGGGTATGCGGAATCGGTCCGCATACCCGTTTGTTGTGTATATAGTATTTATTTGTAAGAGACGATATGTTTCTTATCGACGCCAAACATATACACTATGCTATAATCGCTACTGATAAATGAAATGTCTTTTTCCAGTCCTTGAAAACTATTGGTTAATAAAATATAATTCGCTGCCGTTTGATCCACTAACTGAAAAGAAGTGTAAATTCAATCAAATACATGTTCTTTTATTCCACCAAAGATCGTTTTTTCGACATTAATGGATTTCCTTAGGAGTCCTTTTAAGGAATATGGAGTATAAAAAGAAACTTCGATTCCTTGTGCTGTAAATATATACGTCTTTATTGCAT